>PAAU01000020.1 GCA_002699445.1 Micrococcales bacterium | reverse complement strand
GGCGGCTGGGCTGGGAATGAATCAGCTCACTCAACTGCAGTCGGTATCCGTACTATTCCGTTGCGATGGCATCCAAGATATTGAGCCGAGATGCCCTGCGAGCGGGCAGAACTGACGCGAGTATTCCAATCACCATGGCCAGCACGACAATCCATATCAACGCAGGAACCGGTATCGCTAACGTCTCAATTCCGGCGTCCTTCAGGGCCTGCTGCAGACCGACGCCAATGACTAGCCCCGCTCCAATTCCCAATACCGCCCCCAAGAGCGACACCACGACTGCCTCCCAGCGGACCGCGCGGCGCACCTGTCGCCGAGTCGCGCCAACTGCACGCAGGAGACCCAGCTCCCGGGTCCGCTCGACCACAGACAGGCTCAACGTGTTGACCACACCCAGCGCGGCGATGATCACCGACAGCCCCAATAGGCCGTATACGAAGAACAACAGTTGATCTAACTGAGCCGAGTTGTCTTCCTTGACCTGAGTCTGATCCAACACTTGTAGTAGTGGATTTGCTTTCGCGATTTTTTCCACGTCTTTAAGGACTTGGTCTGTATTCGCATCATCTTGAGTCACTACGTACAGCAACTGGTCCTGAGCGGCGCCGCCTACAGCCCGATACTCCTCGAGATCAATAACTACCCCGGTCAGCAGGCTCGATTCCTCGTAGATCCCGACGATCTCGAAAGATTCTTCTTGTCCGCTCGCGAACAAGATTTTCAGCTGATCGCCGACTACCCAATTCTTCTCGCCGGCAAGATCCGAGCTGACCACGGCACCGGTACCACCAAACTTCTCCAGGTCACCAGACTCTTGTGTGAGGTCGGCAACTGCATCGAGCGGTCCGCCACCGATGGCGGTGACGCTGCCCTCCTTGCCGTCAATCTGGACCGGTCCCCCGGATTCGCTCACCACGTATTCGACACCGGTCACTTCACGGATGTCAGAGGCGATCTGTGGATCAAACGGTTGTTGCGTCTCGGTAGCAACAATCAGATCGGCACGGAATGCCCGATCGATCAAATCATTGACCGATTCCTTGGCCGATACCGTCACCACTGTTACTGAGACTACGAGGGCCAGGCCAATAGTCAGAGCGCTCGCAGTAGTAGCTAGGCGACGCGGTGCTCGAAGAGCATTTCGAGCGGCCAACTTACCGCTGGTACGTCCGACCAGGGAAAGAATCGGTGCCACGAGGCGGACCAGAGCAACCCCGAGAAGAGGGGCAAGCAGCAAAATGGCTATCAGCAACAATAAAACGCCAATGCCCACTTGCCTGGCTCGATCGCCAGTTTCGGTCTGATCTAAGCCGAGCCAAATCAGCAGTCCAGCACCTAAGAGGAGCAAGAAGCCAAAAGCGGTACGGACCTTCCCGACTCCCTCTCTTGCTCCAGACGATTCGCGAAGCGCGGCTACTGGTGGCACCCGAGACCCGCGCACCGCAGGCAACAGGGCTGAGATCAAGGTCACCACGACGCCAATGGCCAAAGCCCAACCGACCGCTGCCGGAGTCAACGCGATTCCCGCCGTCAGGCTGAGCCCAAACGTAGAGAAGAGGGCCGTGAGACCCAAAGCTAGTAGATAGCCTCCCGCGATTCCGATGACGACCGATACCAAACCGACCAGTATCGCCTCGGTGAGCACCGCTCCCAATACCTGTCGACGAGTGGAGCCGATGGCGCGCAACAAGGCAAACTCCTGGGAACGCTGCGCCACCAGCATGGAGAAAGTGTTGTAGATCAAGAATGCCGCAACAAATAATGAGACTGCTGCAAAGCCAATCAAGAAATAGTTGAAGAAGGATAGGCCCTGCCGCAATGCATCGCTCTGCTCTTCGACCTGCTGGGCTCTAGTCTTAATCTCGAGTTTGTCGCCAGCGAGGGTCTGGCGCAGCGACTCTGCAACCTCCTCGTCGGAGTATCCGTCTGCCACCGCAATTTCCACCTGCGTCCACTCGCCCGGCTTGGCAAAAAGCTCCTGGGCTTGCTTTGGCACGAAGGCAGTAACAGTAGCCCCAGCTAGGCCGCCTGTTTCACCAAAACGAAATACGCCCACGAGGGTGGTTGAGATCTGACCACCTGGAGTGATGACCTCTAGCTTTTCTCCCAACTCAATACCCAGATCAGGAAATGTTGTTTCATCTACCGCGACTTCGCCGGATCGCTTCGGCTCCTGACCAGAGGTTATGGTCGCGGTGCTCAATACCGGGTCTTGGGACCAGTTGACGCCCAAGGCTGGCGGTCCTACCGCTCCGACAACGTCACCATCTTTGTTCAGCAGAAAGGCACCATTGCGGTTGATCCCGCCTTCGGCAGCTTGGACACCTTCGACGCCAGCAGCCTCTGAGACGACTGTGTCTTCGATAAGTAATGGTTCCGAGTCACCGCGATCGGAGGTGAAATCCTCTGTTACCGCCGACTTGGGGGTAATAAGTACATCCTGAGCGCTACCTTCGATGATGCTCACGAAGGTACGGTCCAATGCATTTGTGAAGATCAGCGTTCCAGTAACGAACGACACCCCCAGCACGACCGCAAGGGTGCTGAGTACTAAGCGACCTTTGTGCGCAAGGGCGGTCCGAAGAGTTGTGCGCAGCATCAGTCGGTACGACCTGCCTCGAAAGCGATCATTCGCTGCAAGACACGATCAGCAGTAGGTTCGGGCATCATGTCGACGATGCGACCGTCAGCGAGAAACAGCACCTGATCTGCGTACGACGCGGCAGCCGGGTCATGCGTGACCATGACAATAGTCTGACCAAACTCGTCGACACTGCGACGGAGGAATCCGAGCACTTCGGCACCAGCGCGAGAGTCCAGGTTGCCAGTAGGCTCATCAGCGAAAATCACAGTTGGTCGAGAAACGATCGCTCGAGCACAGGCCACTCGCTGTTGCTGACCTCCGGACAACTCTGATGGGCGATGCCCCAATCTCGGTCGGAGTTCCAGAGTGTCGACTACTAAGTCGAACCAGTCTGAATCCACCTTTCGTCCCGCGATATCCATGGGCAGCGTGATGTTTTCCTCGGCTGACAATGTAGGCACTAGGTTAAAGGCTTGGAAAACGAATCCAACCTGTTCGCGGCGCAACTTAGTTATTTGGCTATCTGACAGAGATGCCAACGAGGTCTCCCCGAGGAACACCTCCCCCGAACTAATGAAATCTAACCCAGCCAGGCAATGCATCAGAGTCGATTTACCGGAGCCGGACGGACCCATCACCGCAGTAAAGCCACCCGTCGGGATCTCACAGTCGACTTCATCTAACGCTACGACCTGGGTGTCCCCAGATCCATAAACTTTAGAGAGACCCACGGATCTGGCGGCGATTTCAGTATTTACAGTCGGATTAGCCACATAGGCAAGACTACGGCATCCCGATTCCGTCGAATGCCCTACATATTGTTTGTTGGGCCACTTCCTGAACCAACCGATGACCCGGCAATATCAACTTCTCAGCACTGCTCCGAATCGCTCTACTGCTTTCGCGACTGCTGCCTCACGAGCCTCGGTAACTTCCTCAGCGGTGAGGGTGCGGTCTGGAGCCCGAAACCTGAGCGAGAAGGCCAATGACTTTCGTCCGACACCCACCTGTTCACCGGTGTACTCGTCAAAGAGACGGATGGACTCCAGTAAATCTCCAGCGCCTTCGGCAACCGCCGCAGCCAGATCCTGCGCCGGAGTATCTTCGCCAACAATCAAGGCGATATCTTCCTTCGCAACGGGCATCGTCTGGATGTCCGGAGCCGGAACAATATCCTGCGCTTGATCAATTAGTACGTCGAGATCCAGTTCCATAGCCGCGGTCCGGTCGGGAAGATCGCATCGTTCCACCACCTTCGGATGTAGCTCCCCTGCGTAACCGACTACCGCATCACCATTTCGCAGTACGGCGCAACGTCCCGGATGGAACGGCGCATTCACACCCGAAGTTACCTCGAGATCAACTCCGACCGCAGTGGCTACCAGCCGCGCAGCCGCTACCGCATCAGCCCACGATGCGGGTCGAGCGGCACCCCACCAACCCGCCGGTTCCTTGGCACCGGTCAGCAACACCGATACGTGACGCGGCTGGTGCGGCAAGAGGTCATCCAAATCCGCTAGCTCACTATCGCTGGGCCGATCAGCAACATCTGGGCGCGGCGCGGCATCGGCCCGTTGCTCGCCAGCGAAGAAGACAACACCCTGCTCAAAGAGCGCAATATCCTCCGCACCGCGCGACACGTTGCGGCGCGCGGTCGCTATCAGGCCCGGCAATAGCGATGTGCGCAGATAGGGCTGCTTATCGCTGAGTGGATTAGCGAGTCGCACGAGTCTCCGTCGAGCATCGTCGACGGGAATGCCCAATCCGTCAAGCTCGTCAGTGCCGATGAAGGGATAGGCCGGAGTTTCGGTGTACCCGCCTCCGGCTAAGGACAGACCCACGCGACGCCGAATCCGATGCCCCATGGACAAACCGTGCTGTGCCGGAATAGATGGCAGTTGCGATGGAATCTTGTCATAGCCGATTAATCGCAGCACCTCCTCGACTAAGTCATAAGGATCTGTTAGGTCCGGGCGCCATGTCGGCGGTAGAACCTGCAACACTGCCCCCGCGCGCTCTACCTCACAGCCGACCTCACGAAGCTGCGTCTCGATAGTGACTTCGTCGAGAGCAAGCCCCCCAACCTCTCCAGGCAAGTTCGGGTCCAGCGGGATAACGATGGGATCTACCGGAGCCTCTACCGCTGTCATTCCTCGGTATTGACCGCCACCAAATTCAATCAGTAACTGAGCTGCTCGGGCAGATGCGTACGGCGGCAACGACCTATCTACACCCCGTTCAAATCTGCGCGAGGCCTCACTACTGAGTTTGTGGCGTCGTGATATTCGAGCTACTTGTCGAGGTTCGAAGTGTGCCGCTTCCAATGCGATGGCCGTCGAGGAGCCGTCAATTTCAGTCGTAAGACCGCCCATCGTCCCCGCCAGCCCAATCGCCCCACGATCATCGGCGATAACCAGGTCCGCTGGCGATAGTTCCCGATCTACGTGGTCGAGTGTCTCTAACCGCTCCCCGCTCTTGGCAGGTCGGGCCCGGACCGCGCCTTGGAGCCGATCGAGATCAAACGCATGCAGTGGTTGGCCGGTTTCCAACATCACGTAGTTGGTGACATCGACAGCGAGCCCGATCGAACGCATTCCGCAGGCAGTCAGCCGACGGCGCATCCAGATTGGAGTAGGTGCCGACGGGTCAAATCCGACAATGGTTCGCAAAGTAAGGAGATCACAAGCCGTCAAATCTTCACTCACGCATTCGTGCGGCGCCGCACTTTTATCTGGGATAGGCAACTCGCCGAGCTCCAGCCCCGGATCGGTGAACTCAACTCCGTAAGCAGTCGCTGCTTCTCTCGCTACGCCACGGATACTCAACGCATATCCACGGTCGGGAGTGACCGCAATGTCGAGCACTTCTTCGCCGAGGCCGAGGATGGGGCCAGCCGGATCACCTGGTTGGGCGGTGCCGGGTGGAAGCACCATGATTCCGTCATGATCTTCGCCAAGCCCTAGTTCTTCCTCACTGCAAATCATTCCGTCGGAAATCCGTCCGTAGGTTTTACGAGACGCGATCGTGAAATCACCGGGAAGTACGGATCCCGGCAACGCGATAACGACCAAATCTCCGGGGGCGAAGTTAGTCGCACCGCAGATGATGCCTCGTTCGCCCGGAGTATCAGGATGACCATGATCTGCCCCGACGGTCACGGTGCAGAATCGGATGGGTTTCTTGAACTCTGTGAGTTCCTCCACCGACTGAACGTGTCCCACAACTAGGGGACCCGCAACTGCTCCCCCAACGCTAGTAACCGTTTCGACCTCCAGCCCAGAACGAACCAATCGATCTGCAATGTCGCGGCCACTTTCCTCAGGTGGTACCGGCGCGAACTCGCGCAGCCAAGAGACAGGGATACGCATCAGACCTCCAACCCAAAGGGTTTGGTGAATCGCACATCACCCTCGACCATGTCACGCATATCTGTGATGCCATGACGGAACATGAGGGTGCGCTCCAATCCCATCCCAAAAGCAAACCCTCGATACTCCGCAGAGTCGATACCGCAGGCCGCTAGTACTCGGGGGTTGACCATCCCGCAGCCACCCCACTCGATCCAACCTTCGCTACCGCAGGTGCGGCAACTGGGGTCCGATCTTCCAATCGACTCCCCGCGACACACGAAACACTGCAGATCTAGCTCTGCGCTGGGTTCGGTGAAAGGAAAGTATGAGGGTCGCAGTCGCGTGACGATGCCTTCACCAAATAAGGCCGACGCAAAGTGATCCAACGTGCCTTTTAGGTGGGCCATGGTGATGCCACGATCAACAGCCAATCCTTCGATTTGGCTGAACACTGGGGTATGAGTGGCGTCCAACTCGTCAGCTCGAAACACCCGACCAGGCGCGATCATGTAGATCGGTGGGGGTTGCCGAAGCATAGTACGAATCTGTACCGGAGAAGTGTGAGTGCGCAGTACCATCCCAGAATCTGCCGACTCGACGAAGAAAGTATCTTGCATCGATCGGGCTGGATGATCGGGACCCAGATTTAATGCGTCAAAGTTGTGCCACTCCGACTCCACCTCAGGTCCATCCACCACGTCGTATCCCATGGCGACAAAAATGTCTGCCATTCTCTCCTGGATCGTGCTCAGCGGATGTCTTCCGCCGATGGGATCTCGATCAAAGGGTTTGGTCACATCCACCGATTCTTCGGCGAGCACCCGCTCGTCACGTGCAATCTCCAAGATCGCTTGGCGAGCAGCCAATGATTGCTTGACCTGTTGCCGTGCCTGTCCGACACGTTTGCCAGCCTCCGCCTTGGCAGAGGGAGGTAAAGCACCGATCTCACGGTTGGCCAACGCCAGTGGGGATCGATCACCTGCGTGATCCAATCGGGCGGCTTTCAGCTCGTCTAAATCGTTGGCGCTGGCGAAAGCTTCTTCGGCGGCGACAACGGCAGCAGCTACCGATTCCTCGGAAAGCGCCTCAGCAGCGACCGGATCGAAGTCTTTATTGGGAGCGGACACCCGATAAGTGTAGTGAAGGCAGGAACCGTAACCGCACTGCCGCTGGTTCAGCTGCTTTGGGCGAAGGCACTAGCGTAGAGACAGACCGATGCGGCAGCGGCCAGATTGAGTGACTCGGCGCGACCGTAAATCGGCACGGCTACCCGGTGATCGACGGCCATTGCCAGTTCTTCCGCTAAACCATGCGCTTCATTACCCAAGAGCCACATAGTTGGTTGACGCAATATTTGTTCGGCTGCCGGGATTTCTAGCTCACCACCCGCATCGGCCGCCAGCGACACCAGACCCGCTTCTCGAGCCAACTTCACTATGTCGACCGCTATGACATTTACTGCAACAGGTAGGTGAAATATCGAGCCCACCGACGAACGCACACACTTACCGTTATAAATATCGACGGAACTGTCAGTGAAAAAAACTGCGTCGGCACCCGCTGCATCGGCAGTACGCAAAATAGTGCCGGCATTTCCTGGATCCCGCACTCGATCTAGTAGCACCGCTAGCCGCGCCCCGATGAGCAGCTCTTCTGGTGGTTGATCCAGATAGGTGCATACAGCAGCTATTCCTTGCGGATGCACTGTCTCGGTGATGGCTAGCAAAACTTGCTCTGACACTTCGACTACCGGCAATCCGGCTAGACGCGCTGCCGTGGCGACCTCAGCGGCTGGGTCAGGGGCCGCTTGGGCCACAAAGACCTCAACGACGGTATCGGGACGATGGGTCACTGCCTCACGTACAACTTGGGGACCTTCGGCAAGGAAGCGACCCACTTGCCGTCGGAAGGCACGCTGTGAAAGACGCCGCAAGGCCCGGACTCGGTCAGACTTGACCGATGTCGGGCCTTGCGATTGGTTCACGTGTCCTGATCAGGATGCTGCGGGTAGGGCGGCGCGAGCCTGATCGACTAACGCAGCAAAGGCTTCCGGATCATTTACCGCAGTCTCGGCGAGCATACGACGATCTACTTCCACCTCGGCCAGGCGAAGACCCTGGATGAAGCGGTTGTAGGTCATGCCGTTTGCTCGGGCCGCGGCGTTGATCCTCTGGATCCACAGACGACGGAAATCGCCTTTGCGAGCCTTGCGATGATCGTAGGCATAGATCTTGGAGTGGGTGACCTGTTCTTTTGCCTTGCGATATAGCCGTGAGCGCTGCCCCCGGTAGCCACTCGCCTCTTCCAAGATTTCGCGACGCTTCTTGTGGGCGTTAACCGCCCGCTTCACCCTTGCCATGTTTTTCTCCTTGTGGTCCTGATCCGATTGAGCCGCTCAATGCGTTCCATTCGGATGATGGTCAGCGCTTACCCAGTAACCGCTTGGTCTGCTTCGTGTCGGCAGCAGATACCTCGGTGTTCTTAGCGAGCCGCCGGGTACGCTTCCGATTCTTACCTTCGAGAAGGTGTCGACGGTTGGCCTGCTCCCGAACCAGCTTGCCTTTGCCGGATACTTTGACCCGCTTTTTTGTCCCACTGTGGGTCTTCATCTTCGGCATAGTTGCCTCCTTGGTGATGTGGCTGCGACTACTAGTCGGCAACCTCGGTTTTCATTGCTGCTTTCTTTTCCGCCGCCGCTACCTGACGGTCGCGGTCACGTTGGGCCCGTTCTTCGTCCCGACGCTCCCTATCTCGACGCTGCTGGGACCGAGCTCCCTTGACTTCGGACTTTTTCTTCACAGGAGCAATGACCATCGTCATATTCCTGCCTTCTTGCTTAGGAGCGAATTCCACATATCCGATCTCTTCTATATCTTCCGAGAGTTGCTCCAAGAGTCGAAAGCCGAGCTCGGGGCGAGACTGCTCTCGACCTCGGAACATGATTGTGACTTTGACCTTGTCACCCTGATTCAAGAATCGGACAATGTGACCCTTCTTGGTCTCATAATCATGTGGATCAATCTTGGGACGAAGTTTCATCTCTTTAACCACGGTCTGCGTCTGATTACGGCGAGCCGCTCGATCTTTTTGAGCAGCTTCATACTTGAACTTGCCGTAGTCCATCAACTTGCAAACCGGCGGACGACTGTTGGCGGCCACCTCGACCAGATCGAGATCACTTTCCGCAGCGAGCCGCAATGCGTCGTCGATACGAACGATTCCTACCTGTTCCCCGTTTGGTCCCACCAAACGCACTTCTGGGACTCGGATCCGGTCGTTGATGCGTGGTTCTTCGCTGATAGCGCCTCCTTGGTTGTCGCATTCTTCTTCACTAGCCAACCCGAAGATAGACATGCAGGGCGGAGCGACAACAACCGTTAGGTTGGCGACCGCGCTAGCCTCAGCTGCGCGGTGGGACGCATGTCCGCTTGCAGGTCCTGACCGTCTGATTGGCAGGATCAGTCAAAGTGTAGATGACAACCCCCACCCCAGGGCAAGTCCATTGTCGAGGTACGGTCACAGCATGGCCCAAGAGCCGCACTCTACTTCTGCAACCCGCGACCTCATGAGGCTGTCGGCTGTGGAAATTCTTGGTGCTCACGCCACCGATCTGATGACGGCCGCGGCAGTAAAACTGGGACTGTTTGAAAATACTGAGGAAGAACAGGACCTAGCAGAGGCACGAATCTTGATTGAAGCCCTTGCGGGGCTGATTAACGCTGCAGCACCACAGTTGGGACATCACCACGCAGCTCCGTTACGAGATGGACTCAGTACACTGCAAAAAGCATTTCGCGAGGCCCAAGAAATCCCTGACCCACCAGGCGAAGGGCCCGGCGAAGGTCAATCCCGCAGGCGGTAGCGACGGTTTAGGCCCATAAGCTGGACCATTTAGCGGCCCGTGCCCCCAAGTCCAGCGGAGTGCCTACGGCTCTGGACAGTTCCTCCCCGACTGCGACGGAGAATTTCGGCATACCCGGTTTGGGCGGAGCCACAATACGGTCCACAGCTCCAATGCGTGCCAGATCGCTCGCCGTAATACTCTGCGCGTTGGCAATGTCGGCGGCTCGGTCAATAGTGCGGTACATAATGAGAGATACCCCTTCAGGGGGCAGCGGGGTCACCCATGAGTCTGCGGCGGCCAGCACTACATCTCCGGGCAGGAGAGCGAGTGCTGCCCCACCCACTCCGCTACCCAACAAGATCGATAAGACCGGAGTCCGTAGAGCGGCGAGGTCTGCAAGACAACGAGCGATCTCTCCGGCCAAGGCCCCCGTCTCGGCGGCAACGCTCAGTTCGCCACCATCGGTGTCAATGACAGTTACCAAGGGCAGCTGCCACCTCTCCGCGAGCGCCATCGCGCGGCGCGCGAGCCTAAGATCGCTAGGGCCTACCGCCTGTCCCGCGTCCTGCTTACCTCGATCAAACCCGACCAGCACACAACCCAGTCCAGCTATCTGACCAATGCCTGCCGTCGTAGCTGCTGCCCGCTCACCCGCCTGGGTGCCCGAGATTTCCGCGAAGTCGACGGTATGGGAGAGCAACGCGTCTAGACCTGGACGCTGCGGTTCCCGAGTTGCCGTCACAGCCGCCCATCCTTCGAAATGTTCCGGTGCAACGAGGCGGAGGTCGGCATCCGCGGCCGCCCCGCCACCAGCACCCGCCGATTCCCAACTCAGCAATGGCTGTTGACTTTCAGGGCGTGCTCGCAGCGCACGCACGACGGAACCGACAAAATCCCGCCACTGCTCCGGAGACATCACTCCATCGATGACACCAGCCGCTGCGAGAGCCTCACTAGTCTGAACTTCAGCGGGAAAGTCTTCACCGGTCAAACCTTCGTAGATTCGAGGGCCAAGAAATCCGATGAGTGCGCCAGGTTCAGCATGAACGGTATCGCCCAGAGACCCCCACGAGGCCAAGACTCCGCCCAGCGTGGGATTTCGCAAATAGACCAGATAGGGCAAACCAGCGTCGGTGTGACGCCTTATCGCTGCTGCTATCCCGGCCATAAGGAGGAATGCGGGCGTACCTTCTTGCATCCGGGTGCCACCAGATGCAGGAAGTGCGAGCAATGGCAGCCCCAACGCTGTGGCACGATCTGCTGCGCCCATGATCCGATCAGCGGCTACCCGTCCAATGGAGCCGGCAAGAAAGCTAAAGTCTCCCGCGATAACAGCTACTGGTTGGTCGTCCACCCGCCCAGAGCCGGTAATCACCGACTCATCTGAATGAGCATTGGTCGCTGCTGCTTGAAGCTCGTCGCGATAATCGGAGTCAGATACCCCGTCCACAATTGGGACGTCCCACGGACGCCACGTTCCGGGATCCAGGACTTCCTCGAGCAAGTCCGCGGTCGGCAATGTGCTCATCGTTCTACTCTATTCAGATCAGCGGACATTGCGCATACTCTTGTCAGGAACTACCCAACGACCCAGAGCCACCGACCCCGACTAGAGCCGCTGGATCACTTTCATCAGGACGCCCCGCCAAACTAGCGGCTAGCCCTCCTCGGTCCCACCTACAATGCGTCGGGCGCGCTTCGTGACGCCTCGCATCGCGTCACCGGCTACTGCTCCCGGGGTCGTCCTGATCGCTTCGGTGAGGTCTACGTTGTCTCGAATGAACGCGGCGAGTTTGGCCGGATCAATCTGTTCCCTCACCAGAGCAATCATGTCGACCTGCTCCATCACCATAGGAAGTGTGCGGGCGAAGTCGACTTTGTCCATGGCAATCTCAGTCAGATCCACCTGCTCGAGGCTCGCCGCCACGAGACGCGGCAAGTCCATATGGTCAATGGCGAACTGCGTCATATCGACCTGTTCAACAGCGGCTTCTAGTAATCGTTCGAGATCTATGTGATTGATAGCCAGATCAGTCAGATCAATTTGAGTCATCGCTAACTCAATAGTTTCTGGAAGTACAGCTGCTACAGCGGCCGCAGCCTCGTGCTCGGAAACTGCGCGCAACCGGCGGCCCCGCTCCGCGAGGGGACCAGTGACCGATCCCAGAACATCCATTCCGGTCCCGGAAACTCCGGTCACGGAACTGGTCGCCGGACCTAGAGCATCCGTAACGGCAGGATTTATACGATCCCTTACCGCGTCAGTCACTCGCTCCCCTGCCGCGAGAAACATATCGAGCGCTCCCAAAGCAACATCTACTACTGGCTCACCTGGCAACTCACCACCCGGTCCCGGCATGACCTGACTGTCACCCGAAGCAAACCGACCCGCTCCAGCTAAGCCCAGCAACGCAGCCCCGAGGCTTCGTCGCACGGGGGAGCCCGGCCACTCTCGATCTGATGGGACCGCCGAAGTGGGGGAATTCACCGAGACTTCTGCTTCGCTGACCGGGGATCGTTGTGGTTTGCCGCTCGACCTTGATTTCGGAGAGGTCTTCTTCGAACTGGTCTTTGTGGCTCCAGACTTCTTGGGAGCAGAGCGCGCCGCTGAAGGCTTCGCGCTCTGCTTCTTTTTCACGCCTGATTTAGTCGCGGAGTTCCGTTTCCTGGCGGTTGATTTACCCGTCTGCGTCTTTTTTTTCCGGGAGCCAGTCGATTTTTTTGTGCTGCCTTGCGCCATTTCCGCCTCCTGCTTCCTACAACCTACAAGCAGAGATAGCGGTCACCAGAATGCCACGACCGCCCATGTCAGCGAGTTTGTCCATAATCCGATGAACCTCCAACTTCGGCACCACCGCGCGCACCGCCGCCCAACCTTCATCGTGGAGCGGGGATACTGTCGGTGATTCGAGTCCTGGGGTTAACTCACAGGCCTCTTTGACACGATCCAACGGAATGTCATAGTCAACTAAGACATATGCCCGTGCGGTGAGAACCCCTTGCAGTCGCTTCACGAATCGATCTACACCAGCGGAAGAGGGAGCCTCATTGCGCCTGATTAAAACCGCCTCGCTCAGCAAGATCGGTTCACCGACCAGTTCCAGTCCAGCCTGCCGCAGCGTTGTTCCCGTATCCACAACATCTGCGACTGCATCCGCGACTCCGAGTCGGACCGCGTTCTCGACCGCACCATCAAGCGAAATGACCTCAGCCTGCACCCCAACCGCGGCCAGATAGGCACTCAACAAGATGGGGTAGGAGGTGGCGATCCTCAGACCACCGATCTCGGTGAGGTCCGAGACTGAGCCGTTGGGTGCTGCCAGTCGAAAAGCTGATGGAGCGAACCCCAACTGTAGGACTTCCTGAGCATCGGAACCGGAATCTGCCAACATATCTCTGCCGGTAATCCCTAAGTCGAGAGTGCCGGCACCTACATAAGTGGCAATATCTCGTGGTCGCAGTAGAAAGAACTCCACGTCATTTTCTTGATCGGTAATGACGAGATCACGAGGATTCCTGGCGCCACGATAGCCGGCTTCCCGCAACATAGCCTTTGCAGGTTCGGACAGTTGTCCCTTATTGGGTAGAGCAATTCGTAGCATGACGCCTCACAGGTATTCGTAAACGTCGGACAGAGCAATTCCTTGAGACACCATCAGTACCTCGAGGTGATAGATCAACTGTGAGATCTCTTCTGCCGTCCGCTGGGGATCTTCGTGCTCAGCGGCCATCCACACTTCCGCAGCTTCTTCAACAATTTTTTTCCCGATCGCGTGGGCACCGCCGTCTAGGAGCCTGACGGTCCCCGAACCTGCCGGCCGATCCTCCGCCCGCTGCTGAATCTCGGCAAATAGTGCCTCAACAGTTTTCACTGCCACTCCCTAGGATGGTGTAAAGCCAGCATAGGGGCGCTGGCCGCTACCAATATCTCGAAGGGTCGCGAGAGTGCTGACCGCCGAGGCCAACGCTTCTCCACCCTTATCCTCGTTGCTGCCCGATAAGCCGGCACGGTCCAGCGCCTGATCGAGGTCATCGCAGGTAAGAACGCCGAACCCAACCGGGACTCCAGTCGTCAGGGCAACCTGAGCCAAACCATCGGTGGCGGCCTGACACACGTAGTCGAAATGTGGAGTGCCACCGCGCACGATCACCCCCAGTGCGATCACCGCGTCATAGCCTGACGTCGCAGCCCGCATAGCTACGATAGGTAGCTCGAAGGAACCAGGAACCCGGAAAAGCTCTGTTGCGACGTCTTGCTTGCGTGCCTGATTTTGGGCCCCAGCAATCAGACCCGACATAACTTCTTCATGCCACGAAGCGGCTACTACGGCGACCCGTAGGCCGGAGATTTCCGATGCTCGAGCCGGGGCTCCGATTCCACTCATCACCACTCCTGTGCTATCTCGTGACCCATGCGCAGTTGTTTTGTGCGCAGGTACTCCTGGTTGTGTTCAGTTTGCCCTACAACGAGCGGGATTCGATCGACGATCCTGATGCCATAGCCTTCTAGACCCGCTCGCTTGGCAGGATTATTGGTCAACAATCGCACCGTCTTTATCCCTAGATCGGCCAGAATTTGCGCACCCGTTCCGTATTCTCGGGCGTCTGCCGGGAGACCGAGATCCAGATTGGCGTCGACCGTATCTCGACCAGCATCCTGAAGCCGGTAGGCATGTAGCTTTTGCAGCAGTCCAATTCCGCGACCTTCATGACCCCGCAAATACAACACGACGCCACGACCCTCCTCGGCAACAGCGCGTAGCGCAGTGTGCAACTGCGGCCCGCAATCACAACGCACCGACCCCAACGCATCGCCCGTAAGACATTCTGAATGAACTCGAACCAGCAGGTCTTGACCATCGCCCACATCACCCGTCACTAGGGCAATGTGGTCTTGGCCATCGATGGTGGATCGGTAACCGATAGCGCGGAAATCTCCGAACTCGGTCGGCAACTCGGTCTCGACTACTCGCTCAACTTGAGTCTCGGTGCGACGGACGTAGGCGATCAGGTCCGCGATGGAAATCATGGTCAGGCCATGCTCGTCTGCGAACTCCCGGCACTCGGGAGCACGCATCATCGATCCATCTTCGTGCACTAACTCAGCGATTGCACCAGCCGGAGTAAGACCCGCGAGTCTTGCCAAATCAACAGCAGCCTCGGTGTGACCCGCTCGACGGAGCACGCCCCCCGGGACCGCGCGAAGCGGAAAAATGTGCCCGGGACGGGTCAACTCCCACGGTTCGGTAGCCGAATCTGCAAGGACCTTAATGGTGTGAGCTCGGTCCGCGGCCGATATTCCGGTGCTGATCCCATCCCGGGCATCGACCGACACCGCATACGCGGTTTGCTTACTATCCTGATTGACTGCCGTCATTGGCGGCAGCTCAAGTCGATCCAGTTGCTCTGCTTCCATCGGCACACACACCACTCCAGAAGTGTGGCGAATCATGAACCCGACAATTTCTGGTGTCGCACGACTCGCGGCGAAGATGAGATCGCCTTCATTTTCTCGATCCGCATCATCCACGACCACGACCGAATGACCGCTCCTAATCGCAGCAATAGCATCCACGACCACATCAAGCCGTACCTCTGTCGGCGCTACTTCCCGTTCTGGCGACTTCTTCGGCTGATTTTCATCATCTTCAGCAAGCATTCGGTCCGCTGGAATCATGCTGTGCCTCCCGGCAGTAAGCGCTCGACGTACTTAGCCAGCACGTCCACTTCCAGATTCACCTGATCACCCTTGTGTAGCTGACCCAAGGTGGTGTGCTGCAGCGTAGACGGAATCAGCGCCACTCGAAACCAATCGGAACCGTCTTCTTCACCGACTGCCGCCACCGTTAGTGAGACTCCTTCCACTGCGACGGATCCCTTTTCCACCAGATAGCGATCCAACCCTGACGGCAGGGCGAAAGTAATTTCATCAAAATCTCCGCTGGGCTCGCGTCGCAAGACAGTTCCGGTTCCATCGACGTGGCCCTGCACGATATGCCCGCCCAGCGCTGTCGTGGGGGTAGCCGCTGGCTCCAAATTTACCGGCGAGCCATCGATCAATGATCCCAGCGTTGATCGTCTTAACGTTTCAGCCATGACATCAGCGGTAAAGGCCGTGTCCTGTTGCGCCGCCACCGTCAGACATACCCCGTTGACCGCAATCGAATCACCCAAACCCGCACCCCGCAAAACCTCGTCAGCTGAAACAGTGAGGCGCACCTCTCCGGTATCTAACGGTTGCAATTGCGCCACCCGGCCGATTTCCCGCACGATGCCGGTGAACATAGCTAGCTCCCATCCAGACCCGGGTCCGGTTCCATATCGATACGCACATCATCCCCCACCTGGCGCAACTGGGACACCTTGAAGCGCATCGCAGCCGCTAACGACGCGATTCCCAACGAGGGCACTACCTCACGGCCGGCACCTAACAGTAGTGGTGCGCAGTACCAAGTGATCGAGTCCACCAAGCCAGCTTTGAGGAAGGCACGCGCCAGAGTGGGACCGCCTTCCAACAAGACACTGTGCACACCTCGTCGGCGTAACTCAGCTAGGGCATATTCCGGCTGTCGGTTAGGAACATGGACGAAAGCCGACATTGGCTCGGCCAATCGAATCCGCGCCTTCGCGGGGACCGCCCGCTGTCCGACGACCACTCGCAGCGGTTGACGCTGCACCTCGGGTAGCCGACAGGTAAGTTCCGGATCATCGGAAAATAATGTACCCGTTCCTACCATTACTGCATCCGCCTCCGCCCGAAGTAGATGTACATCCTCGCGGGCTTCTTCCCCGGTGATCCATCGACTGGAACCATCAACCGCAGCAACCCGACCATCCAGAGTTGCCGCGGTCTTCCACCGCACCCAGGGTCGGCCATGCTCCATTGCAAAAGACCAGGTGTAGTTGAGATCGCGTGCTTCCGCTGCCATGAGGCCGCCCTCAGTCTGGATGCCGGCGGCCCGCAACTGGCCGGCTCCTCCTGCTGCTTCGGGATTTGGGTCCGACTGACCGTAAATCACACGGCCCACTCCGGCGTCGACAAGGGCTTGAACGCACGGTCCGGTACGACCAGTGTGGTTACAAGGCTCGAGTGTGACAACGGCGGTCGCGCCTGCCGCACGCTGTCCGGCTTCGGTGATCGCTACCACCTCAGCGTGCGGTCGATCAGGCCCGTCATGCCAACCCTCACCCACCACATCTCCGTCTGGAGAGATCAAGACACATCCAACCCGAGGGTTGGGTGACGGATTGGCGGATTGCCGAGCCAGTTCGATGGCCCTCTGCATTGCTGCGGTTATTTCCACGATCACATTGTCGCGCTCCAACACCCTGAGACACCAATTTCCATCAGATATCCGCGAATTTGGTTGTTCTTGGCGACCCGAAGAGCCGCGAATGACGTCGAACTTCTAGAGATTCGATTGGGCGGCTGTAGCCAACTGACGCAATTTGGTGATGGCATCATTGGGGTTTTCTGCATTGAAGACGGCAGAGCCAGCTACGAAAACATCCGCACCCGCTTCAGCACAAATCCCGATGGTGTCCTCAGAAACTCCACCATCTACCTGTAGCCACACGTCGATGTCTTGGCCACTGATCAACTCTCGAGCCCGTTGAATTTTCGGGACCACGATATCGAGAAACTTTTGCCCACCAAATCCTGGTTCCACCGTCATGATGAGCAGCATGTCGATCTCGGTCAGCATTTCGGCATACGGTTCCACCGGGGTCGCTGGCTTTAGGGCCATACCAGCCCGCGCGTTTTGGTGACGTATTTCTCGCGCCAACCGAATGGGAGCATGGGCGGCCTCGACGTGAAACGTCACCGAGCCCGCGCCAGCCTCGGCGTAGGCCGGTGCCCATCGGTCTGGATCCTCGATCATCAAGTGACAATCAATAGGCTGCTCCACATGTTTGAGCATTGACTCGACCACGGGTAACCCAAGGGTGAGGTTCGGTACAAAATGGTTATCCATGACATCGACATGGAGCCAGTCAGCCGACGACACCCGTCGGCATTCTTCAGCCAGGATCGCAAAGTCGCTGGACAGGGTGCTTGGCGAAATCTGAAGGCCCACGGTGTGCAGGCTATCCGTCGGGTGACCTGGTCGCAGGTTCATTCGCGGAACTGTCAGTACGGCGTAATAGGGCCAAATACATACCATCGGTGTCATGTCGATGCGGCCAGAGCCGCAATGCTGCGCCAGAACCTGCCCCGTCCACTTCCGGAATTAACTCACTCGCGTTGAGCTGCTCCACGTCGACTCGGTCGGCTATCACCGCATCGATCACTTCATCAGTCTCACCAAGATGTGGTGAACATGTCGCGTAGGCGACAACACCGCCTGGGCGCAGCAAGTCCAGCGCCGTATCGAGTAACTCTTGCTGCGAGTGCCGCAGACCCGGCAGATCTGCCGCCGATCGACGCCAACGTAGGTCGGGTCTGCGGCGTAAAGCACCCAACCCAGTGCACGGTGCGTCCAGCAAGATTCGAGAGAAACCGCTACCTATTGGCAACTGACGTACATCACCTGAAACCACCAGAGCCCGACTATCCGGACCGAGGGTCTGTTTTACCAGATCAGCCCGATGAGAGTGCTGCTCCACAGCGGTCAATTCTGCTCCTGCTTGTTCCGCAAGACCAGCCAAATCGGCAGCCTTGCCTCCAGGACCCGCACACATATCGAGCCATCGATCATCGGCACAGTCGACTTCGGCCCGCACCAACGCAAGTGCGATCAACTGGCTGCCTTCATCCTGGACACCCGCGTCACCGTTCCGCACCGCCTCGATCCGACCCGGGTCTCCAGTAATTCGAACGGCCCATGGAGAGTACCGCCCTGGATCACCCTCGGATTGTTTCTGTAACTCAGCCGCCGAGATGCGTCCAGGTCGAGCCACCAGGGTGACCGGTGCAGCTGAGTTATTGGCCGCTAACAGTTCTGCTAACTTCCCCTCCTGCCCATCACTGGCCAGAGACGCTGCAAGTGCTGCTCCGATCCATCGAGGGTGCGAGTTCACAGCGAAAAGATGATCGTTGCCATCCTGTTCGACCCGTGGCGGGAGGGTCGCCAACCAATCTGTCAGCTCAGTCTGAGCAATCCGACGCAAAATGGCGTTGACGAAACCTGCCGCGCCCGATCTACCTACTCGACGAACTAGGGCGGTACTCGAACTCACTGCCGCGTAGTCGGGAACCCGCATTCCAAGGATTTGGTGGCATCCTAAGCGCAAAACATCTAGCGCTCGATCATCAATCTCGTCCAGCGATCGACTGGAACACTGAGCGATGATGGCGTCGTATCGGCCCCGCAGGCGCAGTGTGCCAAACGCCAACTCGGTGGCGAATGCCGCATCGGTGCCAGAGATGGATCTATCCCGCAAGATTTTCGGTAGTGCCAGATTTGCGTAGGCCCCAGATTCTGCGACTTCACGAAGCAGGGTGTACGCAGCTAGTCGCGCCGGATCTACTTCAGCAGATTTGGGGCGGCGCCGGGGCCGATCGCTCACTGCATCGGCTCCGTCTCGGGTTGATTCACACCGCGTAACCAGTCGGCCGCAGTCATCTTCTTCTTGCCCGCCGCCTGAACATCGCCTAACAGCAACGCCTGCGAGCCAGTACCGACCTGCCAACCATTACGTGTTGCCTGCCGGAGATGGCCGGGAGGCAGTGGATCAGCATCGGAGACTAACTGACCCGGATAAATCCGCACCCGCTCGTTTCGATAGGTAGTCCAAGCCATAGGAGCTGGAGCCAGCGCCCGCAGTTGCCGCTCGATGGCCAGACCAGGTCGACTCCAATCGATCCGCGCATCCTCAGAGCTAATCTTTGGCGCCAGGCTCACTCCTTCACTTGGTTGCGGTTGCGGAACTAGTTCCCCTGCCGCGAGGCCGTCGAGAGTGGCTAAGAGTAGGTCAGCGCCTGAATGCGCCAGCCGCTCCAGGACCGCACCAGTTGTGTCTTTCGGGTCTAAGACTTCGACCAGCGTTCCAAAAATCGGTCCGGTGTCGAGGCCTTCTTCGAGGAGGAAAGTGCTGGCACCGGTGATATCGTCCCCGGCCCAAATCGAATGCTGCACCGGAGCCGCACCCCGCCAGGCTGGCAGTAGTGAGAAGTGCAGATTTATCCACCCTCGCTTCGGTATCTCCAAGGCCGCCGGCGGGATCAGGCCACCGTAGGCAACAACCGGAGCCGCGTCGGGAGCTAATCGAACCAGTTCAGCCAAGAACTCTTCATCACGGAGCGACGTAGGCTGCAGTACGGGTACACCCGCCTCATCGGCCACAACTGCAACTGGCGAACGAGCAACCCGGCGCCCGCGCCCACTTCGCGCATCAGGCCGACTGACAACCGCGACGACCTCATGCTCTGAACCAAGAATGCGGCGCAAGGAAGGAACCGCGGCGTCTGGTGTCCCAGCAAAAACGAGTCTCACTGCTTAAAGCCATTTCCCAGAGATTTGGTGAGGGCTTTGTTTAATCACCGGCTGCTCTTGGCCAAACCACTCCGCCTCACGGATGAGCTTCATGGCCTCACGACGTTGCTCCGGATCCAACCGATCGATGAAGAGAATGCCGTCAAGATGGTCTGTCTCATGCTGGATCGCACGGGAGAGCAGTTCGGTGCCCTCGATCGTCACGGGATCACCGTGCATATTCCAACCCTTAGCCACGACTCCATAGGACCGCCGAGTGTCCACGTAGACACCCGGGATAGACAAGCAGCCCTCTTCCTCCTCTTGGATGTCCTCGGACAGGTCCAAAGAAGGATTGATCAAATGGCCAACTTCGTTGTCTACACACCAGCTAAAGACTCTTAATCCCACACCGAGCTGTGGGGCGGCCAATCCCGCACCACCCGCATCCAACATGGTGTCCGTGAGGTCTTGCACCAGACGACGCAGCTCTTTGTCGTAGGTGTCGACTTCCTGCGCCGGAGTGCGCAACACCGGATCGCCGAACAGTCGAATCTCTTTCACAGACACAGCAACACTCCTTGGACTCGGTTACCAGCCTACTTGTCGTTAGCTGTCGCGGTCAGTCCAGTTCGACTGGATCGACATGAACCCGCACCGGTTCCCGCCCGGCGGTAGCGGCCGCAACAACGCTGCGGCGCACCGCCGAGACCAAATCAACGCCGTCCGGACCAGTAAGCAAGGTACGGAACTGGTCTGAATCATCTAGCTGTCGCGGGCCAAGCACCCTCAACGATCCCACCTGCTCCTGAACCGCTGCCACTATGCCGCCAAGGGCAGCTTCACCTCCATCCAACTGCACGAGTCGTTGAGCCGGAGGTAATTCTGCTTCAGCCCGGATGTGCAACTCAGCTCTTGCGAAACCCACCGGATCCCAACGAATCAGTGCTTGCACCGACTCTTCCGCCGGATCAGCATTGATCATGACGCGGGCTCCCGGTCGGACCAACGCCACTGCATTGAACCATCGGCGTAACGCGTTTTCTCCTGCCCGCGCATCAGATAACCATAAGTCGTCTTGGGCATCAGGGAGATATGCAGCCGCGTATCCACCCGGGAGTTCCGGCTCTAAACCTGGTGTTGCGACCACAATGCCGGTGCTGATCTCAGTTTCATCGATCTCTCCAGCCATGCGTAGCGTCACTGGGACCCTCGGAAATAGCCGGGCCACTTCTTCAGCCGTTCGGCCAGCCCCGGTACGAACAGCACGCAACTGATGAGAGCCACACTCGGGACAATGAAACTCGCCCGACCAATCGCATCGACGGCACTGAGACCCACCTGGGGTGACTTCGATTGCACCCTCGCATGCGGGGCACGCCGCTATATTTCGGCAATTCTGGCAAGCGCTCACCGGGATATACCCAGTACGAGCCACTTGTATAAGCACCGGGCCCACAGTGAGGCCCTGCCTGATCAGGTTTACAGCCGCCTGCGGAAAACGACGCACGAGGTCAAGCGGTGACTGGATCCGGTCGTCGGTAGTCGTGACCAGCGGCTTGGCCTCTCGAAGCGCTAGACGCTCACTGATGTCCGCAGCCCAGCCTCGCTCGACGAGACGCTGAGATTCACAGGTCCGGGAGCGACTGGCTATCAAAAACCCAGCCCCGGTCAGATGGCTACGGAGTGTCAGCACTTCCCGTACATGCGGATATGGGGTACGGGGATCACTGTGAGTCGGATCTCCGTCATCCCACATCATCATCAGACCTATGTTGGGTACCGGGGCAAAGACCGCAGCCCGTGTCCCAATCACAACTGGCGTCTTTCCGGCGAGCACTTTCAGGAAATTGCGATACCGCACCGTCGGGCCTTCTTCCGCCCGCAAGACTGCGAAATTTCGATTTCCCGCCCGACCTAGTTCGGCTTCCATCTGCTCGACGTCACGGCCATCGGGCAGCACGATCAGAACCCCCTGACCACGTGCCGCGACAGTCGTGGCAGCACCGACTAGATCAGCAACCCAGCTCGTTCCGGGTGGTACCGTCCATACCGCTCGCCCACCACATTGATCCAACGCACTGGCCAGGTTGGAGTCGATCGGGTCCTCGTTACCTGCCGTTGGTCCACCCGCAATCCATCCCGATTCCGAACTGGCCACTCGAGGCGGAACCGCGAGACGCACCACATCACTCAGCCCACCGGCGTAATGACTCGCGACCGCTTGACACAACTGCAAAACCTCGGGCGTTAGCACGGGCACTGATGACACTACGGCGTCCAACGGGCGCAATGGTCCGTCGTAGTCGGAATCTTGCTCAACCGCGACTATGAATCCGGAGTGTCGCTGACCCGCGACGGTCACTCGGACTCTGACTCCAGGAAGTGCCTGCTGAGCCAACCGCTTCGGAACCGCGAAATCCAGCAACCGGTCGAGCTGCGGCAGCGCAGTCTCCAGCAAAACTTGCACTCGGCCAGCTACTGCTTGCGTCGACTTCCGAGCACTGCGGGGAAGCAGACCTCCTCGAGGTCCGATCAGCGGAATCTGATCGGTCACGTGTTGATCAACCGCGCACCGCGGCCGCTAGAGCATCGGCTTTATTTGTGCGCTCCCAGGTGAAGTCCGGCAACTCACGACCAAAATGTCCGTAGGCGGCCGTTTGCTGGTAAATGGGACGGAGTAATTCCAGATCCGCCACGATAGCTGCCGGCCGAAGATCAAATACCTGCTCAACTGCCTCGGCAATCTGGTCGGCCGGGACGGACTCCGTACCGAAGGTCTCAACAAAGAGACCCACTGGGTAAGCCTTGCCGATGGCATAGGCAACCTGGACTTCACAGCGATCAGCAAGTCCGGCAGCAACGACGTTCTTGGCGACCCAACGCATCGCGTAGGCAGCGGAACGATCCACCTTGGACGGATCCTTACCCGAGAATGCACCGCCGCCGTGACGAGCCATGCCGCCGTACGTATCTACGATGATTTTCCGACCAGTGAGCCCCGCGTCACCCATCGGTCCGCCGATTTCAAATTTCCCAGTGGGATTGACTAACAGTCGGGTGCCGTCGGCGCTCAGGCCATATTCGGCTAGGACGGTCTCCACAACGTGCTTGCGCAAGTCGGGGGTCAGCATCCCTTCCAAGGAAATGTCGCGGGCGTGCTGCGTACTGACAACTACGGTGTCCACTCGCGTTGGCTGATCGTTTTCATACTCAACCGTTACCTGAGTTTTGCCATCAGGACGTAAATATGGCAGCACTCCGTCATGGCGAACTCGAGCCAAAGTAGCGGCCATGGAATGCGCCAATGAGATCGGCAGCGGCATCAACTGCGGTGTATCGCGGCAGGCATAGCCGAACATCAGACCTTGGTCGCCCGCCCCTTGCAGATCTAGTGGATCCCCGCTGTGCTCCACGCGGCCTTCCATAGCATCGTCAACACCCTGCGCAATATCGGGTGACTGTTTGCCGATGGATACCGAAACGCCACATGAGTCACCATCGAATCCCTTAACGGAAGAGTCATAACCGATGGACAGCACGACTCGACGGACGATTTCGATGATGTCGGCGAACCCGTTGGTGCGGACCTCTCCGGCTACATGGACCTGACCGGTAGTGAGCATCGATTCTACTGCTACCCGACTCTCTGGATCCTGACGAATTATGTCGTCCAGGATGGCATCGCTGATCTGGTCCGCCATCTTATCCGGATGACCCTCGGTCACGGATTCAGATGTGAATAGGCGATTAGCCACTGTTCTGCCTCTTTCGATTTAGTTACGGAGAATCGTGGTTGATGCAGCAGGTGAGGGGAAATCGGCCTACATCCGCAGACATCACATTCTCGATTTCAGATTTAGTTATGGATCCTACTTCGTCCGTGACGATGGGCTCTTGCCCATGCAGTCGCGAATAGTCCTAGCGGGCGCCACATCAGTCAGACTTAGTCACCCACGTCTTCACCACTGAATAATCGTTCCGCTGCCTGACTCTAACGGTTCATTCAGGGCTAAGGTACAAGCCTCCCTCGACAACAACTGTTGCGGGTCCGTCGCTGGCGCTGCGATCCTCACAGCTCGACTCGTCAGTCCTGATCTCGGTAGTCCGCTACCGCATCCAAGATTTGGTCCGCTACAACTGATTTGTCTGAGCGTGGATACTGCCGCTGGCCCCCGAAACGGTCAAGGACGATGACCTCGTTGTCATGTCGGTCAAATACTTCACCGCCTGATACATCATTGACCACGAGAACATCGCATCCTTTAGCCGCCAGCTTCTTCCGACCATATTCGAGTACTTCAGCCGATTCATCGCCGGTTTCTGCTGCAAATCCAACGACTACTTGACCGGATGACCGGGCAGCGACCAACTCCAGCAGAATGTCAGGGTTACGCTCCAAAGCAATCGTGTCCGGCTCCGCGGCAGAATCTTTCTTCAGCTTCACCCGGCTAACCTCGGTGGGTCGGAAATCGGCAACAGCGGCGGCCATGGCGATGATGTCTGCATCGGTTGCGTATTTATGCACCTGAGTTGCCAGTTGAGCTGCAGTCTCAACTGACACAACCGCCACATCCGGAGGAGGCGGTAAGGACGTATTGGCAGAGATTAAGGTAACGTCGGCGCCCCTACGGGCCGCTGCAGCTGCCAATGCGTACCCCTGTTTGCCACTCGAACGATTGCCGAGGAAACGAACCGGGTCAATAGGCTCCCGGGTACCGCCAGCGGTCACCACTATTTTTAGGCCAGCTAAGTCAGGAGGGGCAAGTAGCTCTGTCGCAATGCGAAAGATTGCTTCTACTTCCGGGAGTCGGCCTGGCCCGGAATCAGAACCGGTCAATCGGCCGCTGTCCGGTTCTACAACTACCGCCCCTCGCTGCCGCAAGGTATCGACGTTGGCCACAGTGGCGGGATGCATCCACATCTCGGTGTGCATGGCGGGGGCGAAGACAAGAGGACATGTCGCAGTAAGCAAGGTCGCAGTCAACAAGTCGTCCGCTAGGCCCGCAGCCGCTCGACCCATCAAATCCGCAGTTGCCGGCGCTATAACGACGAGATCCGCTTGTTTGCCGACAGCAACATGGTTGACCTGATGGACCCGATCCCACACCTCGGTGCTGACCGGGTTTCCCGATAAAGCGGCCCAGGTGGGTTCCCCAACAAACTGCAGTGCCGCTCGGGTGGGAACAACCGTCACGTCGTGGCCAGCCTCGGTAAATAACCGCACCAAGCCTGCGACTTTATAAGCGGCGATTCCCCCACCGACGCCGACAACGACGGAAGACATGGGCGGAGTCAGTCGTCCTCGGTGATTTCAGCGGTATCAATGGCGACGAGCTCAGGCTCCCCCGCAGGAACATCGTCGACCTTTACTTCCACAACTTCTTCTGCGTCAGCGTCAGCTTCGCCACCTTCATCCACACTGGCGACGAGCAGACCTGCGTGAATCTCGCGCATCGCGATACTCATGGGCTTCTCTTGCGGCTGGGTCTCTACGAGCGGACCTACGTATTCCAGCAGGTAGTCACCCATCTGGGAGTAGTAGCCGGTGATCTGCCGCGCACGTCGGGCGGCGTAGATGACCAACGAATACTTCGACTCGGTAGATTGCAGCAGCTCATCAATCGAGGGGTGAGTAATGCCTTGGGGTCTAGTAGACATGGTTTCGGTCGCCTTCCGATGTTGCGTTCGCTGGGCTCAATAGCTGGTGTGCCCTGCGTGAGACCGGTGCTCAGGCTCCTGAGCTTTCACACCATGCTAGCAACTCATCTGCAGTTGCCGATACCTCCGAGTTCACCAAGACCCGATCGAACTCTCCAGAAGCAGCAATTTCATCCTTGGCTCGCGCCAATCGATCCCGCGCCACGTAGGACGATTCAGTGCCCCGACCGAGCAGCCGACGCTCTAACTCCTCCTCATCAGGCGGTGAAATAAATACCAGCAAGGCATCCGGATCATTTCGACGAATTTGCCGGGCGCCCGCCAAATCGATCTCTAGTAACACTGAAGTTCCCACTGACTTACGTTGAGCCACAGGATCGCGTTGGGTGCCGTAGAGGTTACCGGCGTAGCGGGCCCATTCCAGAAACCCCCTGTTCTCGATGATCTCAGTGAACTTTTCCTCGGAGACAAAGAAATATTCACGACCATCCTGTTCGCCAGGCCGAGGCACACGCGTTGTGGTCGAAACGGAGAGCCAAATATCTGGTCGACGTCGAAGTATTTCGGCGATCACCGTTCCCTTACCTACCCCGGATGGGCCGCTAATGACAATGAGGCGACCAGTCATAGTCCAGATTCCAAGCGTTCCCGCTGCCGTTCACCCAGTTGACCGATCCGACGTTGCCCACTGATTTCAGTCCTGGCTAACAGCTGTTCTGCTTGCGCCGGTCCCATCCCCGGTAAGGCTAGGAGAACTTCTCCCACCCGCAGTCGGATCGCAGCTCGACCCCGCTCATCGTCGCGTCGCGCTATTCGCAAGATGTCCTCGAACTCAATGCGCCCCTGTCGCAGTTCCTGCTTTAGCGTTGCTCGCAACCGACGCCCCGCAACGGCAGCCTGCCTACCAACGGCCCGCTGCTGCTCGCTGATGATTGGTGGACGTTTATCTGCACTCATCGCGCGTCTCTGATCTCAGCAGCTAAGGCCGCCGCAGCTTGTGCTGGATCAACCGCTTGCGTGATCGGACGACCTACAACAAGAACATTGGCCCCTGCCTCGATTGCTCGCTTCGGAGTAGCCACCCGAGCCTGATCGTCGCTGCTCGCACCCAAAGGTCGGATTCCTGGGGTGATCAATGCCACTTCGGGCTTTACTGCCGCACGGATAGCTGCCACTTCGCGAGCCGAGGAAACGATTGCCCGCGCGCCTGCCGATACTGCTGTCGTGGCCCAACGTGGAACTAGGGTTTCTGAGTCAGGCACTCCGAGTTCCGCCAGATCTGCAGCGCTGAGCGACGTCAGGACAGTGACCGCGGCAATAATTGTATTCGGGAGTTCCGTGGCGGCGGCCGTCACCATATCGGCACCGCCAGCCGCATGGACGGTCAACACCTCCGGCTCCAAAGCTGCCACGGCGCGAGCCCCACCCGCGACTGTCGCAGGGATATCGTGCAGCTTTAGGTCCAGAAAGAGACCACAGTCTGGTGCCGCCTCTCTGACGGTGGCCACTCCGACGGCCCCATTCCGCAGAAAAAACTCCAAACCTAACTTAATGAGTTCAGCGTGCGGGGCTACAGCTGCAGCCCAATCACTTGCCTCTTCGACTGTCACAGTGTCGAGGGCCACCGCGAGCCCATTGATTGACGTCATGCCGTGACCTCCCGATGTGCGCATCCTAGAAGGCCCGCATACCCGCCCTCGCGCTGGGCAGCGATCACCGCTAGTTCTTCTCGAATGCGAGCCCCCGCGGCCGGGTCCGTGAGCAACGCGGTACCGATAGAAACGGCACTTGCACCTGCCATCATCATCTCGGCTGCATCGGTTCCGGTCCGCACTCCACCACTTGCAATGATCGGGAGCTCGGGTAGGGCAGCATGCACTTCCCACACCGCGCGCAAGGCAATCGGCTTTATCGCTGGGCCCGAAAGCCCACCTAGCCAAGCACCCAATGACGGCTGTCCGGTAGCCACATCGATTCCCATACCTCTCACCGCATTAATCAAGGAGACACCGTCGGCGCCCGCGCCAGCGCATGCCCTCGCAACCGCCACAACGTCAGTGGTATCCCCCGCCAACTTGGCAAGAACTGGAATTCCAGCCGCCGTGTTACGACGAACAGCATGAACTACGCCACCTGCTAGGCCAGCGTCCATGGCAACCGGCAGTCGTCCAGAATCCGTCACCGGATTAGATAAGTTGACCTCTACCGCAACAATTCCCGTGACCTGGCGTAGCCGCTGCGCTAGACGCGCATAATCCGCAGCAGATTCGGCAGCGATCGACACGATGACCGCCGCACCGTGTTCAACGAGCCAGGGCAACTCGTCAGCGAGAAAACCCTCAACTCCAGGACCTGGTAGCCCCAAGGCGTTGACAAGTCCGCTTGGTGTCTCAGCTAGCCGTGGTGCGGCTAGTCCAGCGCGTGCCTCCGGGGTAATGCTCCGAGTGATGACTGCGCCCAATCCAGCTAAATCGGCCTGTGGGGGTAACTCCCGACCGGTTCCTGCGCACCCCGCTGCCGCGAAGACTCGGTTAGCGAAAAGTTGACCAGCAAGATCGACCGCGTCAGTCATCGAGCCTCCTCACCCGCGCCCAGGCAATCGCCAGGAACCGTACCGAGGTCATCCCAGCGCACTAAGTCAGCTCGAAATACCGGCCCTTCCGTGCACGCACGAACCATACGGGTGACACCGTCGCGTCCTCGCACTGGAAGGGCGCACAAGGTGCAGGTGCGGCTACCGCATACCAATGGCGTCTCAACCGCAGTCTGATGCGCCACCCCCATTTCAGTCACTATCTGACCCAACGGACGCAGCTGCTCTGCAAGTCCCGCGGAGTACACGACCTCCACCGAGTCATCGAGTTGATCGAGCACAGCCTCACGCGGGTCAATGGATCGGCCGGAGCTATCGACGATTTCGGAACTGAACCGACGGGCCGCTAACACACCGAAAGCCGCAGCTTGACCCAAAAGCAAGAATCTCACTCGGCAGCCGCGGGCAACGAGTTCTTCAGACAGCTTCACTAAGGCTGCCGTTGCGGCTCCAAATCCAATCAACAGGCAGTGGGTCGGATCCCGTGGCAACGAAAAGGGGCGACCTAATGGTCCAATCACATCCACTCGGGCGGACTGAGGCTGAGCTGCCAACCACGCGCCACCTGGCTCACCGCGGTCAGCGACAACCTCGATTGTGCCACCGTCGCGGCCACTCGAGGTGGCTTCTCCGATCCACATCGCCCGCCGAAGTAATAGCGCAGAATCCGGACCTGCCACCCGTACCGACGCAAACTGTCCGGCCCGCGCAGCTGAGGTGTCAGTTCCAGCAGATAACGTGACTACCGCGTAGTCACCAGTGTCTCGCCTGGCCATCACCGTGGCGGTCCATTGGCCCGCCTGGCTCACCCGAACTCCTGTCTACGTAGCGCTTCAATATCGGAGGCGTGCTCTTGTAGCGAGCGCACTCCAATTTCGGAATCTCGCTGCGCCTCAATCCCTTGAACGGCAGCGGCCAGTCCAGCAGTAGTAGTAATGCACGGTACTCCTCGAGTCACTGCAGCGGTTCGAATCTCATAGCCGTCTAACCGCGTGCCAACACCGAACGGAGTGTTCACGATAAGATCTACATCGCCAGACATGATCGCTTGCACCGTCGTCGGCTCCCCATTCGGACCCGCACCGTCCCGATTTTTTCGCACTAGACCGACCTTTAGACCATTGCGACGAAGGATTTCAGCAGTTCCCTCGGTCGCCAGGATCTCGAAGCCCAAATCGGCGAGCCGTTTGAGCGGAAAAATCATAGCTCTTTTATCACGATTCGCGACGCTGACCAAAGCCCGACCGGAGTTGGGTAATCCGCCGGAGTAGGCGCCTGCTTGCGACTTAGCAAAGGCAGTTCCAAATGAGGAGTCAATCCCCATCACTTCACCAGTGGAACGCATTTCTGGACTTAGCACGGTATCGACTCCGTGGAAGCGTCCAAACGGTAATACTGCTTCCTTCACTGCAATCGGCGATCCGATAGGCAGCGACCCCCCGTCACCCTCGCGGGGCAAGACACCTTCTTCTCGTAGCTGAGCGATCGACTCCCCCATCATTACTCGTGCTGCTGCTTTTGCCAGCGGCACAGCTGTCGCTTTAGAGACAAAGGGCACTGTCCGAGAGGCGCGCGGGTTAGCTTCCAAAACATACAAAACATCGCCAAACAACGCGTATTGAATGTTCATCAAACCGCGTACCCCGATACCGGCCGCTAGATCCTGTGTGGAACGTCGAATACGGTCCACTTCCGCCGGTCCCAAAGTGATAGGGGGCAGCGAACACGCGGAATCGCCGGAGTGAATTCCGGCCTCCTCGATATGTTCCATGATGCCGCCCAGGTACAACTCCTCACCATCGAAGAGCGCGTCGACGTCTATCTCAATCGCATCGTCGAGGAAACGATCCACGAGTACCGGATGGTCAGGATTCAGTTCCGTAGCCCGCTGCAAGAACCCGGCAAGCATCTCGTCGTCGTAGACGATTTCCATTCCTCGACCACCCAGAACATACGATGGACGAACCAGAACCGGGTACCCAATTTCATTGGCGATTGTGCTGGCCTCCTCGAAGGAAAAGGCGGTTCCATGTTTGGGCGAGGGAAGATCGACTTCCGCCAGGACCCGCCCAAAGGCTCCACGTTCCTCGGCCAGGTGGATTGATTCTGGTGGCGTACCCACCACCGGTAGACCGAGGTCCTTCAGCGACTGAGCCAACCCCAGCGGAGTTTGACCGCCTAACTGAACGATGACTCCGACAACCTCACCAGTCTGACTCTCTGCGTGATAGATCTCGAGAACATCCTCAAGGGTCAGTGGCTCGAAATACAGTCGATCTGAAGTGTCGTAATCGGTCGAAACAGTCTCTGGATTGCAGTTGACCATGATCGTTTCGTACCCCTGCTCTCGCAGGGTGAGCGCCGCGTGCACACAGGAATAGTCGAACTCGATACCTTGACCGATGCGATTCGGTCCAGAACCGAGAATCATGACCTTTCGCCGCTCGCCCGGTTCAACCTCAGTTTCGCTGTCGTAACTGGAGTAGTGGTACGGGGTCCGAGCCGCAAACTCTGCCGCGCAGGTATCCACGGTCTTATAGACCGGCCGAATTCCCAATGCTTGCCGTACTCCCCGCACGACCGGCTCTGGCAAACCTACGATTCCCCCAATCTGAGCATCTGAAAAGCCGTGCCGCTTAGCTTCGGCTACCAGATCCTCTCGGAGGACTCCGGCGCTGCCCATCCGGTTGGCAATGTCATTGAGCACAGCGATCTGGTCGAGGAACCAAGGATCGATTCCGGTAGCACTATGGGTTTCTTCGACGCTGGCTCCGCCCCAGAGGGCCTGTTGTACGAGTCGCAAGCGGCCATCGCGCGGGATCCTGGCCTCTTCCAGCAGAGCGACATAGTCGGTGGGCGCCTGACCTACCCAAGAGAACTGAGCCTCGGGTCGTTCCAAGGATCGCAACGCCTTTTGCAGCGCTTCCGTGAAGTTTCGGCCAATCGCCATAGCCTCGCCAACACTCTTCATAGTGGTAGTTAGCACTTCGTCGGATCCGGGGAACTTCTCGAAGGCGAACCGTGGCACTTTCACCACTATGTAGTCCAGTGCCGGTTCGAAAGAAGCCGGAGTTTCCGCAGTGATGTCGTTCGGGATCTCATCAAGGGTGTAGCCGACTGCGAGTCGAGCGGCAATCTTGGCGATCGGGAAGCCCGTGGCTTTACTTGCTAGAGCGCTGGACCGACTGACACGTGGATTCATTTCGATGACGATAATTCTGCCATCGGCTGGGTTGACTGCGAACTGAATATTACAGCCACCCGTGTCGACTCCCACGGCACGGATGATGTCGATACCAATGTCACGCAATCGCTGGTATTCGCGATCGGTGAGGGTGAGCGACGGCGCCACAGTGATGGAGTCACCCGTGTGTACACCCATGGGGTCGAGGTTCTCAATCGAGCAAACGACCACCACGTTGTCGTGCTTATCTCTCATCAACTCCAGTTCGTACTCTTTCCATCCGAGAATAGATTCCTCGAGCAAAACTTCGGTGGTAGGACTGGCCATGAGTCCGGCCCCCGCAATCCGCCGCAGACCATCGGGGTCATACGCAAATCCCGACCCTGCCCCGCCCATGGTGAACGACGGACGCACGACAACCGGGTAGTGCAACTCTTCCGCTGCCGCAAGACATTCATCCAGAGTGTGGCAGATCCGGCTGAGTGCTGACTCCGCTCCGATGGAGGCCACAATTTCGCGAAATTCTTCACGATTCTCGCCCCGTTCAATCGCATCAATGTCTGCACCGACGAGTTCCACGTCGTATTTCGTTAGGATGCCCGCTCGGTCTAGGGCAGTCGCCGCATTCAACGCGGTTTGGCCACCTAAGGTAGGCAGTAAAGCGTCCGGACGCTCTTTGGCAATGATCCGTTCCAAGACATCTATCGTGATCGGCTCAACGTAGGTCGCATCAGCAAACTCTGGGTCAGTCATGATCGTGGCCGGGTTGCTGTTGACCAGGACAACGCGCAGTCCTTCTGCCTTGAGTACCCGACAAGCCTGAGTACCGGAATAATCAAACTCACAGGCCTGACCGATAACAATCGGGCCGGACCCGATCACCATTATTGAGGAAATATCTTCACGCAGCGGCATTGCGTCCTCCCTGGACTAGATCGGTGAATCTGTCGAAGAGATAGGCGGCATCGTGCGGACCGGCCGCTGCTTCCGGGTGGTACTGGACGCTGAAGGCGCGACCATTCTGCAAGCGAAGACCCTCGACGACGTTGTCATTGAGGCAGACGTGACTGACCGCTGCCTGACCGTAGGGCGTGGCAAAGTTTCCTTCAAGTGGGGCGTCAACCGCGAACCCGTGGTTGTGTGCGGTTACTGCTACCCGTCCAGTGGCTTTGTCGAGGACCGGCTGATTAATCCCACGATGACCGAATTTAAGTTTGTATGTCGATAGCCCTAGTGCCCGGCCGAAAACCTGGTTGCCAAAGCAGATGCCAAACAGCGGTAGATCTGCGGACAGCACTGAGTTGACCAGATCAACCGCATGATCTGCTGTCGCTGGATCGCCTGGCCCATTCGAGAGGAAGTACCCATCCGCGTTTGTGGCAAGCAAGTCCTCACTACTAATCGACGCTGGTAATACGTGGACTCGGAGTCCACGCTGGGCCATCCGATGCGGAGTCATAGCTTTTATTCCCAGATCTACAGCCGCTACAGTCCCGATCGGATCTCCGTCGGGCTCAATCACGTAAGGCTGTGGGGTCGTCACATCCGCGGTGAGGTTGGCACCAGTCATCTTCGGGCTGGACTGAACGCGGGCGAGTAGTTCAGTCTCACTCGATACCCGATCACCCGAAAAGATACCTACTCGCATAGCCCCCCGATCACGCAAATGTCGAGTGAGCGAGCGAGTATCGACGCCGCTGATCCCCACAACGCCAGAACCGGCAAGATCGTCAACGAGTTCCCGTCGAGACCGCCAGTTGCTCGATCGCGGCGCTGGATCTCTCACCACGTACCCCGATACCCAGATACGACGGGACTCGGCATCTTCATCGTTCATGCCGGTGTTGCCTATATGTGGCGCAGTCTGGATTACCACCTGGCGGTGATAGGACGGGTCAGTCAACGTCTCCTGGTATCCGGTCATTCCCGTCGTGAAGACAGCCTCCCCAAACGTCTCCCCCTCGGCACCGTAACTGCGACCTCGAAGACAGGTGCCATCTTCGAGCATCAACACTGCTTCCGTTGCTTCGCTCATCACGAATCCTCCCTCTGCACCGGAGCTTCCGGCGGTTTACCCACGTAGTCGTCAATCCACCCAATGACTGACTGCTGATCGATTGGATCAGCAAACCAAATCCCGGTTACTACTTTAGATTGGCCCCAAGTCCAGGTGACCGCCACGATGCCGTGTCCTCCGAAGACCTTCTGCAGCATGCCCGGGGCAGTCTCTACGGCCTCGATTTTCGCTGCTGGTATTAGCAGCGCCGGTTCACCCTCTCGATCGAGGAGGAGGCCGGCTTTCGTCGGCGACACTGCGGAACGGGCCATCGCACCGCCTGCAACAATTCGATCTAACCAGTCGCCGGCTCGTACGGTGCCGATGTACTTTCCCGATATGGCATCGGCCAAGGCCGATGACTGAATAACCTCTGGCAAGGCAGCCCACTCTTGGCGGTTTCCCCGGCGACGCCAACCTCTACGCAGAAGTAGAAGCGCGAAGACTATGACTAGGGCTGTAGCTCCGGTCAACAAAAGACGAGTTGGCCAATCGGTGACCACCGCCTGTTCGCTGAGCGCAGTTACCACTGCAACTCCCCGCCTCGAACGGTCGAGGTGCCGCGATAGAAAGTACTCACGATACGACCGGGCAACTCCATCTCCTTAAAGGGACTGTTGCGCGAAGCTCCTGGAAAGATACCCGGATCCACCGTCCAACGGGCCTCGGGATCAAAAAGCACGAGGTTCGCGGGCTCCCCTTCGGCCAATGGCCGACCCTGGTCATTTACTCGACCAATCTGAGCTGGAACCACGGACATACGCTCCGCGACCCCCTGCCAATTCAGCAATTCGGTTTCCACCATCGTCGCCAGGACCACCGACAGGGCGGTTGGCAGCCCGACCATGCCGAACGCAGCCACCGCCCACTCGCAGTCTTTATCCTCACCAGTGTGCGGTGCGTGATCGGTGGCAACGACATCGATCGTGCCGTCCGCTAAGCCTTCGCGTAACGCCATCACGTCAGCCTCGGTCCGAAGCGGTGGATTCACCTTGAAAACTGGATCGTACCCAGCGACTAGTTCATCGGTCAGCAGCAAATGGTGCGGCGTGACCTCCGCCGTCACCTGGATACCTCGCTCTTTCGCGCGCCTGATGAGGTCAACACTGCCAGCGGTCGACACGTGGCAGACGTGGAGTCTAGATCCCACATGATCCGCGAGCAGTACGTCACGGGCAATGATCGCTTCTTCTGCTACGGCGGGCCAACCCTGTAGCCCAAGTTGTGCCGACATCTTGCCTTCATTCATCTGAGCGGCAACTGTCAGATCTGGATCTTGGGCATGTTGAGCTATCACCCCGTCAAAAGCTTTGACATATTCCAAAGCTCGCCGCATAAGCAGCGAGTTAGAAACGCAGTGGCCATCATCGCTGAAGACACGAACGGCCGCACTGGAATCAGCCATGGCACCCAGTTCAGCCAAATGCTCTCCGGCCAAACCTTCTGTCACCGCACCGACAGGTCTCACATCGCAGTAACCGGCCGCTTGCCCCAGCCGATAAACCTGCTCCACAACGCCCGCCGTATCTGCAACCGGATCAGTATTAGCCATGGCATGTACCGCTGTGAAACCACCTAGCGCGGCAGCAGCGGTCCCAGTGGCTACTGTTTCAGCATCTTCCCGACCTGGTTCACGCAAGTGAGCGTGCAGATCTACCAAACCAGGCAGTGCGACAAGCCCTTTGGCATCGATCAACTCTGCATCTGGGGCAGAGAGCTGACCTGCCGGAGAGATCTGAGAAATCCGACCATCTCGCAGCCAAATATCGCTCGGGTCACCACCCAGCGGCCGAGCACCCGTTAGGAGATATTCCTCAGTCATGATGTTTCTCCTGCTCCCTCACGCGAGCCGCCCACCAGTAGGTATAGCACTGCCATCCGGACACTTACCCCGTTGCTGACCTGCTCCAAGATCACCGCTCGATCGGAATCCGCGATGTCATCGCTAATCTCCATACCGCGTACCATGGGACCTGGATGCATGATGATGGAGCGCTGCGGCAGCAGAGCCGCACGCTGAGCATCAAGACCGTAGCGACGAGAGTATTCCCGAGTGCTAGGGAAGAAATCAGCGTTCATCCTTTCGGCCTGAACTCGCAGCATCATCACTGCATCCGTTTCCGGGAGCACGGTATCGAGGTCGTAGGAAACAGTCACTGGCCAGGAATCGACACCAACCGGAACGAGAGTAGGTGGGGCCACTAGGGTCACCTGCGCTCCCAAAGTGTGCAGTAACCACGCGTTAGATCGCGCTACCCGACTGTGCAGGACATCGCCGACGATAGTGACCCGTAGCCCTGCTAGGTCCCCTGAGCCGCCACACAAGTGACGACGAATCGTGTAGGCATCCAACAGGGCTTGCGTTGGGTGCTCATGGGTACCATCGCCCGCGTTAACCACTGCTCCATCGATCCATCCGGCACTGGCCAAGCGCATGGGAGCTCCCGAAGCCCCATGGCGAATCACAACCGCGTCTGCCCCCATAGCCTGCAAGGTCAGAGCTGTGTCTTTTAGAGATTCTCCTTTGGACACGCTCGAACCCTTGGCGCTGAAGTTAATGACGTCAGCGGACAATCTCTTCGCAGCGGCTTCGAACGAGATCCTGGTCCGGGTGGAGTCTTCGAAGAATAAGTTGACGACAGTGCGTCCGCGCAAAGCGGGCAACTTTTTTACCGAGCGGTCGGTGAGATTCTCCATCTCCCCTGCGGTATCCAGAATCAAAACTGCATCATCACGGCTGAGGTCCGCGGTCGACAGCAGATGCTCGATCATGACTGCTTTTCCGCGTCCCGCAACAACACGATTTCATCTTGTCCATCGATTTCGGACAAGCGAACCCGCACACTTTCACCACGATGAGTGGGCAGATTTTTCCCTACATGATCGGCTCGAATCGGTAACTCTCGGTGGCCCCGATCCACGATGACGGCCAATCTCACCGCTCTCGGTCGGCCAATATCGTTAATCGCATCCAGAGCCGCTCGAACTGTTCGACCCGAAAAAAGCACATCGTCAACGAGGACAACGGTTTTGCCATCAACCCCTCGGGAAGGAATGACAGTGTGGCCCAGTGCTCGAGCCGGCCGCATATTGAGGTCATCGCGATACATGGTGATGTCGATTGACCCTGAGGGAACTGCGAGCCCTTCGGCGGCTGAGATTCGTTCGGCAAGACGATGCGCCAATACGGCGCCTCGGGTCGGGATGCCAAGAATGATGAGGTCATCCGCACCTCGGGCAGATTCGATGATCTCGTGCGAAATGCGAGTAAGAGCACGATTGAGGTCCGCGGCGTCGAGTACGACTGGGCCTACTGCAGGTTCGGGCATGGCTGGCCCACCTCCTTCGCCGCCTCACAGGACGACTGGTTAAAGGATGATTCACGATAACAGTCGCCGACACTGCGACCGACCACCGGTACGAAGCCAGTGAAGTCGATCTCGCTCAGACCAAGATCACTATGCGAACGATGAGCGCTGGCATTCAGGGGGTATCCGAGGCGGCTGTTAAGACCCGTGGCGGTACAAGTGTGACCGATATCTCACTCTCAGTGTTGGCTGACTCGGTTTCGCTACGTACGGTAGGGGTGATCATCGTTACTAGTCGTGACACAAGAGACTAAGAGTAATTGCGCTGGTTCGCCGTAGTCGGCAATCCACACGATCGCGCGATAGGAGATCGAGTATGTCCACGGAATATGCACGCGCACTCGGAGGTCGCTTGCGCGCGATCCGGCAGCAGCAAGGACTCTCGTTACAGCGGGTCGAGGAGAAGTCCGGCGGCAAGTGGAAGGCTGTCGTGATCGGTTCCTACGAACGGGGAGATCGAGCAGTCACTGTCGCCAAGCTCGCTCAACTGGCGGACTTTTATGGCGTGCCAGTTGCCGTCTTACTTCCGGGTGGTTCAGCCACCGCCTCACACGAACCACCCGCACGCATCGTGATCGACCTGGAAAAGTTGGCCAATGTTCCACCCGATAAGTCGGGACCTTTGACCCGTTACCTCAACGCCATTCAAGCGCAGCGGGGCGACTACAACGGCCGAGTCTTGACTGTACGTGGTGATGACCTCCGCACACTCGCGGTGATCTACGACACCACACCATCGGCCCTAGCGGAGGAACTCATCGCCTGGGGCGTGCTCAATGCAGATGCGAGCAAGTCACTGGACTAGCTCGCGGACCCACACTGGAAACTATCCATGTCCCACTGTGTGAACTCGCATGCCATTAGTCGTACCTGGCACGCCAGGTGGGACCCCGGCGACGATCACTAACCGCTGCCCAAGCGTCACTCGACCAATGGACAGCAATGACGTATCCACCTGTTGCACGAGGTCATCTGTATGGCGCACCTGAGGTGCCATAAAGGTTTCAACGCCCCAGACCAAAGCCAATCGACTTCGTACCTCTGGGTTTGGAGTAAAAGCCAAGAGCGGGATAGTCGAGCGATGCCGCGAAATTAAGCGGGCAGTGGAGCCAGTTTCCGTGAAAGCGATGATGTACTGCGCATCAACCTCGTGAGCAACGCTAACCGCAGCACGGGTTATAGCCCGCGCGGTTGAAGCCTCTTTCTCCTGTGGCGCCGTGCTGAGGCGCTCCAAAGCTTCAGTCTCGACATGCTCGATGATCGTCGACATGGTCTCCACGACATGCTGTGGGTTAACCCCAACACTCGTCTCCCCGGACAGCATCAACGCATCGGCACCATCCAAGACGGCATTTGCTACATCTGACACCTCGGCACGGGTAGGTCGGCTCGCAGCCATCATGGAGTCCAGCATCTGAGTCGCCACAATCACGGGTTTTCCTGCACGTCGGCACAGATCGATCGCCCGCTTCTGCTCAAGCGGCACTTCCTCCAGCTTAAGTTCAACCCCTAGATCACCGCGAGCGACCATTACCCCGTTGAAGGCGGCGACGATTTCTTCCAGCTGATGGATCGCTTGTGGTTTCTCCACTTTAGCTAGTACCGGCAACCGCCGGCCTTCCTCGTCCATGATTTGGTGCACAAGCTCGATATCTTCCGGCTGCCGAACGAAGGACAGGGCGATCATGTCGATTCCGAGGCGAATCGCCCACCTCAAATCTGCCTCATCCTTCCGGGTCAGAGCGGGCACTGAGACTGCTACTCCAGGAAGATTCAAACCTTTATGATTCGAGAGCCGGCCCCCCTCGACAACTCGGGTGGCAACTCTAGGGCCGGCCACGCTCGACACCTCGACAGTTACACGACCGTCATCAATAAGAATTCGGTCCCCAGGCGATACGTCTTCCGGTAGGCCGGGGTAGGTGGTTGAGCAAACTTTCTGGTCGCCTGGCACATCCTCGACGGTGATAGTGAACTCATCGTCCTCCACCAAGTCGACCGCTCCGTCGAGAAATTCACCGAGCCGGATTTTCGGCCCCTGCAGATCCGCAAGAATGCCAACACCACGACCTACTTCATCACCCGCACGCCGAATGTTCGCATAGGTGGCTTCATGGTCGGCGTAAGTACCGTGGCTCAAGTTCAGTCGAGCTACATCCATTCCCGCAACAACCAGGTTCCGGGTAGTTTCGTAGCCCGCAGTCGCCGGCCCCATCGTGCAGACAATTTTGGCTCGGCGCATTCTTGGACTCTAGCGGGAGCCTTCGGCCAGCGCAGTGTAGTTACGCCCTAGCCACTGTTACGGTCTGCGATGGATCAGAATCCTAAGACCTTCTTGCGCTGCGACTCGTATTCAGCCTCGCTGATAACTCCAGCTGTCTTTAGTTCCTCGAGACGCTTCAACTGCGCAATCTGGTCATCCGCACTGCTTGGTGCCGGGGCTGGCGGGGCAGCCTGCGGTGCCGGGGCAGCTTGCTGTGCCTGCTGCTCGGCCTGTTGTTGTGACCATTTATCGTTTTGGCGCCTGGCTACTCGCCCAGAAACCGCCGTGGCTGTGCCTGCAACGACTGCGGTTCGAGTGGCAGCTCTAATTAACCTTGGCATATCTCTACTCCTAGTCGATTTCTTCTAACGCTTCAAGAATTTCCTGCACCGGGATACGTCCACCCGCGACAACCTGTCCGCCAGCCCGACGAAGCGCAGTGGCGAAGGGCGCGGCCCACGAGTTCTCGTATACCAGAACTGCACCTACGCGACCGGCTTCGATTACCGCAGCTGCCTCCGCAATATCGTCCGCATCCAGCATCCCGGTGGCGGCTCCGTCTAGAAGCCCTAACTCCACGATGCCCATAGGCATGACGTCAGCCAAATCAATGCGCTGATGGCTGCCGTCATCGGCTTTGACGATGAGGGCTACGTCCAGGATCCGGATGATTCCTCGATCGACCATCTCGATCAAATGAGGCAGCGCCTCACCGCTGGGACCGGCAGGAGAATATTCCACCACCAAATAATCGATGGGCCCCAGTTCCATATCCGTCTCGGTCACTAGTCCTCCTGGTACTCATGTTGGTCTGGATTAGCCTACTAGTCGACGACTCATTGTGCGTTGCCTGGGCGTTACTCGTTATCAGCATGAGGCACAGCTATCTGCCCCTTTGCGATTGCGGCGCAGAAGGTCCGATGATCGTCGACAATCTGGGCTGCATAGGCGTCCGCGAAAGCGACTAACGCGTTCGCCGTGGTCGAGTTTCGACCGACATATCCGGCGATTGCGTGACGCTCGCCTGAGCGGGCATGAGCTCTGGCAAGCGCCCAACCACACATTTTCATAAATACGGTCTGGCCACGCTCACCAGTGTTGGCAAAATCTAGCGACCGCTTCCAGTCCCGAAGCTGACGAATCTGCCAAGTGCGCTCAGTACCGTCGTGATCTGCAAAATCCAGCCAGCTCAGGAACGGATCCGGTGTCGCCTGAATCATCCGTTGCCCAGTGATCAGTCGTTGGGCATCGCTGTCATAGCTAACCGTCGGCACATGGTGTTGGAGACCGGAAGAACCCACTTCCGCTAGCTCTAGGACGACCGGTTCATTCACATCGCCTTCCTCGACGAGAAGCGCCGCATAACGTCTCACCGATGATCCGGAGACCCCCACCACGAGGCGAGCCAGGTCCACCAATTGATACCGACTCAGCAAGTATTGGCGATTTCTCCCTAAAGATGCGAGGTGCGCCTGCCAGCCGCGGTCAACAGCCTGTCGCAATCTGGCGGCATCAGCCTCAGATAAAAGATCACTAATCGGCTCAAGTAGCGGCAGTTTTCGCCGGAACCGCCGCTTGCTTCCCGATTTCTTCGTCATTTCTTGAGCTGCGTGTTGGTTCGTTCGACGACGCGCGCGCTTAGCGCTCCTCATTACCTCCGCGACCGTCCGAGCACCTCCAGATTCGGCCCATACCGCAACCGAGTCATCATCATCGAGTTGCGAGTACCAGACCGTCAGCATTGACTCCCGATCGAATCCTCGGATCGCATCTAGATAACTGTTGGCCGCGATGCTTGCTAGCTTTCTTGCTTGACGGTCGGAAGCTCCTCGATCCATTCCCATCAATAGAGCGCCAGTAACCAGTCGCTTTACGTCCCATTCGAAGGGACCCTCATGCGTCTCGCAGAAATCGACTGCATCAAAAACTATCTCTCTTCCGGGTAATCCGTAACCACCAAAGTTTCTTGGATCAGCGTTTCCGATCAGTTGGCAACGGAGTCCAGTGTCTGACTGTTGGGCTAAATCATTAGCCATTTGCTTGGCGGAACCCTGGAAAAAGACATAGGGAGACGTGGCCATCGAAGCAGCACTTAGCGCGACCAACTCCGGATCTTGGTTCTGATGCGCTGCGAGAAAGAGGGATGCTACGTCACGTTTACCGATATCAAACGATCCCAAGTGTTTTCGTGGCAACCGCTTGCGAATATCTTTGCCGGACTCTCTGTCCTTGTCAGAAGATGAAGTACCGGACATGTCTAAGAACCTTTCGCCGGCTCGGGCTGACCCACCTTATCCACCGTTGAATCATCAGCGGTCTGATCAGGTGGGAACGGATGATTGGGGTCCCGACCTGTCAGATATTTCAGCACCGCATAGATCGACGAAGCAACCGGGATAGCGATAAGCGCTCCCACAATTCCCAAAGTGATGGCACCAACGGCGATAATCGACACGATGGCCAATGGATGGAGTTGTACGGTGCGGCCCATAACCAGGGGTTGCAAAACGTCACCATCGAACGAACCCACGATCACGGTAAGAACGACGACTAAGAGAGCTGTCGTGGGGCCCATTGTCGCAAGGGCAACGAGCGCAGCGAGGAGCGTCGCGATAGGCGCACCAATCACAGGAATGAAGGCGCCGACAAAGACAACGGCAGCCAAAACCGGTGCCAGCGGTACCCCCAAGATCAGCAATCCAATCAGGACCAAGGTGGCGTCGGCAATCGCCACTAGAACGACACCTCGGGTATAACCAGCGATGTTGTTCCAGGCCAGTTGTCCACATACGTCCACGGCCGCTCGGGTGCGATCCGGCGCCCAATCGACTGCCCACTTCCAAATCTCACGGCCCGTTGTCATGAAGAAAATAGTTCCGAAGATGTAAACAGAGCCGGCGACAATGAGAGTCCCCAGCGTTCCCAACTCATTAACTACCAGTTCGACCGCGGATTGCCCGAAACTAGCAAGCATTTCTTGAGCCTTTTGCTCGACCTGTCCCACCTGATCTGAACTGAGGCTTAACGGACCCTGCTGCAGCCAATTTTCAATTTCAGTAATACCCGCGCTGATCGCCTCGGCCAACGCCGGTCCCTGCTCAACAATCGACCCGATCACTCGCCCGATCAAGAATACTGATGCCAAGAAGATCAATAGTAATGCGAGGACCACCGACAACCACTTCGGCAAGACCCGCATAAAAATCCTGGCGATCGGATCAGCCAAAGCCGTGGTGAACATGGCAAGGAAGAACGCAATAGCTACGGGAAAAATCAGATTTAACGCCATCACTAAGAGGTAGAAGGCGATCCCAATAATGAGAAGGCGCCAGGTGATACCAGCGATCGATTGCAAAGTTTCTGGCACACGAAGTGGCTGCCGCTCGGTGTGCTCCTGCTCAGACATAGCCACTGACCCCAAACTCGGTACGGTCAGCTGTGAGTATTGCAGTCAGCGAAGCTCAACATTGCGACTTTGCGACTTGGACTTGCCCGGCTGCCTCTCGAGTTGCGCCTGGTTACACAGTGAGGGAGCGAGCCGAAGCAGGTATTGGCCGCGGAAGATTGGTGCTTCCACTGAGATACGCGTCTACCGACGCCGCCGCTGCCCGACCTTCCGCAATGGCCCAAACAATGAGCGATTGGCCGCGACCTGAGTCACCAGCAACAAAAACTCCATCCGCCAAGGTGCTGTAGTCATCCTCGCGCTCTATGTTGCCTCGTTCATCAAGTCCCACACCAAACTGAGTTACCCAGCCACCCGGCTCGACACCAGTGAAGCCCATAGCCAGAAATACGTAGTCTGCGGGTATCTCTCGTTCGCTACCTGCGACTGACTGGAACTTGCCATCGACTGATTCAACTTCTACCAAGCGAAGCGCAGCCACTCGACCGTCCTCGCCAGGAACGAATTCTTGGGTGGACACCGCGTACACACGGTCGCCACCCTCTTCATGCGCGGTGGATACACGATAAGTCATCGGATACGTCGGCCACGGCTGTGAATCCGGACGATGCTCGGGTGGGTGCGGCATGATCTCCAGCTGGGTCACCGAGGCGGCACCCTGTCGGTGAGAAGTCCCCAAGCAATCTGCTCCCGTATCACCGCCGCCGATGATCACAACGTGAGCATCTTCGACATCGATAGGTGAGTCATCTATGTCACCAGCAACTACTCGGTTCGCGAGCGGCAGGAATTCCATCGCTTGATGAACACCGTCCAACTCTCTGCCCGGGACGGGGAGCTCCCGGCCGAGTGTGGCTCCATTCGCCAATACGACCGCGTCATAGCGTCGCCGAAGCTCTTCACCGGTAACGTCAGTACCTACCTCGATACCAGTGCGAAATCGAACGCCTTCAGCCGTCATCTGCTCCAGTCGTCGATCCAACTGAACCTTTTCCATCTTGAATTCCGGGATGCCGTACCGCAACAGCCCACCGATGCGGTCCGATCTTTCATACACCGCCACGGTATGGCCAGCTCGCGCCAACTGTTGCGCCGCGGCGAGCCCCGCCGGGCCGGAGCCAACGACCGCTACGGTCTTTCCCGACTGCCGATCCGGAATCTGCGGACGTATCCAACCTTCATCCCAGGCTCGGTCCACAATCGAAACCTCAACCTGTTTGATAGTGACCGCTGGCTGATTGATCCCTAGAACACAAGCCGTCTCGCAGGGAGCCGGACATAGGCGTCCGGTGAATTCCGGAAAGTTATTAGTTGCATGGAGACGTTCACTGGCAACTCGCCAGTCGTCACGCCAGACCAGATCATTCCACTCGGGGATGAGATTTCCGAGCGGGCAACCGTTGTGACAAAAGGGAATCCCGCAGTCCATACAGCGGCCGGCTTGTTCTCGAACGCCCTCGCTGGACATCTCTTCATAGACCTCTTGCCAATCGCGGATACGCACATCGACTGGTCGTCGTTTCGGCAGTTCCCTGCCGCTCTTCATGAATCCTCGGGGATCAGCCATGGGTTGCCTCCATCACTGCCGCGATTGGATCGCGGCCCTCTAGTTCTGCACGAGCACGAGCTTGGAGCACGCGCTTATAGTCGATCGGCATGACTTTGCCGAAGCGCGCTAACGACGCTTCCGGATCTGCCAAGAGTTGCTCCGCTACTACCGATTCTGTCTCCTCGAAGTGACGCCGGATTGCATACAATAGGAATTCTCGATCTTCTTCATCTAGCGGCTCCAACTGAACCATTTCGGTATTGATCCGCATCGGATCCGGGTCCAGCAAGTACGCGGTTCCACCGGACATGCCAGCTGCGAAATTTCGGCCGGTGGCTCCCAGGACTACTGCTCGGCCACCAGTCATGTATTCGCACCCGTGATCGCCAATACCTTCAACGACTGCCACTGCGCCCGAGTTACGAACACAGAATCGTTCACCCACACGACCTCGCAGGTAAATCTCACCGTCGGTGGCACCGTAACCGATCACGTTGCCTGCAATTATGTGATCTTCAGCAGCGAACACAGCACTTCGATTCGGTCGGACCACTAGTCGACCACCGGACAATCCCTTGCCTAGGTAGTCGTTTGCGTCACCTTCAAGTCTCAGAGTGATCCCGCTGGGAACAAATGCGCCGAAGGACTGACCTGCCGAACCAATCAAGGTCAGGTCGATCGTCTCGTCGGGCAAGCCTTCACCGCCGTTGGCTCGAGTGACCCTGGACCCGAGCATGGTTCCCACGGTTCGGTTGACGTTTCGAATCTGGACCTGCGCCCGAACTGGTTCGCCATTCTTGATGGCATCATGGCAGATTTCGATGAGCTGGTTGTCCAATGCGTGCTCTAGGCCATGGTCCTGCGCCACCTGCTGATGCCGAGGGTGATCTACCTCAGGGACATGCAAGATGGGCGACAAATCCATCCCGTGAGCCTTCCAGTGGCTCACTGCAGTCTTGGTATCCAGCATCTCCGTGTGGCCAATCACCTCATCGAGCGAACGAAAGCCTAAAGCGGCCAGATATTCCCGGACCTGCTCCGCGATGAAGAGGAAGAAGTTCACCACATGGTCAGCTTGACCAGTGAATCTTTCCCGCAGCTCAGGGTTTTGAGTCGCTACGCCCACAGGGCAGGTATCTAGATGACACACCCGCATCATGATGCAACCCATGACTACCAGCGGCGCCGACGAGAAGCCATACTCTTCAGCACCGAGCAGTGCCGCGATCACGACGTCTCGACCAGTCTTCATCTGTCCGTCGGTTTGGACCACTACTCGATCGCGCAAGCCATTGAGCAATAAGGTTTGCTGGGTCTCCGCGAGGCCCAGCTCCCAAGGCGCGCCCGCGTGCTTTAGTGAAGTCAGCGGAGACGCACCAGTACCGCCGTCGTGGCCAGAAATCAAAATGACATCCGCGTGAGCTTTACTCACACCGGCAGCGACAGTTCCAACGCCAACTTCAGACACGAGCTTCACGTGAATCCGGGCCCGGTCATTAGCGTTCTTGAGATCGTGAATTAACTGGGCCAGATCTTCAATCGAGTAGATGTCATGGTGCGGTGGCGGCGATATCAAACCCACGCCTGGGGTCGAATGCCGAGTCTTGGCAACCCACGGGTACACCTTGTGCCCCGGCAGTTGACCACCCTCACCGGGCTTCGCGCCCTGGGCCATCTTAATTTGGATGTCATCCGCATTAACGAGGTACTCGCTGGTGACGCCGAAACGACCCGAAGCTACCTGCTTGATCGCCGAACGCTTGGAATCGCCATTGGGCATAGGCTGGAATCTTTCTGGATCCTCACCACCTTCGCCAGTATTGGACTTGGCTCCAAGACGGTTCATTGCGATAGCCAGGGTTTCATGAGCTTCTGCGGAGATCGAACCATAGGACATCGCACCCGTGGAAAAGCGCTTCACGATTTCGCTGGCTGGCTCTACTTCATCCAGCGAAATCGGTTGACGTTCGCCTACCTTCAAATCGAAGAGACCGCGGAGCGTCATGAGTCGCTCCGACTGATCGTCTACCGCGTCGGTGTATTCCCGAAAGATGTCCGCCCGATTTTCCTTGGTGGAGTGCTGCAACCGGAATACCGTCTCGGGATCAAAGAGGTGTGGCTCGCCTTCGCGACGCCACTGGTATTCGCCACCCACTGCCAACCGACGATGAGCCGGAGAAATTCCACTTGGCGGGTAGGACACTCGATGACGCTGCGCGACTTCTTCAGCAATAACGTCCAGCCCGATGCCACCCAGTTTGGAGGTGGTACCTGTGAAATATCGATCTACTAGTTCCTGAGAGAGCCCAATGGCTTCAAAGATTTGAGCACCACAGTAAGACGTCACGGTGGAGACGCCCATTTTGGACATAACTTTCAGGACGCCCTTGCCCAGGGCCTTGATGAGGTTGCGTACCGCAGTGTCCGGCGGTGTATCGCCAAGCATCCCGCGACGTGCCAAATTTTCGGCCGTCTCCATAGCTAGATATGGGTTCACCGCAGCAGCACCATACCCAATAAGCAGCGCCACATGATGAACCTCACGAACATCACCTGCTTCCACAATGATGCCCGCCATGGTGCGGCTTTTTTCTCGCACCAAATGATGGTGAACTGCCGCAGTGAGGAGCAGGGAGGGTATCGGTGCACGCTCAGCGTCAGACTCTCGATCCGACAAAATGATAAAACGGTTGCCCTGACGGATCAGTGCATCAACCTCACGACAAATTTCATCAAGTCGACGCTGCAGCGCTTCACCGCCGCCGGCCACCCGATACAAGCCAGAAACGCGCGCCGCCGCGAGACCAGGACGATCACCGTCAGCATCAATATGGAGAATCTTGGACAGGTCATCATTGGAAATGACCGGGAACGGCAACCGCACCTGACGGCAGTGCGAAGCCGCAGGTTCCAGGACGTTACCTTCCGGACCAATACTGGTGCCCAATGAGGTGATGATCTCTTCACGAATCGCATCTAGCGGCGGATTGGTCACTTGAGCAAACAACTGGGAGAAGTAGTCGAATAGCATGCGAGATCTATCGCTGATGGCTGCTATCGGCGTGTCAGTACCCATTGATCCGATTGGTTCGGCACCGTTGCGAGCCATTGGAGACAGGAGTATCCGCAACTCCTCTTCGGTGTAGCCAAAGGTCTGTTGTCGGCGGAGGACTGATTCCCGCGAATGAACAACGTGTTCCCGGTCAGGAAGATCATCGAGATGAATAATTCCTTGACGGAGCCATTCTTCATAAGGCTGCGCTGCGGCAAGCTCCGCCTTGATCTCATCATCCTCACGGATTCGACCTGCGGCGGTGTCGACTAGGAACATTCGTCCCGGCTGAAGCCTTCCCTTGCGTACGATTGTTGACTGATCGATATCAAGGACGCCCGCTTCTGAGGCAAGAACGACTAGACCATCGTCTGTCACCCAGAAACGTCCCGGGCGTAGACCATTTCGGTCCAGTACTGCCCCAATGAGCGTTCCGTCGGTGAATGAAACGCTTGCGGGCCCGTCCCAGGGCTCCATGAACGTCGAGTGGAATTCGTAGAAAGCCCGTCGCGCCGGATCCATGTCAGGGTTGTTTTCCCACGCCTCAGGAATCATCATCAGGACCGCATGCGGCAGGGAGCGACCACCAAGGTGCACCAATTCGAGGACTTCGTCAAAGGAGGCCGAGTCACTCCCACCTGGCGAGCAAATGGGGAACAACCGAGTGAGATCACCGGGAATGAGTTTGCTGGTGAGCATCGCTTCGCGCGCTCGCATCCAGTTTCGGTTGCCCATCACGGTATTGATTTCGCCGTTATGAGCTATAAGCCGGTATGGGTGAGCCAGCGGCCACGAGGGGAAGGTGTTGGTAGAGAACCTGGAGTGCACCAAACCGATGGCAGAGGCGTAGCGCACATCGAGAAGATCTGGGAAAAACAGTTCTAGTTGTTCCGTGGTGAGCATTCCCTTATACGCGATAGTGCGGGAGGACAATGATGGGAAATAGACGTCAGTTTCCACTTCAGCCCGACGTCGTAGGCAAAACGCCAGTCGTTCTAGATCCATTCCAGTTGCCATACCATCTGCCGGTGCAACAAATAACTGCCGAAACCGCGGCATAACGCTCTTGGCGGTCTGACCTAAGGTGCTGACGTCGATCGGAACGTCGCGCCAGCCGAGAACTCGGAGGCCTTCTTCATCAGCTATTGCATCGATGCGCTGGGCGGCCTCAGCCGCTAGTTCGTCACCTTGTGGCAAGAATGAGATTCCAACCGCATAGTGACCAGCCTGGGGTAGATCAAAATCCACGACGTTGCGAAAGAAGTCGTCCGGTATCTGAGTGAGAATGCCGGCTCCGTCGCCCGAATCTGGCTCTGAGCCGGAAGCGCCTCGATGCTCTAGATTCTTTAGTGCGGTCAACGACTTCACGACGATGTCGTGACTAGGCTCACCGGTCAGGGTTGCCACGAAGGCCAAACCACATGCATCGTGCTCAAAATCAGGGTCGTACAACCCTTGAGCTACGGGCAGCTGTTTATTCATAGTTACCTCCGTCGTCGGCAGCACATATCCGACCGCTGGGCGGAAAGGGCATAAGGGCTCACGGGACGACGTTGGCCCGTGACTAGGAGCATAACTGGCGGACCCGGATCCGCACAATCCCTGGCCCCTTCCGCCTATCTCCGTACCGCCGGACTCACTACGGTCTGAGCGCGAGTGAACCGTTAGCCGAATCGGATGTCACTCCTCGATCCGGCCACGGAACTGATCCGGCCTGGTTTTCCGCGATTGTGGGAACCGCTGGAACCCCAGACGTACTTGCCGTGGTGTGGATCGCAGTGGTCGTTAGTTCCTTGCCGAGAAGGCAACCTTGTAGTCCGCAGCCGCAGCCCTAGCGATCCTCTTCGGCTTCCGCCCCGGTATCCACTTCCACGTCCGCGCTCGGTTCCGCGTCGTTTTCGCTGTCGTCATCATGGGCGGTTTTGCTGGCTACGTCCGATTCCGGATCCAAGATCGCTGGGTCCTCTCTACCCGGACGCCGTCGGGCGCTGACGATGAGCCAAACCAAAGCTCCTACTCCGACAAGGACCGACGTCCACACGTTCAGACGCAGTCCAAATATGTAGTTCGCCGTATCGATTCGCAGCATTTCGATCCAAAGCCGACCAAGGCAGTAGAGCGCCACGTATAGGGCGAATACTCTGCCGTGGCCCATCCGGAACCTTCGATCCGCCCATAACAGAATGGCGAACACCGCCAAATTCCACAGCATTTCGTACAGAAAGGTGGGATGGAAAGTCTCGAAGCCTTCGTACCCGGGCGGACGATTAGCAAGATCTATCTCGAGCCCCCAAGGCACATCAGTTGGGGCACCAAAAAGCTCTTGGTTGAAGTAGTTGCCTAGCCGTCCAATGGCTTGGGCTAGCACGATACCGGGAGCGATGGCATCACCAAACGCCGGCAAAGGCACTCCTGCTCGACGACAGCCGATCCAGGCCCCTAGGCCTCCAAACAACACCGCACCCCAGATTCCCAGCCCACCCTGCCAAATCTGGATGGCACCCGCGAATCCGGAACCGCCCTCGCTGAAGTAGAGCTGGTTGTCGCTAATCACGTGATAGATCCGGCCGCCGACGATACCGAAAGGCACCGCCCAGATGGCCACGTCCATGACGGTGCCAGGGCGACCACCACGAGCGACCCAGCGTTTTTCACCCAGCCAGATCGCTACAACGATCCCCACAATGATGAGCAACGCGTAAGCACGGACCGGCAGTGGACCGAGATACCAAACACCTTGCTCTGGACTGGGGATACTCAGTGGTAGGGTCACGAGGCCTTCTTCCCGACTACTCGGATTTGCCGGCCTCCTGGACCGCTTGAAGCAACGCGTCTGGCGAAGACCGTTGTTCGTCGGTCAGTTCCTCTCCATCTAAGAAGAGACCCGGAGTGCCACCAACGCCAGCCTCGGCCATAGCGATTGTGCCGTTCGCGGCCCATTGCATGTACGTCTTGTCGACTACACATTGCTCAAAAGTAGTGAAGTCATCACCCTTGATACCGGCTTGGTCGCCGAAACCGATCAACTGCTCTTGCGTCCAACCGTCCCCCTCGTTCGCTGGCTGGTTCGCGTAGACGAGATCGTGATATTCGGTCTTCTTACCGGCATCCACGGCACAACCCCAGGCTGCCGCAGCGCGCTGCGAGTTCTGACCGGGGAAGTTTGCGTCGAGGAATGAGGTACTTCGCCAAATGACTCTGGCCAAATCTTTCTCCGCTATCTCGCTAACCGTGCTGCCGAAAATTGCCTCGAATTGGGCACAGGCAGGGCACTGGAAGTCCTCCCAGATCTCCAATACCGGTTTGCCAGAAGCCTCGTTCTTGGGAACTCCGTATTCGTAATCCTGTCCGGTCGGAATCGTCCCCGCCGGTATGGCAGCATCGGGGTTTGGCTTATCGGCCTGCTGGTTGGACTGACTCGTGAGGAAGGCTCCGCCGACAATGGCAAGTACAACCAAAACCAACACGCCACCAATACTGAAATTGATAATGCGCTGTCGCCGCTTTTGAGCCGATTCCTCAGCAGCACGTGCCTCTGCTGCACGTTGTCTCGCCTTATTCGAGCTACCCATGTCCTGCGGATCCCTCCGATCGCCACACCTTTTCTGGATTGTACGTTGCGCGTTGCCGTCCGGAGGTCAACCGGTCGACCGAATCATAGGTAGCCATAAACGATCATTCCCGCCATGATCGCCAAGATGACTACCGATACCACTATGTCGGCCTTATAGACCACAATCGGTGTCTCCAAGGAACGTTTAAGGCCAGCTCCCAAGTTCCCTTGCAGCACATTGATGCGGGTTAGTGACATCCAGACTAAGAGCGTTGTGGCCGTCACCGTGAGACACCAAGGGCAGAGCGCTCCGATTTCGAAGTACGACTGGTGGAATAACCAAAAGGCCAGGACGAGACCGATGCTGTAGACAGCCTGAGCAGTCACCATGAACCAGCGAGGAAACAAGACACGACCCCGCCAGGCCAGAATAGAAACTGCAAGGGTGATAACTACCGGTTCAGCCAAGAGGCCGAGAAAACTGTTGGGAAAACCGAAGACCTCAGCCTGCCAAGAAGTTCCCACTGCGCCACAGCTGATCTTCGAGTTGATATTGCAGGACAACACGGCATCCGGATTTGCCGCCAGCACGACTGCATCGATGGATAGCACTAGAGCTGCTATCAGGCCGATGGCGCCGAATACCAACATCTCCACTGCCGGCCAGACGTACCGCCGCTGATCATCGCTCGGTTCCGGCTCAGTAGGGGCGCCGGCAACAGCTTCCGTAGTCATTCTGGAATCTCCACTCTGGGCGGTAGCGACCTCGTTGTTGTCAATCTAGCGTCCTACGTTATTGACGATGTGAAGCCGCCACGAGTTCCCCAGCTAGTTCGGCTACCGAACCCTCGGCGGCATCGATGTCTGGTGCTTCTAGGATTCGTTTGACGAAGGCGGACCCCACGATGACGCCATCTGCAAATGCGGCTACTTCACTGGCCTGTTTGGCGGTTGAAACGCCTAAGCCAACGGCCACGGGTGTGTCAGTCACCTGCCTGAGGCGAGACACCAACTCTTCTGCCGTTCCGCCTACCGCGGAGCGCACTCCGGTGACTCCCATGAGTGAAGCAGCATAAACAAAGCCCGCGCTGGAGTCAGCCACTAGTTGCAAGCGAGAATCGCCTGATGACGGGGCCGCCAAGAAGACGTGCGCCAGTTGTTTGCTATCACTGTCGGCAATCCATTGTTGACCTTCTTCTGGGGTGAGGTCTGGGGTAATCGTTCCCGCGCCACCGGCAGCCGCAAGATCTGCCGCGAATCGCTCAGGACCATATGCCTCAATGAGGTTCCAGTAGGACATCGTCAACATAGCAGCGGGGGTGTCTGAGCAGGCCCGCACCACCTCTAGCGCATCCGCGGTCGTGGCGCCCGCTTCCAGCGCGATCTCTGCAGCCCGACAAATCACTGGGCCATCCATAACCGGGTCGGAGTACGGTACCCCTACTTCGACCATGTCGACTCCGGCGTCGATCATGGCCCGAATAAGACGAATCGAAGAAGCGCGATCCGGGAAGCCAGCAGGAAGGTAAGCGATTATTGCGGCCCGCCCCTCACCTCGAGCCGCCTGAAATGCCTCCGCCACACTTACTGTCATAGCTCTGCTGCCGCGGCATCATCGATAAGACCGAAATAGGCCGCCGCTGTATCGACGTCCTTGTCACCGCGCCCAGAAAGGTTCACCAACAAGACGGCGTCCGGACCCAGCCGCTGACCAACTCGCATGGCTCCAGCTATACCGTGGGCAGTCTCAATAGCTGGGATTATTCCCTCTGTGCGCGACAAGAGACGGAAAGCCGTCATCGCTTCTTCGTCGTTGATCGGTTCGTAATTGGCGCGCCCGGTGTCGTGTAGCCAGGCGTGCTCCGGACCAACGCCGGGATAATCCAAACCAGCACTGATGCTGTACGACGGTCGTGTCTGACCGAACTCGTCTTGCAAGATGTAGGTCCGAGCACCGTGCAGGACTCCTGGGGTACCCCCGCTAAATCGGGCGGAATGCTCACCGCTAGCAATGCCTCGGCCGCCAGCCTCGAAACCGTATAACTGAACGTCAGGATCGTCCACAAAGCCGCTGAACAATCCCATCGCGTTGCTACCACCGCCGACACAGGCGAGAACGGCGTCGGGTAGCCGTTCATAGCGTCTTAGGACCTGCTCTCGAGCTTCCTGCCCGATGATGGATTGAAAGTGACGTACTACCCGAGGGAAGGGCGCGGGTCCGGTGACAGTACCGAGCACGTAATGGGTGTCATCAACGTTGGTGACCCAATCTCGCATTGCCTCGTTGATCGCATCCTTGAGAGTTCTCGTGCCCGCAGTAACTGCCACTACTTCCGCACCCAGAATTTTCATTCGGGCGACGTTGAGTGCTTGCCGACGGGTGTCTTCTTCTCCCATATACACCGTGCACTCGATTCCCATGAGTGCCGCGGCGGTTGCAGTTGCAACACCGTGCTGCCCCGCCCCAGTCTCCGCAATCACTCGTTTCTTGCCCATGCGCTTGGTCAGCAATAGTTGACCCAAGACATTGTTGATCTTGTGGCTCCCAGTGTGGTTCAAATCCTCACGCTTCAGAAGCACAGTCGCGCCTCCGCATTGAGCCGCGAACCTACGCGCCTCGGTCAGTGGGCTAGGTCTGCCGACATAATTGACCATCAGGTCGTTCAAGGTGGCGACATAACCCGGATCGTTTATTGCGGCATCAAACTCTGCGGCAAGTTCATCCAGTGCATGCATGAGAGCCTCAGGAACAAAGCGGCCACCATAGTCACCAAACTTGTCCGAGACTGCTGGCTGAGAAGTCATACCTCCCACGCTAACCTCCGTGCGATGGGTGCGCACCTGCCGTCACAAGCTCGTGCACTGCAGCTTCAGGATCACCTTGCGTTACTAACGATTCACCGACCAGCACCGCATCCGCACCCTCATGGGCGTAGGAAAGCAGGTCTCTGGTGCTTTTGATGCCTGACTCGGCCACCTTGAGACATGCTGGCGGTATGGCTGGCGCGACTGTGGCGAAGACCCCGGGGTCTACGTTCAGCGTCTTGAGATTACGAGCATTCACCCCGATGAGTTCGGCACCAGCAGCTACTGCTCTTTCCACTTCCCACACGTCATGGACCTCAACAAGTGGCACCATCCCCAGTGATCGGGTTCGTTCGATCAAGCTGACCAACGCGTCTTGCTCCAGAGCGGCAACAATAAGGAGCACCGCATCGGCACCGTAGGCTCGGGCTTCCCACAACTGGTATGAAGTCACCACGAAGTCTTTTCGCAGTACCGGGATGTCCACGGCGGCCCGGACTGCTGCTAGATCAGCTAACGAACCATCAAATCTACGCTGCTCTGTGAGCACACTGATCATGTGAGCACCACCGGCTTCGTAGCGCTGGGCCAGCGCGGCAGGATCAGGAATATCGGCCAGGACTCCCCCACTTGGGCTCGCTCGCTTTACCTCCGCGATGACTTGGACCCCGCCATCTCGCAGTGCCGAAATACAGTCACGGGGGCGGTCCTGTTGCGCAGCACGATTTTTCAAGACTTCGAGAGGAGTTTCCGCCATGCGCAGTTCAACATCCTCGCGGGCACCCGCGAGAATATCGTCCAGAACCGTCATTGGTGGCCTCCCCGGGAACTTGGGTTAATGCCTAGTGTGCGCCTCACAGTAGCGAGCCGGACCAAGACCCCAACCGCGGGGTCCACCTGCAGGTACTGTTTTGATCACTCCGGACGAGCACTGACTGCTACCGAGGCCAGTGGCAGCCAGACCCCAAAAGCAGCTCCACCTTCCGGAGCCGCCCACACCTGAGCAACCCCCGCCATGCGATCCGCCAACCGACCTACTAGGGCTAACCCAACCCCGGTACCGACCTTGCGTACACCTTGGTAACGACTAAAAAGGGCGGCGGGTTCGAAAGCAACCGCCATGTCATCCTTCGTCAAGCCCACGCCACCATCTCGCACCGAGAGGGCGCCGTACTGACCGGCCCGGGTGATGGCAAGAACGACTGGCTGTCCTTCCGGCGTCATTCTAAGAGCGTTCTCGATGAGGTTGTCCAAGATCTGGCGCACTCGTTCCGGATCGGCGCGTACGACGACCGGTTCTTCGGGAACTTCCAGCCGCAACAAAACTCCTGCCTGATCAAAACGACCAGACCACGCCTGAGCCGTCTGATTCACTAAATCGCTGAGATCTGTTTCAGTTAGCTCGATAGACATATCGACTGCACCCAGACGAGCCAGATCGAGCAAATCTGCGACCAGTCTTTCCAAGCGACGGGTCTCGCCGACAACCGCACTACCGACTTCAGGTGGGTCGCTAACCAAACCGTCCGAGAGGGCTTCGGCGTAGCCACGGATCGCGGTCAGCGGAGTCCGTAACTCGTGAGAGACCGAAAGCAAGAAATCTCGCTGTCTTCCTTCGCTTAGTGCCAGTGAGTCCCCTAGTTGATTCAGCGAGACCGCGATATCGGATATTTCATCAGGACCACTTGAGTCGAGTCGCACTTCACGCTCACCAGTAGACAACCGTTCCGCTGCTTGAGCCGCACGTCGAAGTGGTCGAGTTAGTCGTCTTGCGGCCAGCAGACCGATCACCACAGCAACAGCTAATCCCACCAGCAAGGCGACGAGCACAGTCCGAAGATTATCTCCGGCAAGTTCGCCAGCATCTGCTGGCGCCAGAAGCACCAACCCCAGGCCGCCTTGCAACGGCCTGCCAGCAACCATCACCTCGGAACCAGATACGGTGGCAGTCCCTGAGATGGACCGCCCCCGCAAGATTTCCTCTTGCACGGAAATATCTAATCCTGGGACCGGCGTGAGGCGAGAGCCGATGATGAAAGCAGTTATTCCAGCAGTCTCTAACTCATCTCGCAACCGAGTAACTGCTTCGGTATCGACAGGTGACCGCAAGGCCGCCTGGGAGACATCTGCTACTCGATTAAGTTCAGACTCCGCCTGGGCTTGCGCCCCTTGGCTGATAAGTGGAAACGCGACTAGCGCCGTAACAGCCGTGGCGATCACTGCGACTAAGACTGTTAGACCCACGATGCGGGCAGTCAGACTATTGAAACGATTTCGGGACCTAGGCATCGCCGAGCTCAGAACTCCCAGATTCCGGTGGACGGATCGTGTAGCCAACACCACGAACTGTATGAATGGGGCTAGCGTCACCGAGTTTTGCTCGCAGTTGCGCAATGTGGACGTCGACCGTTCTCGTACCAACGGACTCCGGATACCCCCAAATTTCGCCCAATAACTCGCCTCGCGCCACTACCCGACCCGTTCGCGCCAGGAGATAGTTCAACAGATCAAACTCGGTAGCCGTTAGGGCAATCTCCGTCCCGTCGACCCAGCATCGTCGGGCGTCGGCATCCACCCGAACCCGCCCAACTTCGGCGACGGTGGCGGGACCTGCTGCTCGTCGAACCGCCGCTTTGACGCGCGCAACAAGTTCTCGCGGACTAAACGGTTTGGTGACGTAGTCATCACCGCCCAGCTCCAGACCGAGAACTCTATCTATTTCGTCATCACGGGCGGTGCAAAAGAGGACCGGAGTCCAATCACCATTAGCTCGCAGCTGACGGCACACCTCAGTGCCATCCAAGGATGGGAGCCCTACATCCAACACGATTGCTACCGGTGAATGCTCGCGAACAGCACTTAACGCGACGGCTCCATCATTTACTAATACGGCTTCGAAACCGTCTCGTCGAAGGTACATGGCGACAACATCCGCTATCGCTGGCTCATCCTCTACGACGAGAACGGTGCCGCGCACCGGTGATTCAGTCACGCCAGCCGTCAGGCTCGGGCTTTGCCCATACCCATCATGGACATCACCCAGCTAGCGACAATGCCAGCGATACCGAGACCGACGCCCCCGATCCAAAACATCGGCCAGTTCGCGATAACCACCGCGATGGTCCCGATGAGGAAAGCCAACATGATGACGATACTGGCAGTCCACGCCGCCGGAGTGTTTCCGTGGTTAGTGCTCATCTAGCTGCAGCCCTTCCGTTGATGTCATGGTACTGGCGATTGCCACCGCTTTCAGCACTGCGGCCGCCTTGTGGCGACATTCCTCAAACTCATGGCGTGGATTCGAGTCCGCAACCAGGCCGGCACCAGCCTGAACGTGGGCTACGCCATCTCTAATAACCGCCGTGCGAATGGCAATAGCGGTATCCAAGCCACCATCAAAATCGAAGTACCCGACTGCCCCGCCATAGAGTCCACGCTTCACTGGCTCGAGTTCATCGATGAGCTCCATCGCGCGCACTTTTGGCGCACCTGACAGTGTTCCTGCGGGGAAAGTCGCCGCAAGCACGTCGTAAGCGGTGCGTCCAGGTGTTACCTCACCCACGACTGTAGAAACCAAATGCATGACGTGGCTATACCGTTCGATCTGCATGAACTCGACAACTTCAACGGAACCAGGGACACACACTCTCCCCAGATCATTTCGGCCCAAATCCACGAGCATCAAGTGCTCAGCGCGTTCTTTTTCGTCGGCCAACAACTCATCGGCATTGGCCGAATCCACCTCTGGGTCAACACTTCGCGGCCGTGTTCCCGCAATCGGGTGCATCATGCAACGACCATCCCGGACCGTCACCAATGCCTCTGGCGAGCATCCCACTACATCAAATCCGACTTCCGACTCCAGGTCAGTGGCATCAACTTTGGGCAGTCGAAGTAGGTACATGTACGGACTCGGATTACTCGTTCGCAGCACCCGATAGACATCAAGCGCACTCGCCGGGCAGTCGATATCGAAGCGCTGTGACAAGACAATTTGGAACGCATCTCCTGCCTCAATATGCTCGCGGGCAACCTCGACCGCTGCCAAGTAGTCGTCGGGTTCGGTTCGCGATCGAGAAATCTGCTGTACCGATACGTCCATCGTGGCCGCTTGGGCAGACCGAGGCTCAGTCAAATCGGCGGTCATCCGATCTAGCCTGACCAATGCGTCTGCGTAGGCTCGTTCAGAGCGTTCCGGGGCACCATCGAAATTGATTGCATTAGCTACCAACCAGACAGTGCCGGTCATGTGATCCAAGACGGCGACATCGGTAGCCAGCAACATCGCCAACTCCGGAAGCGTCACCTCGTCAGGGTTATTGTCCGGAAGTCTTTCCCAGCGTCGAACGGCATCGTAGGAGATGTAACCGACCATCCCGGACGTGAAAGGTGGCAATCCCTCGATCGTGGGAGTGGCCAGAGCCGCGATCGTGTCACGCAGTACCTCCACAGCCAGACCAGTGGTCGGTATCCCCGTTGGAGGTTGCCCCAACCAACGAGCACGACCGTCATCCGCCGTCAACATGGCTGCACTACGAACTCCGATAAAGGAGTAACGAGACCAAGCCTTCCCCGCTTCGGCTGATTCCAAAAGGAATGATCCTGGTCGTTCCTGAGCTAGTGCCCGATATAGAGAAATCGCGGTGTGGTCATCTGCTAGCAGAGTCCGAAAGACGGGAATGACTTGCCGCTCTTTCGCCATCGCAGCAAAACTGTCGGCATCGGGATAAACGATGCCGTATTCGTAACTCATGACACATCCTCGACTGGCACGACTGACGGCCCATTGTCGAAGCAACTACGTTGGCCCGTGTGACAAGCCGGACCAGTCTGGTTTACCGCTAGCAGCACAGTATCGCCATCACAGTCGAGTCGGACCGAGAGCACCTCTTGAGTGTTTCCCGAGGTTTCGCCTTTGATCCACTGTTCTTGGCGACTACGGCTGAAATAGGTAGCTTGGCCCGTGTCCAGAGTGCGCCTCAATGCATCCGCATCCATCCAAGCGAGCATGAGCACCTCATCAGTTTCTCGATCCTGAGCGATGGCCGGAATGAGGCCATCGGCATTAAACCTAGCCCGACTCATGAACTCACTTAGTTGCGACATAAGTCTATTGTGCCGTCCTAACCCGGGGTGGTGTTTCACCTGTGTGGTGTGACTCCATACGATGACACTGTGTCCGCCATAGATCTGTCCCGACATGAGCGAGCAGCGCTCTGCGATCTCCTTACTTCGGTCGGTCCTAAACAACACACACAATGTGATGACTGGACCACTCGCGAACTAGCTGCACACCTAGTAGTGCGGGAAGGCCGCCCCGACACGGCCTTTGGTCGACTAGGGGGGCCGCTGGCTGCTTGGACGGAGAAAGTTGAATCCGATGCGGCGTCGCAAGACTACGAAAAACTGGTCGGATTGGTCCGCAGTGGCCCACCGATTTGGTCTGCTTTCCGCATGCCCTGGATGGACGGACAACTCAATACGCTGGAGTACTACGTCCACCACGAGGATGTTCGTAGAGGAACAGCTGACTGGCAGCCTCGCGAGTTATCCGAAGACTTGCAGGACTTCATCTGGGACCGGCTTCGACTCCAGGGCCGCGTATGGTTCAACGGCGTTCCCGGCGGTGTGACTCTCGTCCGAAACGACGGGAACGGCTCTCAACATAAAGCCAAAGGCGGCGATCCGATGATCACTATCACGGGCAGCCCCGGCGAACTGGTCCTCGTCGCCATGGGGCGTCGAGAAACCAAAGTCAGTTACGACGGAACCGACGCTGCCGTCGCTGCATTTCGAGAGGCAATGACCGGAACCCAGGACGATCATCTCCACCTTGACAGCGACTGAGCCATTCAGTGACCGTGGGTCGAAGGCACCCGGCGAACCGGATAGCCGGCCTCGGCAAGTTCTTGTTTCACTTCATCGATACTGACCTGACCAAAATGGAAGACACTTGCGGCCAGGACTGCGTCGGCGCCTGCCGCCACCGCGAGCGGAAAATCTGCCGCGGCTCCGGCACCACCACTAGCAATCAGAGGCACCGAGACGAGTTCTCTGGCAGCTGTGATCATCTCCGCGTCAAACCCGTTTTCGGTGCCATCAGCATCCATCGAGTTCAGCAAAATCTCACCGGCCCCTAGCTCAGCGGCATGCGCCAGCCAAGTAAGGGCGTCCATGCCCGCACCTCGACGGCCACCGTGCGTGGTCACCTCGAAACCACTGCTCATTGCCGGAGCGCGGCGAGCATCCACCGAAACTACAACGCATTGTGATCCAAAACGCTGGGCGGCCTCGGCAATCAGCTCCGGTCGACCGACCGCTGCAGTATTGACACCTACCTTATCTGCACCGGCGCGCAGCAGTAGCTCAAAGTCGGCCACACTACGGACGCCGCCGCCTACCGTGAGCGGGATGAAAACTTCAGCCGCTGTCCGCGAGACAACTTCAAACATGGTGTCCCTTTGGGAGGAGCTAGCCGTGATATCGAGAAAAATGAGTTCATCCGCACCACGAGAGCTGTACCGCGAAGCAAGCTCTACGGGGTCCCCCGCATCACGAAGGTCTCGGAAGTTAATGCCCTTAACTACACGACCGGCATCCACATCCAGACAAGGAATCACGCGAACCGCTAACGACACACTTCTAGGCTAAGGGGCGTAAAGTAACGTCACATGGGGAACCCCGACCTAGATCGTCTCGCGGCCGCCCGGCATGTCGCCCTGACCAGTTACCGGGCTGACGGCAGTGGTGTGAGCACCTGCGTATGGATTTCTCGTGAGGGCGAAGCCATCTACGTGCTGACACACAGCGGTTCCGGCAAGGTGAAACGAATCCGTAAGAACCCGAAAATCGAGGTAGGGCCCAGCGATGGCCGCGGTCGATTGCAGGGTGGGCTCTCTACCGCGACTGCAGAGGTAAGCGACGATCCTGATGTGGTTCGCAGAGTCAGTGCACTGATTCGGCGACGATACGGGTTCCGTTACCCCTTTTTACGTAGCATGATGATGGCTCGTGGTCGCGCCACGGGCAAGCCGGTCGCCATTCGAATAACTAATCCCGCGCCGGTTGAGTCGTACCCCACTCGAGGAAGCAGAAGCTAATCGGTCCCGCTGTAATCTTGCGGTCGAACATAGCTATGACGCGGCTCGGCCGCAACGATTGCTTCCGGCAAAGTAAACGCTCCCGAATACAAGGCTTTACCGATGATGGCGCCCTCTAGCCCGACCGGAATCAGTTCCGCCAGCGAATGCAAATCACCTAAGCTGCCCACTCCTCCCGATGCCACGACCGGTCGGTTTGTCGCTTCGCAGACTGAATTCAGTAGATCCAGATTGGGGCCCTCGAGGGTGCCGTCGCGAGCCACATCGGTGACCACGTATCGGGCACAGCCTTCGGCGTCGAGTCGCGCCAGCGTCTCAAATAACTCGCCGCCATCGCGCGTCCAACCTCGAGCTGACAGGGTCGTACCTCGAACGTCCAACCCAACAGCGATTTGGTCTCCATGTTCCGCGATCACCTTGGCACACCACTCGGGCGACTCCAGGGCGGCGGTGCCCAAATTGACCCGCCGGCAACCAGTCGCAAGAGCTGCTGCCAACGACTCATCATCTCTGATGCCACCGCTGAGCTCTACCGCTACATCTAGGCGACCCACGACATTAGCTAAGAGATCCCGGTTCGATCCCCGGCCGAAAGCAGCATCGAGATCAACGAGGTGGATCCATTCCGCCCCTTGTTCCTGCCATTGCTCCGCAGCCTCGACTGGATCGCCATAGTCAGATTCCGTGCCCACCGCACCTTGAACGAGTCGAATGGCGCGACCGTCGGCCACGTCGACAGCGGGGAAAAGAGTCAGCGTCTCATTCACGTGGTCAGCCTTCGCGCACGAAGTCTCTAGGAGACGTCGGGTGTGGATGTGGGTGTGGGCGTGGGAGGTACCGGTGGTGTCGGGGTTGTGGGTACGGGCGCCGGCGCCGTTGGCTGGGGCGGCGTTGGTACTGGCGCGGTTGGGGGCGTAATCGGCTCTGTGGTGGTGCCACTATCTCTGAGCAAGAAGAACCACGCGAAGAAGAACAGCAAAGCCGCCAGAATGGCGACCAGTGCGATTACAACCCACGGGTTAGATTTGCGCTTTTCATCAGGAACGGCGGTGCTGTGCTGCGCTCCCGGCATATTGGGATCACCGCCCGCGACTGGATAGGCTCGCGCCTCAGTCCACTTGTTACCGTCCCAGAAACGTTGCCGTTCTGGCGCTTCTGGATCCGGGTACCAGCCCGGCATGGGGTTAGACATGACTGCTACCTCCGATTTCACGCCTGATGCTGACAGTAGCGAAACCAAACGGGATTAGTGCCGAACATCCACTATTTTGAGATCTCGGCGAGCCAATTGCCCAAGAGTTGCGCTCCCGCCACCCCTGATTTTTCTGGATGGAACTGCGTGGCCCATAGCGGACCGTCCTCAACAGCAGCTACAAACGTTTCGCCGTGCTCGGCAGTGGTTATCCGAGTGGTCGACGATTCTGACCAAGATCGAACTGCGTAAGAATGGACAAAATAGAAACGCTGCTCGGTCGCCCCAGCGAAAAGCTGGCTGGACCGGGGAGCTACGACGGTATTCCAACCCATGTGGGGCAAGACCGGTGCAGCAAGCCGTTCTACTGTTCCCGACCACAGTGCGAGCCCGGCGGTGTCGACCCCATGCTCGACCCCGTTGGCGAACATAATCTGCATCCCCACACAGATGCCCAATACCGGCTGACCGGCCGAGATCCGATTGGCTACGACTTCATCACCACCAGCTCGCCGTAACCCAGCCATACAGGCGGCGAAAGCACCAACGCCGGGAACGACAAGTCCGTCAGCAGATCCTGCTAGGTCAACGTCACTGCTAACGGTGGCATCAGCACCCGCACGAATAAGCGAGTTTTCGCATGAACGGACATTTCCGAATCCGTAGTCGAAGACGACTACGGATGGCTTAGCTGCCACCCAAAGTTCCCTTAGTGCTTGGCACCCCGACCACACGTTCATCTAGCTGCACAGCGGTTCGTAAGGAACGCGCTACCGACTTGAACTGGGCTTCCACAATATGGTGGGCATTGCGGCCATTGAGTACCCGAACATGCAGGGTGATTTGTGCGGTAGCGACGATGGACTCCCAAATGTGTCGAGTCAGAGTGGTGTCGTAGCTTCCGATTAGTTCCACTAACTCAGGTTCTTCGTGCACTAAGTAGGGTCGGCCGGAAAGATCAACAGCAGACTGTACGAGCGCTTCATCCAATGGAACTAGAGAGTCGCCGTAACGGCGGACACCCTGCTTGTCACCCAGCGACTCTCGGAGTGCTTGTCCAAGAGCCAGCGACGTGTCCTCCACCGTATGATGTGCATCGACCTCCAGATCACCGTCGGTCCGCACCACTAGATCAAAGCCCCCGTGTTTGCCAAGCTGCGCCAACATGTGGTCGAAAAACGGGACCCCGGTTTCTACCTCAGCAGTACCAGTGCCATCCAAGTCGAGCTGAATCGAGACTTTACTCTCTTTCGTATTTCGCTCTACTGATGCCGTCCTACTCATTCAACTGCTCCTGTCCGATCGACGAGTTCGCCGAACTTCTCGCGGAATGTCTCGTTCTCCACTGGCGTACCGATACTCACCCGGAGGCAGCCAGGGATTGACGTCTCGCGAACCAATACCCCACGGTCTCGCAACTTAGCGAAGATCTTAGTCGAATCAACCAGCGGACCTATCAAGACAAAATTAGCCTGTGACTGCGCATAAGGAATATTCCGCTCGCAAAGCCAGGCCATCAGCTTCTCTCGTTCACTCATTACTTCGGTGACGGGTGCCAACAACTCATCCGCGAACCCCAAAGCAGCGATCGCTGCTTCCTGGGTGGTAGTGGACAAATGATACGGCAGGCGCACGATGCGCAATGCATCCACTACGTCGGCGGAGGCCACCGCATAGCCGAGACGCAATCCCGCCAGACCGAAAGCCTTACTCAACGTGCGCACCACAATCAGATGATCAAGCTCGCCAACGAGATCAAGAGCTGAGTCGCTATCGGAAAACTCCGCGTATGCCTCATCGATGACGAGAATTCCGGTTGGTTCGACCAGGTTGTGCAGCCTACGAACCTCGTCGGGGCTAAGAGGAGTTCCGGTCGGATTATTGGGAGATGCCACCACGACAACTGCTGGCGGGTCAACAGCGATTGTGTCCGCTGCACGATCGAGATCGATACTGAAATCCGGGCTCCGGTCTTCCGCTCGGAACTTTGTCATGGTGTCCCGGGCGTAGACGGGATACATCGAATACGACGGCGCAAAAGTCAAGAGGGAGCGATTAGGTCCGGCAAACGCTCCCAGGATCTGATGCATTACCTCGTTACTACCGTTCGCTGCCCAGATCTGGGACGGGTCAATATCACGGCGGACATAGTCGGCGAGTGCGGTGCGCAACCGTCGCACTTCTCGATCGGGATATCGGTTCAGCGAAGCTGCGGACTCGGCTAATCGATGGCCGATAGCCGAGACAACCTCGGGCGGCGGTGGATAGGGGTTCTCGTTGACATTCAGGCGTACGGGTACCGGGTCGGTCGGAGCTCCGTAGGGCTCCTCCCCCACCAGTTCGGTCCGCAACGGTAAAGATTTCATCAGTTGTCACCGTCGGCTGGGTTGAAACGTGCCGCTATTGCGGCACCGTGTGCAGGCAGGTCTTCTGCATCGGCCAATATCTGTACCGCATCAGCTATCCCGGCAAGGGCTTGACGGCTGTACTTAATCGTCTGAACGGAGCGGAGAAAGGTATGCACTCCAAGACCCGATGAGTGGGCGGACATTCCCGAAGTGGGCAATACGTGGTTTGAGCCCGCAGCGTAGTCACCCAATGACACTGGACTATCGGCACCGATGAAGATCGCTCCTGCGTTAGTGATCCGAGCAGCTACCTCTTCCGCGGCTATGGTCTGGATTTCTAAATGTTCTGCCCCGTAACTGTTAGCCACTGCGACTGCCGCATCCATATCTTCGACAAGGACCACAGCGCTCTGTTCGCCGGTCAATGCGGCTGCGATCCGCTCGGTGTGTTTCGTCGCAGCGACCTGAGCCGCCAGCACCTCGCCCACTGCCCGCGCTAAGCGCTGAGAATCAGTGACCAGCACCGCGGCCGCGAGCGGGTCGTGTTCAGCCTGACTCACTAAATCTGCCGCGACCACATTGGCATCGGCGCTGTCATCGGCAACCACCATTACTTCGGTGGGACCAGCCTCAGAATCAATCCCCACCTGACCCATAACAGCACGTTTAGCCGCAGTAACCCACACATTTCCTGGACCGGTGATCAAATCAACAGGCTTGCAGGATTGCGAGGGCAGCGAGGCGCCGTAGGCCAGGAGTGCAACTGCTTGTGCCCCTCCTACGGCGTAGACCTCACTCACACCCAGCATTCGACAAGCAGCCAGGATGACGGGATGTGGCCATCCGTCGTGATCTGCCTGAGGTGGAGACACCACAGCTAAAGATTGAACTCCCGCTACTTGCGCGGGAATTACATTCATGATCACGCTAGACGGATAAACGGCTCGACCACCGGGAACATACAAGCCGACCCGACGCACCGGAATCCACCGTTGGCCGATCACGCCCTCGGGCACTACTTCCACGGCAGTCTCTACCGGGCGCTGTAGCTGGTGTACTTGACGAACTCGATCAGCCGCCGTCTCCAGCGCATCTCGTACTCTCGGTGCCAGCTCATCCCATGCGGATTCCATGACGTCGGCTGGCACCCTAAGGCTCTGCGGCACGGCGCCATCGAGGCGTTTAGTCCACTCCTGCACTGCATCGGCGCCCCGCTGGGCCACGTCGTGCACGATGGGTACTACCTGATCGAAAACGTCGTCAGGGGTTTGACCGGCACGCGGGATTACGTGGGATGCATCCCAGTTGCTTCCTCGAAGGTCAATAAGCCTGATCACTCCCCTAGTCTACGAAGGTCAGCGCAAATCACGAAGTGAGCCGCCCATGAACACGACGGAGCCGGACACCAACGGCACCCCGAAGCCAAAAGAAACGAAGAAAAAAGGGAAAAAGTCCAAGAAAAAGGACCGACCCGCGTCTGCTACGCCCGCAACACTAGCCCTCGCCGAACTCGGTTTTCCATATGCGCTGCACTCCTATCAACACGACCCAGCAACCCAGAGTTACGGTAGCGAAGCTGCCGAAAAACTGAAGGTCGACAATCGAAGGGTCTTTAAGACTCTCATCACCGAGCTAGATGATCACCTTGCAGTAGCGCTACTGCCCGTTAACGGCCAACTAGACCTGCGAGCTTTGGCGGCAGCAGTAGGCGTGAAGCGAGGCGAAATGGCAGCACCTGCCACAGCCGAACGGGCTAGTGGTTACCCACTGGGGGGCATCAGTCCGCTGGGGATGAAGAAGGAGCTTCCCGTGATTGTGGACACCTCATGCATGCACTTTCCTACCGTCATGGTTTCCGCCGGTCGTCGTGGCCTGGAACTGGAAATCCAACCGCAACATCTGATCGACGCATTAAGGGCTCGGATCGCGCCGATCACTCGCTGAATTTGCACTAGACACCGGTGCTGCCGCGCAATCGGCGGGAGTAGGTAAGAATAGGGACATGCATGAGTCTCGGACCCCATTCATCATCGGTGCTGTCGTCTTTGCGGTCATCTTCGCGATCGGAGCCATACTTCTCGCTCAGACCGGTGGTGGGACGGCCGCCCCGGTTACTCCGAGCCCCACGCCGACCCCCTCTGCAACTGAGGGCACTCCTACCGAGGCCCCGAAGAAAGAGGACGTGGAAACGGATGAGGGAACCACTGTTGTTGAGTTGCGATTTACCGGTGACTGTGAGGGTTGCCTGGTCACGGCTCGCCAAACAGCTAGCCCCGACGGCGAGCAGGAATGGACGGCGACGATCACAGACTCGGTGACCCAAGTAGAACTGCCTACTCCTAACACTTACGGTCTCTATTTCGAAGTACGAGGTACGACTGGCGGCGTAGAAAACGACAGTCGACAACTGCTGGCTTTAGCTCCCAAGGGCACAGATCCAGGATCGGCAGTGTCCTCTGAAGAACTCGGTAAAGCCGACGAGGTGAAGGCTTGCTGGGCCGGCACCACACTCGATACCGCGGTGGTGCAGCTTCAAGTCACCGCTACTGACGGTGAAGTGTCCGCGGCTTGGGCCGACCCAGCCCTTCCCACTGTGGGTAAACCAGTTGCGGCCAACCGGACTGCAACGGCATCCCCCAATTGCAGTTGACCGACTGAACCTAACCGAGTACTCCGGACCCCAATAACGCCTTTAGATCTCCGTAGAGCGCCGGTCCGGGCGAAACTCTGAGTCGGTCGTCTAGTCGCAAAACCGTAGTACGACCGTCATTCACGAGGTGCAACTGCACCTCAACGGTACCGGGGTGATCAGCCAAAACCTCTTTGAGCTGATCGACAACCGGCGGCACGCACTTCGATACCGGGAGCGTTAACCGGACCGGTCCGTGCTCTTGCTCTGCTAGATCGGGAAAAGAGACCTCTCGCGCTACGATCCGCAGAGCTTCGTCATCGCGACGCTCCAGTCTCGCCGTGAAAAGGGCGACCCGGTCTTCGACAATCTGGCCTGCGATGGGTCCGTAGGTGCGCGGGTACACCGCGATTTCCACCGACGCATCTAAATCTTCAAGCTGGACCAGCGCCCATGGCTGACCCTTTTCTCGGGTAACTTTGCGCTGAACCGAAGCAATCAGACCTCCGATTGTCACCATCTGCCCCGATGGTCTTTCATCTTCGTAGAGCGAAGCTAGGGAACAATCCACCATCTTTCGGAGTAAATGTTCAACTCCGTTCAGCGGATGGTCGCTGACATACAGACCAAGCATTTGGCGTTCGCCCCCGAGCAGGGTGGCCTTGTCCCATTCCGCCAAGGGGATTTCCGGTAACACTTGCAGGGCCGCCGCCGCACTATCGTCCGATCCGCTCGCGAAGAGATCGAACTGACCTGCTGCCGCGGCGCGCTTCGAGTCGACCATGGCATCAACGATTTGTTCGTGAACTGTGACCAGACCCTTCCGACTGTGCCCCAATGAATCGAATGCACCCGCTTTAATGAGTGACTCGATGGTGCGCTTATTACACACCCCGATCTCGACGGCATCCAGAAAATCAACGAAGTCGCCAAACCTTCCATGGCTGCGACGAGTCGCCGCTATGGAAGAAACAACATTTTCACCCACGTTGCGCACTGCGGAGAGGCCAAATCGCACGTCGGTGCCGCGAGGGGTGAAGTCGGAATCTGATTCGTTGACATCCGGCGGTAAGACCTTGATACCCATCCGTCGACATTCGCTGAGATAGACCGCCGATTTATCCTTGTCATCCTTGACCGATGACAACAGCGCCGCCATGTATTCGGCTGGATGGTTCGCCTTCAGATAGGCGGTCCAATACGCAACGAGGCCATAGCCAGCGGTATGCGCCTTGTTGAACGCATAGTCGGAGAAGGGAACCAAGATGTCCCAGAGCGTCTGAATTGCTGCGTCGGAATACCCGTTCGCTTTCATTCCATCCGCGAACGGCACGTACTCCTTATCGAGAATTTCCTTCTTCTTTTTGCCCATAGCACGGCGCAACAAATCCGCTTTGCCGAGCGAGTAACCCGCCAAGTGCTGGGCTATCGCCATCACCTGCTCCTGATAGACGATCAGCCCATAGGTGTCACCCAAAATTTCGGCCAGCGGCTCGGCCAACTCCGGGTGAATTGGCTGGACCGGTTTACGACCGTTCTTTCGATCGGCGTAATCGTTGTGAGCATTTGCCCCCATAGGTCCGGGACGGTAGAGCGCTAGGACCGCCGAGATGTCTTCGAAGTTGTCAGGGACCATGGACCGCAGCAACGCACGCATGGGACCACCGTCCAGCTGAAAAACTCCCAGCGTGTCACCACGAGCCAACAACTCGTACGTTGTTCGATCATCCAGTGAGAGTTCCTCTAGGACGATTTGCTCACCAGAATTGAGCTCGATGGAACGCAAGCAATCATCCATAACTGTGAGGTTCCGCAGCCCCAGAAAATCCATCTTCAAGAGGCCCAGCGTCTCGCAAGCACCCATATCGAACTGGGTAATGATGGCCCCGTCGGCATCACGACGCCATACCGGGATCACGTCAGTGAGTGGCTCACTGGAGAGGATGACCCCAGCCGCATGAACTCCCACCTGTCGCTTCAGCCCCTCGAGGCCCCGAGCGGTATCAACGACCTCACGCACAGTGGCATCAGACTCATACAGTTCGCGGAACTCGCCTGCTTCGTTGTGTCGCGGGTGCTGAGGATCAAAAATCCCAGAGAGCGGGACGTCCTTTCCCATAACGGCTGGCGGCATGGCCTTAGTGATTTGATCGCTCAGGGCAAAGGGCTGACCGAGGACTCGGGCGGAGTCCTTGATCGCTGCTTTCGCCTTGATAGTGCCGTAGGTGACGATCTGCGCAACGTGATCGTCTCCGTACTTATCGGTGGCGTAGCGAATCATTTCGCCACGCCTGCGCTCATCGAAGTCGATATCGATATCAGGCATCGATACTCGTTCGGGATTGAGAAAGCGCTCGAACAGCAGACCATGTGCCAAAGGATCCAACTCAGTGATACCGAGCGCCCAGGCAATAAGCGCACCGGCTGCAGACCCTCGTCCAGGTCCTACTCGGATGCCGCTCTCCTTAGCGTGACGGATCAGGTCCGCGACAACCAAGAAGTAACCCGGATAACCCATCTGAGCGATAACACCCAGCTCGTATTCCATTTGTGACCGGTGTTCGTCCGGTATCGGGTCTGGAGCGAACCGAGCGGCGAGACCCCGTTTAACTTCTTCCACGAGCCAGCTGTCTTCGGTATGCCCAGCGGGGACCGGGAAGCGGGGCATCAAATCGGCACCCTCGTTGAAAGAGACCTCACAACGTTCTGCAATCAGGAGTGTGTTGTCACAGGCCTCAGGGAAGTCGGCCCACTGCTGGCGCATTTCAGTACCAGTCTTGATGTAGAAATCATGGCTATCGAATCGAAACCGTTTGGTATCGCTCACCAAGCTCTTAGTACCAACGCAGAGAAAGGCATCATGAATCTGCCAATCATCAGCGTGCACATAGTGCGTGTCATTGGTGACGACCATTGGCAAATCAAGAGTTTTTGCGATTCGTAAGAGGTCGTCCCGGAACTTACGTTCGATATCGATTCCGTGATCCATCAATTCACAGAAGTAATTTTCACGTCCGAGAATGTCTCGCATGTCGGAAGCGACCGCAAGGGCTTTATCGTACTGCCCCGCTTGCAACCACCGATTGACTTCGCCTGAAGGACAACCCGTTGTCCCGATCAGACCTTTTCCATACGTATCGAGCAGTTCACGATCGAAACGAGGGGCACGGTAGAAGCCCTCTACGCTGGCGCGACTAGAAAGCCGGAATAGGTTGTTCAGCCCGGTATTATTCTCAGCCCACACTGTCATGTGGGTGTAGGCGAATTTTCCTCGACCTTCGCTGATTTCGCCGGCGTTATCGTCGTAGCCACCACCGAAATCCATCGGAGAGCGTTCCCCACGACCATGTGGTGCGTAGTAACCCTCTAACCCAATGATCGGCTTGATATCGGCGGCTCGGGCTTTGGTGTAAAACTCATAGGCACCGTAAAGATTGCCATGGTCAGTCATCGCTATGGATCGCTGGCCAACCTCTGACACTCGGGCGAACAGATCATCCAGCCGAGCAGCACCGTCGAGCATGGAGTACTCGGTATGTACATGCAGGTGGGCAAAATCATCCTGCCGTATCCGATCGCTCACGAGACCTCTCCTGCTGACTCAAAAATGTTGCGGAAATCACGGCGACTAATGGCCGGGTAAGCTGCAACCCCCAGACTCTAACCCGCCATGGCTACCAGAACCGCACTGCGGCGCGCCGACCTTCGCTCCCTCCCATTTTTCCTACTCGGCCAATCGGACTAATGCCTCAGCAAGATCAGCCGGATAAGGCGATTCAAGAATAATCAACTCTCCCGTAATAGGCTGCTGAATCTCCAGGCGGACTGCATGCAGCCACTGTCGGTGCAGTCCTAGTCGCTCAGCCAGGACCGGATCGGCCCCATAGGCGAGATCGCCAACACACGGGTGCCGAGTCGCAGCCATATGCACTCTGATCTGGTGAGTGCGTCCCGTTTCCAACTTCACGCGCAGTAACGAGGCAAACCTGAAGGCCTCGAGCGTTTCGTAGTGAGTGATACTCGGCTTTCCGCCTGCCACGACAGCAAACCGATGATCGCCGGATGGGTGCCTGCCGATGGGAGCGTCGATCGTTCCTTCGCTGGGATCTGGGTGTCCTTGTACCAGCGCGTGATAAATCTTTGTGACGGTTCGTTCCTTGAACTGACGCTTCAAGTCCGTGTAGGCGCTTCGACTTTTGGCTAGCACCATGATTCCGCTCGTACCCGCGTCGAGCCGGTGGACGACTCCCTGCCGCTCAGCGGGGCCCGAATCTGACAACACCACGCCAGCGGCCTGCAGGCCACCAGTCACTGTTGGACCATCCCACCCCGGGCTAGGGTGAGCCGCGACTCCGATCGGCTTGTTAACGGCGATGAGATCGTCATCTTCAAACAGAGTCGCGAGACCTGGCACTGGCTCCGGCGGCGAGACTTCGGGAGGATCCGGCAACTCCACCTCAAGTAAGTCGCCAGAGACGAGTCGGTCCGACTTTTGCGCTGCCTCACCATCCACGATGACCCGCCCCTGAGCCAACAACTCCGCGGCCTGAGTTCGAGATATTCCGAGCATTCGCGAGAGGCCAAGATCGACCCGTTCCCCCGATAGCCCATCCGGAATTGGCAGTGTCCGCCGTTCAGGCATCACTAGTTCCCGCCGCCGCGGCTTTCTCCTCATCCGTGTCTTCGCCGCTGACAGCGGACTCGGTGGCGGAGATTCCGATCAGCGACAACACAACTATCGTTGCTGCAGCGGCCACGACCGCCATATCTGCCACGTTGAAGATAGGCCAGTTAGGTAACTCTATAAAGTCCCGAACATAGCCAACTCCGAAACCGGGCGGCTGAGTTGCTCGATCGACCAGATTTCCGACCGCTCCCCCCAGTAATAACCCCAGCGCTAGCAGCCACCACGCAGACCGAACTCGAACGGCAAAAATAATGACGCCGATGCTCACTGCGGTGGCGGCGATAGTGAAAACCCAGGTGTAATCTCCACCCAGGCTGAACGCAGCACCGGGATTTAGTGCATACGTGAACTGCAGCAGATCACCAATAACTTCGATGGATGGCTTGCCCGCAAGTTCATTTTGGGCCCAAATTTTGGTCATCTGATCGATCAACACAACTATCGCGGCCAAACCGATTACGGCACTTAAGCTGCGCCAGGCACGACCAGTCATACCCTAAGCCTACGTCAACGGCGTTCTTGCCTTTGCTTACAAGAGAGACAGAGAGTTGCCCGCGGAAACGCCTGCAGTCGAACTTTTCCGATGGGCTGTTCGCACCGCTCGCAAAGTCCGTACTCACCGGTATCCACCAAGGCAAGCGCATGTTCGACTTGTTCCCGCATCTCAACAGCATTGGCCATCAAGGCCATCTCGCGTTCTCGCTCGTATGCCTTGTTACCAGTGTCGGCATCGTCATCGCCAGCCCCATCGGCAACCTCAGCTAACAAGTCTCGGAGTTCACTGCGCATGGCTGCCAACTCGAGACTGAGGTTCTCGAGCTCCTCGCTCAACTGTTCTCGAATGTGCGCCAACTCGGCAGCCGACCACGGCTGCTCATCCCGTTTAGTCGCCAATCCGGTGGCCGGCACTGACACAGCAAGAGCGTTGGCACCATCAGTGTGTATCACTGTCGGAGCGGCGACTCGAGGCCGAGCGTGTGGTCCCGGCAGAACTGTGGCTTCGATAGGCCTCTGCCGCTCGGCTTTACCGCTGGTTGCGCCCTTAGTCTCAGGAGCCGGTTTCGCCGGGGTTTTCTTCGCCGGGGTTTTCTTCGCCGGGGTTTTCTTCGCCGGGGTTTTCTTCGCCGGGGTTTTCTTCGCCGGGGTTTTCT
>PAAU01000019.1 GCA_002699445.1 Micrococcales bacterium | reverse complement strand
TTCCCTACGAGGCAAGTCATACCTACAAAGCAAGCAATGCGGTATCCGATTGATTCGGCGTAAGAGGTCGACGGTGGGTATAAGGCACTTGATGTCAGCTTCAGTTGCTTCAGGGGGTGCAACCCGAGTAGTAAGAGAAGATGTCTTCTAGGAAATTGTTGCCAGGACTCGCAGTTGTAGGGGTAGCCCTACTCATACTTTCCGGATGTTCTTCCGATGATCCAGAACCCGCAGAGTCGTCTGCGACACCTGTCCCAACTGTGGCTCCAACAGAGCCGGAGCCCGCTCCTTCTCCCACTGAAACTGAACCAGTGGTTTCGCCCACTAGTGAACCTTCAGTGACTCCTGCCTCAGGACCGCCATGCACTAAGGCGGCGATAGCCCAGGGGCTGGGAGTCCCGACAGCTAACGTCCAAAACAAGTACTGCGAGGACGGCTGGGCAGGTGCAGAATTCCTCGAAGCAAATGAACAAGACGAAGCCGCGGGCCTGCTCCAGGCTGAGGGTGACGCATGGGTCAACGACAATCGGCAGTCCTGTGGGACACCTCAAATCCCTGAATACATCCAGAAGAGGTATTGCGAGGTGTCGTAAACCCCATAGTTGCTCCGCTAAGTAGACCAGTAATCACGACACTGAAAGCGGGCCTATAAAGTCGCTTCCAGCGGACTACGGCGGTCACTCCATTGAGCAACTCATGATTGGTTGTCCGCAAGTACATACACGCGAGTGGCGAGCATTCACTCCTTCTCGTGCATTGGAGATACACAGGCCAGTCGCATGTGCTAGTCATAGGTGTGAACCAATGGATACTCAGTTTCATCCTGCCGTTCTTGTCAGTTGCCACAATTCTGACCCTCTATTTCACTCGCAAATGCGACCTTGCAATTTTGCTGGCTTGGGTTGCTGGGTTCATCCTTGGTGGGATCTGGGAAGCGGCATTCTTTTTTCTTGGATCAGATTTCACTTCGACCGAGGGCTGCTTTACCTACGAGAACGGACCAGAGTTCTGCCTTGCTCCTACCCCGGATTGGATCCCCAGCTGGTGGAATAACCTGGCACACACGTTTGAGGATGCCGGCATCTTTATGATCGGTGTCGGTCTCGCGTGGCTGATTCTCGGACGCAATAAACACCCTCGATTCACTCGATGGCACTGGGGAGAATTTGCGATTATTTGGGTCTGGGGTGTTGCTTCAGAAATGGCTATTACCTGGATCCAGAATGGAACACAGTTCTATTTCATTCCGTCGAGCGCTAATCCGGCCTACTATGAAACGTCTCTTTTCCAAGACCTTTTTTACGGCCAACCAGATCTAGTGATCCCTTATACAGTCGTGCCTGACGCGGTGTGGTGGATCGCAACAATTCCGTTCTATGCCATCTTGCTGTGGCTGAAACGCAGATTCGGTGGACAATATTTTCGCCAGGAACAAGTCTCAGGCGACCAGGATTCCAAGGCTACAGCCAGCTGACCTTTCAGCGAGACGTCAAACTCTCACATTTCCCATTGCAACCGAGCTTGTCGCAACTGGGTGTCTATGGCATCCGCGACATCGGGAGAAGCGGGGTCCAATCCCGGTCCTGGGACCACGCGCCATTCGAGTTCCCCTGTTTCGAATATCTTCCGAGCAATAATTCGAATCCATGAACGGCCATATTCAATTTTGTCATTCACGACGATGGAGTCCATCACCCGATTCCGCACGACCGCTGGCAAATTAGACCGCTGGTCTATCTCCAAAACTAGTTGTTCGGGAGCTGAATCTCGATCTCGTCGCAGTTCCAGAGCAAGCGCGGGCGGTGACCAGGTGACGTTGTCGACTAGGTCCCATCCAATTCGCAAGTCTTGTCTATCTTCATCAGAAACTGTGAGGAGCAGATGCAACGCCATGTCTGTAGCTACTGCGTAGCCAGCATCTTGAACTTGTCCCGCGGCTCGTACTATCTCACCTGGGGCAAATTCCACAGATTCACGGATATGGTCCGGAATTTTTTCTCGAGTCCAAGGCAAGCGCATTACCCCTCCGGAGCCCAATAGTTTCGAAGACTGCGACGATATTTTTCTAATTCTTGCAAATCCGCCAATATGGCGGCAGACCGTGCACCGTCTTCACTAACCTCTGGCGCACTCAACGTTGCCCGTAGGTCGCCAGTCCGGCGTCCTGCCGCTTCAAAAAGTAGCCGCGCCATGATGCCAACTGCGTAATCCTGTTCCGAGGACTCTGCCGCACTGGCAGGTAGTGGTTTGGCGACCATGGCCCCGACGAGGCGGCGTTCCTCGTCATCGGAACAATTGTCCATAACCTGTCTCAGCCACGCGGGACTTCCCAAATCAACTACACCAGCGGTTGCAACCGCCTGATGAAGTGAGCGGGTCCGAGAATCCGCGAATGACTCAAAATCGATCGAATCCAACCATTCCACTACGAGCTCTGGTGATCGCACCATCACCTGGAGCGCTTGCCATTCCAGCAGATTGGTACCGCGGGCCGGGACCGAACCCGCTGGACTCTTTGATCGGTTGGAGCTTCGTCGACCATGATCGCCACCTAACTGAACTGCTCGGCGTACCTGTTCCTGATCTACGCCTAGCCAGCCGGCCAGTTGCCGGTCATATTCTTCCCGGAGTAGTTCATCTCGGATACCAGCGAGGATCGGACCAGCTTTTTTCAGAGCCGCCGATCGTCCCTCAGCAGTACCTAGGTCTAGCCCCTCAATGCTGCTCCGTAACACGAACTCAAACAACGGAGTCCGGGAAGAAACCAAATCTCGTACAGCCTCATCACCATCACGCAGCCGCAGATCACACGGATCGAGGCCATCACGGGCAATGGCAATATAGGTCGATCCAGCGAACTGTTGATCCTCTTGATAAGCCCGCAGCGCGGCCTTTCGACCGGCAGCATCTCCATCAAAGGTGAACACTACTTTTGCGTCACTATCGTCCAGCAAGAGGCGGCGCAATACCTTGACATGCCCTTCACCAAAAGCTGTCCCACAGGTAGCCACCGCAGTAGTGACGCCTGCGAGGTGACAGGCCATAACGTCGGTATAACCCTCCACAATCACCACTTGCTGCTGCTTTGCAATTTCCCGTCGGGCTTGATGAGCGCCAAACAAAACATTGCTCTTTTTGTACACCGCAGTTTCGGGTGTATTGAGGTACTTCGGGCCACTATCCTCGGAGAGCCGTCGCGCGCCGAATCCCACAATGTCGCCAGATAACTCCCGAATAGGCCATACCAATCGATCGCGGAAACGGTCGTAGGTCCGGCCCTCTCCCTGACCGGCTACTCCTGACTCCACGATCGCGCGTTGCTCGTGGCCGGCTTTTCGCAGATGCTCAACCAAACCATTGCGAGGCGCATACCCGATGCCGAACTCCCGCCAAGACTCTTCACCGAAACCTCTCTCAGTGAGGAACCCACGGGCTTTGCCGGCTGCATTACTAGCTAACTGATTCACAAAATATTCTGCGGCGGCTGCGTTGACTGCTAACAGCGCAACGCGCTTGCCGTGATCACGCTTTTGTCCTGCATTACCGCCTTCGTATCGCAAAGTCACACCGGTGCGCCCAGCTAGCTTCTCGACGGCCTCACTGAACGAGAGATGTTCCACAGCCATGACGAAGTCAATAGAGTCGCCACCTTCACCGCAGCCAAAGCAGTAGTACAGACCTTTTGTGGGAGTCACATGAAAACTGGGGGTGCGCTCCTCGTGGAATGGGCACAGCCCTTTCATTGATCCGCCGCCGGCATTTTTTAGGGTGACATGCTCCGACACCACATCGTTAATTCTGACTCGCTCGCGCACTGTCGCGATGTCGTCAGACACGATGAGACCAGCCATTGTCCGATCCTACGCGGCTACTCCCAAGTTGCTGTCGCGACATGACCGAAGGATGAGCAACGAATTCACGCTGTCTTGTGTTGCACTATTCATCATGAGTCCTCCGCTATTCGCTGCGGACCAATCTGGGCAGCGTTTCGATTCGACGGCTTTCCCCCAGCCGCCCCGATCCTTAGATCGGCATCGACTGCGAGCCGATACTCCGGCGGTGGGCCATCTAGTCCATCTCAACAATGCGGGTGCCAGCCTTCCTCCTCAACAAGTAACCGAAAGAGTGATTGCTCACCTTCGCCTCGAGGAGCAAATCGGCGGATACGAGGCGGCGGAGCGAGTCGCTGAAGAATGGGAGAACGGTCGAAAGTCGCTAGCTCAGCTGATCGGTGGCCAATCCGAAGGCATTGCCATTATGGAGTCGTCCACGGCGGCTCTGCATAAGGTCTTGTCTACGGTGCCATTGCACAGTGGTGATCGAATTCTGGTTGCGGGGGCGGAATACGCCGGCACAGTTCTACCACTTCTACAGTTGACCCGACGGATGGGAGTACAACTGGATTTTCTTCCCGACGGTCCCGATGGAACCGTCGATGCAGACGAACTGTCGCGCCAACTCCGCACGCCCACTCGTATGGTTTTCGCGGTACATGCACCCAGCCACAACGGACTAATTAACGATGTCATCGCTATCGGTGCCGCGACCCGGGCGGCCCAACATCAACCCTGGTACGTCGTAGATGCCTGTCAGTCTCTCGGGCAGCTCCCGATTGACGTCTCACAGATTGACTGTGACTTTTTACTAGCTAGTGGACGCAAATATTTGCGTGGACCTCGCGGAACCGGTGTGCTCTGCGTGGGACCGCGAGCGTTGGCAGAGTTGGACGCGTTCCCGCTAGATGTGCGCGGCGGTACCTGGGCGCGGGCACGAGACGTAGAAATCGACCCAACCGCAGTCCGATTCGAGAACTACGAACGATCAGTAGCCGCTGGACTTGGGTTGATGGCTGCCGCGGACTACGCTCACCAGATCGGAATCGGTGCTATCGCCGGAGCGGTAGCTCGCAACGCGGAATACCTGCGGTCACATCTTGGTGGTCTGGCGGATTGGCGGTTGCTCGATCGCGGTAAACGACGATCTGGCATCGTGGTAGTTCGTTCCACCGCTACTCCCCCAGGAGAAATCGTTAGCAGTTTGCGACGGGAACGAGTGAACCTGCACGTTGTGCCCGCGACCAGTAATCCGCGTGAGCTCGGAGATCAACCCGCTTTGAGAATCAGCCCACATGCATTCAACAATCAGGCTGACCTGGATCGCGCACTAGATTTATTAGCGAATTTTAGCTCGTAAGTTTTCGGTGCCATTTCTCCACTGAAGAATCGGTCAGGCTCGCCACTTGATCCAACGCAATGCGCATTCGATGGGCATCACTGACCGCCAAGTCCCACGCCGGTCGCAACCAAGGTTCCAGAACCTCTGATCCTCTGATCTCAACCACAGCGACAACTCCACTGAGAATTTCGCGTTGTCGCATGAACTGGGCCTCAGCACCCGGACGAGACATGACATAAACCGCCGCCATTGCTTTCATGACCGCGACTTCTAGTCGAGTCTCTAGCGGCACTATGAGATCAGCTTGAAAGCGACGCAGCGGTTCGCCCCCGTACTGACTCCTAGTCGCATCCTCTGCAGAACGGCAAAAGCGTCCGATCAACGAGCTTGTCATGCGCTTGACCGCAGCAAGATCTCTCATGCTTCCATCAAAAGTGTCTACCCACGCATCAAGTCGCCGCAGTCGGTCGAATGCCGCCTCGACGTCTGAATAGTCCGCTTCTGGCGCGTACCAGGCAATGCATCGTTCGATGATGCGATTTCGCTGATCTCGGTCAGAAAGAATCTCTGGTTCGAGATGACCAAGTTGAATCGCATCATCAATGTCATGGACGCTGTAGGCCACATCATCGGCCCAATCCATAACTTGGGCCTCCAGACACTTGCGTTGCCCAGGCGCTTCAGCCCGCATCCAGTCAAAGGCCGGTAGATCGTCTTCATACACGCCAAATTTCGGAGTACTCGAGTGGCGCTGCCATGGGTACTTGGTGGCTGCGTCTAACGATGCACGAGTGAGGTTGAGTCCCACACTGTCCCCATCTGGAGACATGACCTTGGCCTCGAGCCTGGTAAGAATTCTGAACGTTTGTGCATTACCTTCAAACCCCCCGCAGTCCCGGCCAATCTCATTCAAAACTGCCTCACCGTTGTGACCGAACGGAGGATGCCCAAGGTCATGCGCCAGACCTGCCACATCAACTACATCGGGAGCACAGCCTAATGAAGCTCCTAGCTCGCGAGCGACCTGAGCAACTTCCAAGCTGTGTGTCAGACGAGTGCGCGGTACGTCGGATTCACCCACAACCACGACTTGCGTCTTACCTGCCAATCGACGTAACGCAGAGCAGTGCAGGACTCGGGCACGATCACGCGCGAACTCCGAACGGGTGCCCTGCTTGGACTCCTCATTAACCCATCGCGCTAAATCCGCGTTTGAGTACTGGGAAATACTGGGGTTCACACCCGGCCTTCCAGTTGCCAGCGGTCGTAAGCCGCGAAACGCAATAATCCGGCAGTTTCAATGGCGACTTTAATCGGTGTGACGGTGGAACCGTCGCCGCTCGCAGGGCCGCTGACGTGTGCGTCGAAACCCATGGCATCGGCGATGGCACTCGACCGAGCGAGATGACTTCTATCGGAGACAATCGTCAGACTTTTCCAAGCGTATCGACGTTCTAGTCGATCAAGCGGTCGAAAACTACCGAGTGTGTCTCGACCCTTTGCTACCACCACGATCGCGCTTCTGGGAACACCCTGGGACACCAAATATTCTGCTCCGACTTCCGCCTCACTCGTAAAGTCGCCTGGAACCTTGCCTCCAACGGTGACTATCTGATTCGCCACTCCTGCTTGATAAAGCTCCGCGGCATGATCTAAGCGGTTGGCGAAGACCGGTGACGGCTCGCCCGAGTACTGCGCAGCTCCCAGCACTACGATCGCATCGGTGGGGGTGTTGTCATATTGCCTTGCTTGGTGGACAACTGCTCCTGCAGATAAGCCGACCGCCATCAATATCGCCAGTAGCGCCAGTAAGAGCAGAACCCAACCGCTCCGACGACGCTGCCTCGGGGCTACGCCGCGCGCCGATGCACGTGGCAGCGTGGTCTGAGTCATTCTGCAAGTGTTACTGATTCCTTAGCCTGGAACTAGACCCATTGCCCGATTTTTCAGGACTCTTACCTTCTGTTTAGTTCACGCTTGCCCAACCGTCCTATCCCGGAGCTCTACTTTTCCCAGCTTCAGTCGCGCCTGCGAATAGATGACTCCCACCTGTCGCAGATTTCCCATTAGGGAGGTTCTCGATGAGCCAATACGCGTGGGGCTTTGACCTTATGTCGATTCCGCCACGAAGATCACGATCGATTCCCTCCTACCTCAGTGGTGACATCTACCACATGTTGAGTGGATCAATGGGCACATCTTGGACAATAGGTAAACTTAGGCTAACCTAACTAAATCTCAGTTTGATTCTTGCTGAAGTCGATGAGACGAGGAGTACGCGTGTTTTGGATGCCCGCTCACCTCGAACAGCAGACGGGGATCGCGCTTGCGTACGGCGACGACAGTATTGACTACTCGGAGTTGGCGCAACGAGTGAGACAGCGGGAAACTGATCTCGGTGATGTCCCTCGCCTGGTCGCCATTGAGGCGGGAAATGACCCCGAACCGATCATCACCTACCTAGCCTGCTTATCCGGTGGACATGTCGCGCTGTTGCTGACGCCCGGCAGTGGTCGACTAACAGACAGGGACGATATAGCCGCCACATATCAACCCGATTCAGTGATGCAGCCAAATCGGACGGGAGTCTGGACGCTAAAACATCTTCGGTCCGAACCTCTCGGCGGGCTAAATTCGGACCTTGCCTTGCTGCTCTCGACCTCTGGTTCGACGGGTTCCCCAAAACTTGTTCGCCTCTCTCACCAGAATCTGAACGAGAACGCAGCCGCGATTTGTGACTACCTGGGGCTGGGCCAATCAGATGCTGCCGCGACGGTCCTACCGTGGTCCTACTGCTATGGCCTTTCAGTAATTAACACCCACTTTTCCGTTGGCGGGAAAATCGTGCTCACCGATCTTTCCCTAGCAGACGATTGCTTCTGGGACCTCGCACGTTCTAGTGGGGTCACTAATATTTCTGGAGTGCCGTACTCCTTTGAAGTAATGCACCAGAACCACTTCACTCCGGAGCAACTACCGTCTCTCCGGATACTGACCCAGGCCGGCGGAAAATTAGCGCCACAACTCGTTACCGAGTTTGCCGAGCTGTGCGCCGAGAGCAACCGGCAGTTCTTCGTCATGTACGGCCAAAGCGAAGCCACAGCGCGGATTGCCTACTTAAATCCGAGACTCGTCGCTGAAAACCCGGATTGCATCGGCGTAGCGATCCCCGGGGGTCAGCTTCGAATCGAAAGAAATGATGATTGCCTTGAAGGCCAAGGAGAGTTGGTTTACTCAGGTCCGAACGTGATGATGGGCTACGCACTACAACGTCACGATCTTGCGTCCAACAAGACAACGTGGGAACTCCACACTGGCGATATCGCAGAGCGGACCGATGCCGGCCTCTATCGAGTAGTGGGCAGATGTAGCCGAATAGCCAAACCCTTTGGACTACGTGTAGATCTCGATCGGCTTGAGCGGATCCTCCAAAAGACCTGCCAAGAGGTGACCTGCGTCGAAACCCCGACCGGAGTCGGAGTCGTTACCACTGATTCAGCGGTCTCTACCCAAGAGCTCTGCAAAGTAGCTGCCAACACGACGGGTTTGCCACCGACTAGTCTCGTTGTCTCGAAAGTGACCGAGCTCCCTCGCCTTGCTAACGGAAAAATTGATTACGCGACAGCCGCCCAACAGTCCACCGACCTGCACGAAGGACGTCTCACCCCCATCACCGCAGATTCAAGCATCGCCACGGTTCTAGGATCGATTCTGGGAAAATCGCATATCTCCCCAACCGATTCCTTCGTCAGTCTCGGTGGTGATTCATTGTCGTATGTAGCAGCTACCTCAGCCCTCCAGCAACGGATAGGCACACTGCCACCTGGGTGGCAACGACTATCAGTAACTGAGCTGGAGGCCCTGTGTCCCACTTCTGGGGGCGAATCCAAGAGTCATCCGCGATTTCCAGTCCGGTTGGAGACGACCGGCATACTTCGAGCCGTCGCCGTCATCCTCATCGTGGGTTCCCATATCGGAGTATTCGACATTCGAGGCGGCGCCCACCTCTTAATCGCGTTGGCTGGGTTTGGACTTGCCAAGTTCCTCCTGACCGATGCCGATCGAAAAGAACGAGTTAAGCGAATCTTGCGAAGTAGTTGGCGCATAGTAGGGATCAGTTTGTTATGGCTGGTTCCATTAGTGCTAATCAGTACCGAATACGGGCCCAGTGTTCTGTACCTCAATAATCTGTTGGGTCCCGCGGGAGAAGCCCCAGAGTGGCGATATTGGTTCCTTGAGGCCCTGGTCTACCTCATGATTGCGGTGGCCGTCCTGCTATGGGTTCCCGCAGTTGATCGATGGGAAAGACGCTGGCCATTTGCGTTTCCGCTGTTGATCGTCGGCGCGGGATCGGTAGTGGCTTTGCTCACCGCAGGTCCGACAGCGCCCACGTCGATGTACACCCCCGCTGTGGTGATCTGGCTCTTTGCAGCCGGTTGGGCGCTGGAACGCGCTTCGAACAACTACCAAAAATCGATTGTTCTTCTTGGAGTCCTTGTCATAGGAGCCTCCTTCTTCAACCGACCCGACCGTGTTGCCCTGGTCCTGATCGGACTGATCTTGGCGATTACGGTCACTTCAGTTCGAGTCCCCCGAGCTATTGCGCCAATCCTCTCCCGGATTGCTGGTGCCTCGCTAATCATTTACCTCACTCACTATCAGATTTACCCCCTACTTGGTGAGCAGCTGTGGGCCGCTCTCATCATTTCGATTTTGGCCGGTGTAACCATGTGGATCGCTCTTGATCGTCTGCAAAAAATAGCGCCGCGTGCGGCCCGCCGCGTCTCCACGGGGGCTTCAAGAGCTCGATCTACCATCGGAAGTCCTCAGCAATTCGCCACACCCCTGACATCACGATGACGACGCTTCGTACCGGTATTGATCTGGTGAACTCCGCTCGGGTCGCGAGCCTGATCGACAATCTCGGTGATTCGTTTGTTCGTCACACCTGGACGTCTGAGGAAATCGCAGAATGCGGCTCCGATGTTGATCGGTTAGCGGCTCGATGGGCGGCGAAGGAAGCAGCCATCAAGGCTCTCAATGTTGGGCTCGATGAAATTTCGCCCACCGATATCTGGGTCAGAACAAAATCTAATGGGGCTCCCGAACTGTGCTTCGCCGGGTCAGCCGCCGCGCAAGCTCATCGACTTGGCCTCACCGAGTGGTCACTCTCACTCACTCACGAGCGCGGTCTCTGCGCGGCGGTCGTTGTCGCACTCGCAGACGAAGCCATCGCTAACCGCCGCTAGTCGCCAATTCTGCTTCGGGAATCAAGCCAGCTTCCTTACCGGCAAGGCTCCGCGAATCTAGCCATCCATGCGGAAGGGCCACCGACCGCGCTCCCGAGGTTCGTCCCCGCGGCCCAGAAGTAGCCGTCTCCGGTTGCTCCTGGTTTGTATCGATCTGCTCGAGTAGGGCATCCATGTCATCGAAAGTTTCGACCTGACCTAACCCTGATCTTACTTCCCGTCGCACCGAATACCCCTTGAAGTACCAGGCATGGTGCTTTCGGATTTCTCGCATACCGATGTAGTCACCGAGAGCAGCCACCAAGAGTTCTGCGTGCCTGCGATAGATCGAAATGATTTCCTTCAGGCCAGGGTCAGCCCGGAGCGGACGTCCTTGGAAAGCGTCAGCTAACTGACCGAAGAGCCACGGCCGACCGAGGCAACCACGCCCCACAACAACCCCGTCACACCCAGTGGTTCGGACCATGCGAACCGCATCAGCCGCAGTCCAGATATCACCGTTGCCTAGCACTGGGGTACCGAGCGGACCAAGTTCATCCTTAAGTATCGCAATCGCGTCCCAATCGGCGCTCCCACCGTAGTACTGCGAGGCAGTCCGACCATGTAGAGCCACCCAGGCGACTCCATGACTAGCTGCAATCTTTCCAGCATCTACGTAGGTGAGGTGTTCGTCGTCGATTCCCTTCCGCATCTTTACCGTGACTGGAATCTTGGCATCTGCGGCTGCTACCGCGGCTGCGACGATGTCGGAGAATAGATCCAGTTTCCAAGGAAGGGCACTTCCCCCTCCCTTCCGGGTCACTTTCGCTACCGGGCAACCAAAATTCAAGTCGACATGGTCAGCCAAATCTTCAGCGACCACTCGGGTTACCGCTTCGTAGATCGTGACTGGGTCGACTGAATAGAACTGCAGAGATCTCGGAGTTTCATCTGGGTCGAAAGCCGTTATCCGATGCGTCTTGACGTCTCTTTCCGTAAAGGCCCGGGCAGTCACCATCTCGGAGACGAAGAGCCCAGCCCCCTGCTCTCGGCAAAGTCTCCGATAGGCACGATTAGTGATACCCGCCATGGGGGCGAGAACAACCGGGGGTGATACCTGCAATCCCGGCACTTGGATAGGCGGAGCGATCTCGGACATCTCACTATTGTTGCCTTACTCACCAAATCCGCGAAATTGTCCGCTTCGCCGACTCGGCAACATAGCTCTCTGGCATCTGCAAACATCGTTAGTGCGCCGGAAGGAAGAGCGTTGGAATCCACTGATGTAGCCATCACTATCGTGGCAATGCTGATCCTCGCCTATTCTCTAGTCGCGCGCTCACTAGGCCGCTGGAACCTTACCGCTCCCATGGCTTTCGTCGCTGTCGGATACTTGCTCAATGTCTGGGCCGACATCGATCAAAGTGTTGAACAGTGGTTATTGCCCCTGGCCGAACTCACCTTGGCCTTAGTGCTGTTTCATGATGCAGCTTCGGTCAGACCTCGACAGATTGATCGCGAAGGCGGGTTCGTCGGCAGATTACTGTTGATCGGTCTACCCCTAACCATTGCTGCTGGTTTCGGGCTGGCCATCGTGCTTTTTCCCGGTATTCCCTGGGCCGCGGCTCTACTGCTCGGCGCAATACTGTCTCCCACGGACGCGGCGCTCGGTGCAGCGACCGTTTCCGACAAGCGAATCCCAGTGCGCATCCGTCGAATCCTCAATGTGGAGAGTGGCCTCAATGACGGACTGGCGACCCCAGTTGTCCTCTTCGCCATCGCGGCTTTAGCGCAGCAGGAAGGTCTTGATGCTCGCGAATCTACCGTTGAAGCAGTAGCCCAGATCGCGATCGCAATCGCGATCGGGGCGATCATCGGCTTCGCTAGTGGCCAGCTGATGCGTATCACTCGCGAGAAAGGCTGGTCATCACCGACAAGTTTGCTCGTTGCAACCCTGGCTGTGCCTCTGGTGGCTTTCTACGGCGCTCCCTTATTCACTGGAAACGGGTTTATCGCGACCTTTGTCGCCGGCAGCTTCTTCGGTATCGCCCTCAAGCAGGGGGTTTCCCAGCGGGTGCTTCTTCTGCCTGAAGGACTATCGATCCCACTTGGTGACATCACGTGGCTCGCTTTCGGTCTACTCATGCTTCCCAGCTTGATCACCGATATCGGTGTGACTGAAATATTCTTTGCTATCGCATCCCTAACAGTCTTGCGCATGGGTCCAGTCTGGCTGTCACTTTTGGGCAGCGGACTTCGCCTGCCATCAGCGCTATTTATCGGATGGTTCGGACCCAGAGGCCTTGCATCCGTAGTCTTTTCGCTAATTGCGCTTGAACAATTAGATCGTGACAATGATTTAGACAGAGTGCTGGCTACGGCTGCCTTGACAATTTTATTGAGTGTGGTGCTCCACGGCTGTACTGCAGTGCCGGGCGCAACGCGTTACAGCAGTTGGGTGAACCGGGTACAACCTCGCGTTGAACTGGGTTCATGTAAAGAGCCACTAACCCGCGGACGAGCCTCACCCCACCACCACAGATCTGCGGAGATGGATCAACATCCCTAGCGGGCGACTGTCAGGCGAAGCGGACTGCTAACCGGTCGATAACAGCGGGCTGTATGCCGTGCCTACAATCGTTGGCGCTACGACCGGAGCCTTAGCAAGCCGTACCTCTCGCAGATCAGTCGTATCAAAACCTGCCCGTCTTAACGAACTGCCCGTATCGCGATCTACTCGACATCCGCCAGCGACTCTCGGCCAGACACTAGCCACACTCCACTGCAATCGCCGGGTCCACGTTTTCGGTGGTGCAGCGACATGCTCGAGAACTCCAAGGGGAGCTCCTGGCTTAAGCACCCGAATAAGTTCAGTGAGTACTCGTTTGGGATCTGTGACGCTGCACATAACCAGAGAAATCAGAGCGGAGTCCATGCTGCTATCTGGTAGCGGTAGCCGCTCACCGCGCCCGGCAAGCAGCTCCACTTCGATACCCGCGTTCTCACTTCGACGGATCGAACTGAGTGATCGGCGGCGCATCGAAGCCGACGGCTCGATAGCAACCACTTCTGAAACACCGGCCGGTAAATGATCTAGATCATGCCCCAGACCCAGTCCCAGAATCAGCAGACGACCGTGAGTTCCCTGCAGGGCCTCATCACGGGCGTCTCCGACTCCGGTCCGCTCTCCCAAATCGGCAAGTGGTCGATAGATCATCGAAAAGATGGGATGGTCGTCGGTGGCCATCCTCTTACCTTAGGTCTGCACGCTTAGGCAGGAATTCGTTGGGCTAACCAACCGACGACAGAGTCTAGGCCGATTCGTTCCTGTTCCATTGAATCTCGATGTCGAACGGTTACCGCATCATCTTCTAACGTGTCGAAGTCAACCGTGACGCAGAAGGGTGTGCCGATCTCGTCTTGACGCCGATATCGTCGGCCAATCGCTCCCGCATCATCGAAAACTACATTCCAGCGTTTACGCAGTTCGTCGGCCAGCCCCCGAGCCTTGGGCGATAGATCTGGATTTCTAGACAGCGGCAGCACAGCAACTTTGACTGGCGCCAATCGCGGGTCAAATCGAAGAACGGTGCGTTTGTCCACGCCGCCCTTGGTGTTGGGCGCCTCATCCTCGGCATAACTGTCGAGAAGGAAAGCCAGCACTGCTCGGGTGAGACCCGCCGCTGGCTCGATGACATAGGGAATCCAGCGTTCGCCGGTCGACTGATCGAAGTAGGACAAGTCCACGCCGGAATGCTCCGAGTGGGTCTTGAGATCAAAATCAGTACGATTAGCAATTCCTTCCAACTCGGCCCAAGCACTTCCCGCAAACTCAAAGCGATATTCGATATCGACGGTGCGTTTGGAGTAGTGCGACAACTTCTCCGCAGGATGATCAAACAAGCGAAGATTTTCCGGGTTCATTCCAAGGTCGATGTACCAATCCATTCGATCCTTGATCCAATACTCGTGCCACTGCTCGTCCGTGCCCGGCTCGACGAAGAACTCCATCTCCATTTGTTCAAATTCTCGAGTCCGGAAAATAAAGTTGCCGGGTGTGATCTCATTTCGAAATGACTTGCCGGTTTGAGCGATACCGAACGGCGGCTTCATCCGAGCTGTAGTTGCAACATTGCCGTAGTTGACGAAGATACCTTGAGCGGTTTCCGGACGCAGGTAGTGCACCGATCCTTCGTCCTCCACTGGACCAATAGCGGTCCGGAGTAACCCATTAAAATCGCGCGGTTCGGTGAAGTCGCCTTTGTTGCCACAACTCGGGCAAGGGATTTCTTCAAGACTCTCCACCATCCGACCTTTGCGTTCCGCGAACTCTTCCATCAAGGTGTCGGCTCGAAATCGCCTATGACAAGTTCGACATTCGGTAAGTGGATCCACAAAAGCATCAAGGTGGCCCGAGGCTGCCCATACCGAGGACGCGAGGATTATCGATGAATCCAGTCCCACTACATCCCCGCGGCTACGGACCATGTGCTGCCACCACTGTCGCCGAATGTTTTCCTTTAGCTCAACACCCAATGGCCCGTAGTCCCACGCAGAGCGCGTGCCGCCGTATATCTCTGAAGAGGCATAGACAAAACCTCTTCGTTTTGCCAGATTTACTACCGCATCTACTCGTTTGGCCACGTGAACTCCACTCCGGCTGGTTGTCGGCGGCGCCACGGGCGAGGCCGGGCGTATCTATAGCGTACTGGCTCGGCCACCCATCCAGACTCGTGCCAGCACTAACCAAGATTTCCCGCTGGTCCAGACGTATCCGCATCTTCCGCCCGGTCCGATAACGACTCGCTTCGTATTCCGGCCTCGTACCGAAGCAGAGTCTCGAATACCCCTCCGCTTGGGACCGCAGCAGCCTGCAGTGGCCCCAGAGCCATCTTGGCCTCATATGACCCCAGCCCATGTCGAAGTTGGCCCGCAGACTCCCACTCCGAAAGCAGTTGCCATTTCGCGGCATCGTCAGGTGATCGACCCAGCAGAACACGGCAACATCCGTCTCGTTGTCCTAGTGCTGCGGCAGCTTCCGCCAAAAGCGGTTCTATTTCTGGCCCACCTTGGTATTCCATGATCACAATCACATTGTCGATACTGCCTCAGTCGACACTAAAAGGCCTCACCGAACGACAGTTTGGTGATTCCGGACTCAGGCCGCACCATAGAGATAGCTGCGTTAAGGCTTTCTGGATCTTCGCGCGGCCCAAGATCGCAGGAGCTCGAGGGAATCGTGTCAAATAAGTCTGGTCGTAACTCACCACAACGCAAGCAGCCGAAGACTCAAGGCAGCCAGCGATCACAGAATCAACGGTCGACACCCACATCGACGAATAAGACCGGGTTCAGACCGGCTTTGGAACGTTTTAGCGCTCCCCTATTGCTACGGCTCCACGCTATGCCGCGCTGGCTTGTACCCATCTTGCTCGCGGTCTTCTTATTTGTCGGTCTTATCGCTTCTGGGCCTTGGGCGATATTGGGTGCCGTGCTGCTCGGTGTTGACGCATTGTTTGTTGCATGGCTATCTGTCCTGGCGTGGCCCGTTCTCACCCCTGGTTCACGAATCGCCCGCGTGGTTGTGGTCGTCGCACTCGTCGGTGTGACTGTTCTGAAGGCCACCGGCAACATGGAGTGATCATTTCGTTGCAACGGGTTTCTGACGGGCGCACTTTATGAGAATGATTCTCATTCATGTACATTAAGTGGCATGAAAATTCAGCGAAAAAGAATAGTCGTGAAGAGTGCGGTAACCATTGCTTCGGCGGCTTTGGCTACATCCGCCCTCTCCGCCTGCTCGAGCACATCGAATGCGGACGATTCTCAGCCCTCAGTGCTAGCCGCACTTTATCCGCTGCAGTTTGCGGCACAGAGCGTTGTTGGGGACCAAGGCACGGTAGAAAACTTGACTCCACCAGGGGTCGACTCTCACGATCTCGAACTCACCCCTCAGCAAATCGCCTCAATCCAAGATGCAGATTTGGTTCTCTACATCAAGGGTTTCCAGCCGGCAGTAGATGATGCAGTTAGCTCAATCGGAGATCGCGCGCTCAACGTCACCGATTTGGTGGAAACCATTGAAGGTGGCGAGAACAGTCACGACCACAGCGACGAAGACCACAGCGACGAGAAGCACAGCGACGAAGACCACAGCGACGAAGACCACAGCGACGAGAAGCACAGCGACGAAGACCACAGCGACGAAGACCACAGCGACGCGGAGCAGAGCGCTGTTGACCCGCACGTCTGGCTCGATCCAACGATGATGGCAACCATTGGAGCAGCGGTAGCCGAACAGCTTGCTGGCACCACTGACGATTCGAGTTCGAACTTTGTGGCAAACTCCGATCAGTTGACAAACGAGCTCAATACACTCGATGAAGAGTGGAAGTCGGGGACTAAGGAATGCACAAGTCGCGACTTAGTAGTTGCTCACGAAGCGTTCGGATATCTCGCAGCCCGTTACAACTTCGAGCAGATGGGAGTCAACGGATTGAGCCCAGAAACTGAGCCAAGCCCGACTGCGATTGCTAGGGCGGCTGATTTCGTCAAAGACAATGACGTTAAGACCATCTACTACGAAAGCGTGGCAGCACCCGAGGTAGCCCAAACCGTGGCTGACGAAACTGGAGCAGAAACGGCCGTCCTCGATCCGATCGAGACACTACCTGCTGGTAGTGACGCCGACTACTTCTCCCTAATGCGCGGTAATCTCGATGCCGTCAAGACTGGGCAACCCTGCTCGTAGGCCAGACCGGCGAATGTCATCTGGATCTGACAAGACCACGCGTAAGCGACTATGAATGTCAGTGTTGCAGGCAGATACAGGGCCAAGATCAGTCGAAAAGGGAAGGGGACTACGTTGCCCTCATCCGAGCAGAAAGCGGAAGACCCTTTTCAAATCGAGTCCGGCACGGTAGTTCTTGGTGGAGAGGCTGTCCTTCGGAATGTGAGCTTAAGCATTCCGAACGGACAGTTTCTCGCTCTGCTCGGGGCAAATGGTTCAGGCAAAAGCACCTTGCTTCGTACTTTTCTCGGCTTACAGAGTCTCGCGGACGGAGAAGTTCGGATCTTCGGAACGCCCGTTGATAGCTTTCGCCAGTGGCGACGCATCGGCTATGTCCCACAAGACCTGATGGCGTCCACTGCCGTTCCGGTTTCGGTGGCTGAGATAGTTCAGGTCTCGGCCGGTGGATCGCGTCTTGGATGGCGTCGCTCCACACCTGATAGAACCCAGGAGATCCTGCAGCGAGTGGGGCTCTGGAACAAAAGAAAAGACTCCTTTCATTCCTTGTCGGGCGGTCAGCAACGCCGTGCCATGATTGCCGCCGCTCTCGCCAAGAATGCTGATGTGCTGCTCTTGGACGAACCAACCGCGGGCCTAGACCGCGAGAACATGTTTCTTCTTGCAGACATCTTGGCGGAATATAAGAGTGCCGGTCGGACAATCATCGTTGTAGCGCACGAACTCGGCGTTCTGGAGCCGTTGATTGATCGGTGCATTGCGATGGGGCAGGCGTCGAAAGGCAGCATTGCTTACGACGGTAGTCCCCCGTTACCGAGTAGATTCCATGATCCGCACGGACACCATGAATCAAGACCTCCTCGCGACAATACGTGGGGTGCCGACTGATGAATCCCCTCGATTATGAGTTCATGCAGCGTGCTCTGCTCTCGGCGATGATCATTGGGATTCTTGCTCCTATGGTGGGAATTTTTTTAGTGCAAAGACGCCTGGCCCTTCTAGGCGACGGGATGGGCCACGTGGCGCTTGCTGGGGTCGGCTTGGCGTTTCTCCTTGGTACGCAACCCGTCGCTACTGCGCTCATCGTTGCCGCAATCGGAGCGGCTCTGGTTGAACTGATCCGGCTCCGCAGTAAATCGGTGGGAGATATCGCACTCGCATTAGTCTTTTACGGCGGAATTGCCGGTGGTGTACTGCTCACGTCTCTGGCCGAGAATGGCAGTAGTACCGCACTCAATCAATATCTCTTTGGCTCACTGGCAACAGCTGGCCTTGGCGATGTAGTGGCATTGGGGATCGCGGGGGTTGTGGTATTAGCGATGCTGGGCATTTTTGGCCGGCAGATGTTTGCTGTTTCCCTCGATCCGGATCTGGCACACGTGCAAGGCATTCGTGTCGACCTCATCAGTTTGCTCATTAGCGTGACAGCCTCGGTAGTCGTTGTGATCGGCATGCGAACGGTCGGCTTGCTTTTAGTGGCGGCCATTATGATCGTGCCCGTGGCGGCCGCTCAACAAATGACCCGGTCATTTCTCGCAACCGCGGGAATAGCGGTCATCATCAGCCTCTTCGCCTCAATAGCAGGCTTGTTACAAGCCTTTTACTTTGACGTACCTTCAGGCCCGGCTATCGTGTTAACGGCACTTCTGTTATTCGCGATAGCCGCGACAGCACCAAGGCTGGTAGGAGCAGTGAGATGACCGTCACTAAGAACCAACGGAGCACCCGACAGCAAACTGCCATGCGAGAATTGCTCGATGAATGTCGCGAATTTAGAACAGCTCAACAGCTGCATCAGCTCTTAAGCGACCAAGAGTCGCCGATAGGACTCGCTACGGTCTATCGCACTCTGTCGCGGATGGCCGATTCTGGCGAAGTCGACACGATAATCAACAGTGATGGCGAAACCCAATATCGCCGATGCAGCGGCGGACATCACCACCATCTGGTATGCGTTAAATGTGGCACCACTGTTGAGATTTCAGCCGATGCAGTCGAGGCCTGGGCACAGAGCGTCGCAGCGGACAATGGGTTTACCCAGAGCCACCACACAGTGGAGATATCAGGTCGGTGTAAGTCCTGCAGTTAGCCAGTCAAGGAAACACCGTGACTGATCCACCCCCTGAGGATATTGCGCACGAAGAATTCGAGTTACCGCCCGCCGCCGGGCCGCCCATAGGCCTATGGGCGCCCGTTGCTTTGGCCTTAATTGCTGGCTACGTAGATGCAATTGCTTTCGTAAACTTGTTTGGGGTCTTCCCTGCCAATCAGAGCGGCAATGCGATTTTGGTTGGCGTCGCGATTGGCGAACTCGACTCCGGAAAAATCCTCCCACCCATAACGTCCATCACGGGGTTTGTAGTCGGCGTATTTCTTGCAGTACGCCTGGCCTACCGCATTCCACGACGGTGGCAAATCGAAATCTTGCTGATCGTTCAAATCGCCTTGTTGCTCATCACCGCCATTCGACTGCAATTCATTCCGACATCCGAGCTCCCGCTGAGCGGAACTGAGGGGATTTTCTCACTGTTCGCGATTTCGGGCGCGATGGGAGTGCAAACCTACGCAGTGAGAGCCACTGCAGGCATTCCAGTATCCACCACCTACCAATCGGGCGCACTAGATCAGATTGCACGCCGAACCGCGATTCTGTCCGTGGGCCATAAGCTTCCGCGTCATCCTGTACGGCTTGAGGTCTTGGGCAGTATCTTCCTCACCTATATCGTGGGCGCCGCTTTAGGAGCCGCGCTAGGGGGTGATGGTCCCCGACTCCTGTGGCTATCGTGCATCGGCACACTGCTCATTCTCATTGTGCGTCTCGCTCGGACCCGTGGTGAAACTCGCGAATAGGTGAAAATCTACTCATCCCGCTGTGGTTCTTTCGCTTCCCTTGACTCCGAGGCTAGATGGTCGACAACGAGGTTGGGCCAAATAGTGGTGATACCGAATCTTCTTTTTCCAGTCCAAGGCGCTGGGACTACATGCAGGCGATAGGCCAAACCCACTGCGGTTTCTTCGTAGCACGCTCGGAGTCTCTTAAAGTCCTGCCACGCCTGATCTTTATCGGACCGAAGATCTAAACCGACCTCTGACATTAGATCCCAGGCCGTATCGAACTCATCTCGGCTCAAGGTAACAACGGCTTTCTTAACTGGACCACTGGTCCTGTTCGCCTTAGCCGATAATTCCCTGTCCGCGACCACCGCTCGGAATACCGCCGACTGCGCTGGAGTCAGCGGTGGTTCTGGAATCGGTGCAACGGGTAACGGCTCGCGCGAGAACCAACGACCCCGCATCGTTAGATTTCGAAATAGTTCGGCACATGTCTGTGACCCTTCGATAATGAGCGAGTGCGCATCTTTGTCCGAGGTCGAGGTAACACTGATGCTCAGGGCTGCCGCATCCAACACAGCGATGAGAGTCACGAGCCAGGAACGCATGGGAGTGTAGGAACGGAACTGATTGAGTACTGGGTACATGGTGTGCTGACTTCGCAAGGAGCTGACCCAGGCGATCAGATCCGCTGTCGAATAAAGAGGCGCTTCCCGCGAGACGTGTTGCCGACACAAGAGCTCTGGTCCCCACGCCGGCTCTCCGGTCCTGATCGATGTCCGAACGACTAATTGTTCGCGTTGGTTGTAGGCAGAATACAAGATGAAGAGATAACCGATCAGGATGGCAATGATTGTGACGCCTATGAAGGCGGCGAGGAAATTCAGGGATAACTGGGCCGCATTTTCACGCTCGAGCAAGCCAAGTGTGAGTAACGTTGATCCGGCCTCAACCAGGGAATCGGAGAAATCGAGACTGCTCGACCCATAAATCATCAGGGCAAACCCCACCAGGAACAGCCCCATGAGCAGCACAAGCTCAACCAGGACTGACACTGGACCTACACCGGAGAGCACTGCATCTTGCCGAGAAAAGCTCTTCAAGCGACCTGCTATCAGCCAACCCACGTTCTCCGTGAGCCCACGAGAACCTCTTGCCGCCAGAGTGACTCGTGGCAGTGGCATGAGCATACTGCGAACGAGGCTGGTGAGAGTGGCCAGCACGATGACTAAACCGGCGGTGAGACTGAGGACATTGACCGGAGTGAGGTACCGATCCATCTGCACTCCATCGCTAGTTTGAAGTGAGGCTATCGTTACGAAGGCTCTACAGGGGCTCAGTTGCCCACAATGATGGCTGACCATCGGGGCGCCACAAAGCAAGTCATTGCAGGAAATGCTGCAAACTGCTCACGTGCATAGTTGAATAAGATTATCGTGCCCTTTGGCACAGATTCATGGATGCGACAGCCGAAGCTCATGGAGGTGTGATGTCAGCGCCGGACGAATCTGATGAAACCGCCAGCCTTGAACGGGTCGAAGGCGACATAACCCGGCTCACGTATCTCACCGACGCCGCCGTCGCTATATCGCTTACTTTGCTGTTTCTTCCTGCGGTCGACATCATCCAGGCAGATCAAAGTCTCTCTTGGTCAGATATTATTACTACCAAGGGTTCTGACTTAACCTGGATTGGCACCACTTTTATTGTGTTGGTTGTTTGTTGGCGATACCACCACGTGCTTTTTGAGTATTTACGTGATTACGACCGGATAATGGTGTGGCTCAACTTTTTCTGGCTGTTCTGCTTGCTGTCGATACCGCTTATGACCTTGGCCGACCTACCGCCAATAGGAACGGAAACAAAGATCACCGGACCAATCGATTTCATGTTGCGGGTCTTGCTCGTTCGTGGTGACGAAGGTGACACGATTCAAAACTTCCTCGTCTATTGGTCCACAGTAGGGATATCTTTTCTCGCGCTGTTCGCGATTGCTCGGCGCGCCGCCTATGGCAACCGAGATTTGAAACGCAGCGGAGACGATACTCGGCTATCCAGTCGGATATACCTACGGCCAGCCCTAGTGTGCTTCTCCACCGGCATACTTGGGGCTGTGTGGGTCGATCAGGCACATTGGTTCCTCTGGATTGGGATCGTGGTAGTGGTTGTGGTCGCCCAGGTAGAACAGCGCCGAACGCCGACAAAACAAAACAGTCGTTGACGCTTGAGATCCCATGTCGGAACCGCTGGGCCTTACCGACTGTGAGGCCTTGGCGGAGGGGGTACTAGCTCAGCCCATAAATGCGCTCAGCAGCCTCACCTTTCTCATCGCAGGGTCTGTTGTCTTAATTTTGCTGCATCGTTCAACCTCATCCATACCGGCGATGGCTTGGGTAGCGAGTGCCTTGCTAGCGCTGATCGGCTTGGGCAGTTTCGACTATCACGGTTCCCAATCAGCCATTGCCAACTTGTTGCACAATGCGTCGATTCTTTTTCTCCTGGCATTACTCGGCGTGGTTCTCGTAGCGCGATTGATCCGCCGAACGTCATTATTTCCCGGACTTGGTCGCTCCCAACTTCTCTGGGTGGGAGTTCTCATACTCGCCGGATGTGTTTGTTATGGATTTGGTAGGACTGCCTCTGCTCTTTGTTCCCCAGCGAGTCCATTCCAATGGCATGCGCTCTGGCACACGCTGGCGGCCGCTATCAGCGCTGTGATCATTTGGTCGATGTGGACAGAAGGTAAAGGTCCGGACTCGGTTAGCGGAGCAACTACAGATGGAGATGCCATCGTCTAGTTCATGACCGAGATATCAGATGGTTATATCTCGCTTCTCTTGAGCAGGACCTACTGCGATGGCAGCGAGTCACCCCACTTTTCCCGATACTTCTCGAAAAGCGCCTCGTCAGTGGCTGCAAGGTTCCACGCGAAGACCCCACCGATTCCCGCTCGCCGGGCAAGCTTGGCTCGTTTGATGACGGTTCGACGGTTCCCGAACCAAACGGTGCGGGAGACTTCGCACTCCTTTGCTTTCGTGACCGTTCGCTGCTTCCCGGCCGGACCTATTTGCTTCCGATAAGTTCCAGGTACCTTCTCGGAATATCTGAATGTGGATTCACCACTCTTGGCGGAGTAGGAGATCTTGGCACCATTTTCCTCAGCCAGTTCCGGAGCCTGCAACGCAGTAACTGAGAAGGTCGACTCAATGGATTTAGGTTTCCAACTACTCGGACATTTACCGACAACGGCTTGCCCACCTCGACCAGGAGTTGGCCACGACTTCCCATAGAGCGGCACCCCGATGATCACCTTCTTTGCATTCTCAGCTCCGACGGCACGAGTGGCTGCCGTTACGGCCTGCTTAGCCCAATAATGCGGCCCAATCGGGCCGGGTGCGGAGAATGAATAGTCGTAGGCCATCAAGTTCAGTCGATCGGCCTTCGCCGCAAGACGCTTCCAGTCAAACACCGAGTAGCCACCGCCAAGCCTCGGACGTCCAGAGGTAGTGAGCGGTGACGAACCCACTGGGACAGTTACCGAGAGGAGTTTCCCCTGAGCGTGCAACTTATTCGCGAGTCGACGCACCGTCTTGTTGAGCGGTTTCCGCGTACTGGCCCAGGTACTCGATCCATCATTGAAGGCAAAGTTCTCCCAATCCAGATCCAAGCCATCGGCTCCTACTCGCACAGTGCGATCTACTAGAACATTGATCAAGTCGTTTCGCTGCCGACGATTCTTCAACAGTGCTGCCAATTCTCTAGCCCTGCTGTAGTTCAAGTCGATATGAGATGCCCAAACCGTAGTTCCGGCCATACCCGCGATCGCTCGTCGTAGATCTTGAGTCGAAATTTTTCCGGGATCTTGACAGACGGACTTCTGCGTCATGGCGCAGACGGGATTTTGTACACCGGCGAAAGACCAGGAAAACACAGCTGAATCGGTCAACACTCCCGCGCCTGCCTGCATTTTTTCCTCCACAACTTGCGGCGGATGCCAGTTACCGAACCAGCCACCGAGGACCTGATCAGATGAGGCGTGTGCCGCTGTGGGTAATACAAGGGCCGCACCCAGGGCGGCAGTCACGAATAATCGATACATTCGAAGAAAATATGGGGCATATGAGTAAAAAACGTCTTTTGCGCGTTTTACCTGCGATTTGCCTGCTCATCAAGCCGATAATGGGACGCTAACAGTGGGGTTGGCGACCCGCTGCATGAGCCTTAGGATGCAGACCCCACCATCAACAAAGAGACTATGGATATGACAACTCGCCCTGATGCTGATAACCGTCCGTTGTACCTGGTTACCGGTGCATCGGGATACATCGGTGGGCGGTTAATCCCGCACTTACTAGACAAGGGCGTTCGGGTCCGTGTCTTGGCACGTAATCTGGAATCGCTGCGACAACGAGAATGGTTCGACCAAGTCGAGGTGGCTCAAGGTGATGCCCTTGATCCTCATGCAGTAACGCAAGCCGTAGCCGGGGTCGACGTCGCCTACTACCTCTTGCACTCGTTGAACGTAGGCAAAGGTTTTGAAGACATTGAGCGTCGCATGGCCGCAATCATGGGTCAGGCTTGCGCGGTCGCCGGCGTGCAACGCATCGTCTACCTCGGCGGCATGGTCCCGCCACCGCCAATCAAACTGTCTGCCCACCTCGCGAGTCGCGGCGAAGTAGGTCGAATATTGCGCGAGAGTGGCGTTCCTACCGCCGAACTTCGCGCAGCGGTGATCATTGGGTCTGGCTCCGCATCCTTTGAAATGCTGCGCTACCTTACGGAGCGACTCCCGGTGATGGTCACGCCTCGGTGGGTCACCACTCGTACCCAACCGATCGCGGTGCGCGATGTGCTTTACTATCTCACCCGCGCAGCCGACCTTCCCCCAGAGGTTAATCGACCTTTCGATATCGGTGGGCCTGACGTCATGACTTACCGGTCAATGATGGAAGGTTTCGCCGAAGTCGCCGGACTGCGCCGCCGAATCATCTTGCCCGTGAACTTACTAAGTCCGAAACTGTCCAGCCATTGGGTCGGACTAGTCACGCCAGTACCTCGAGGCATCGCACGCCCACTCGTTGATTCGCTGAAGGTCGAAGTTATTTGCGGTGATCATGACATCGCTCGCTGGATCCCCGACCCAGCAGAGGGCCTGCTCACCTACAAGGATGCCGTCGACTATGCCCTTCGTCGTGTCCGAGATGCTCAGGTCACCACTCGATGGTCTAGTGCGTCGGTCACGGGGGCGATCGCGGAACCCCTCCCGACTGATCCAGATTGGGCCGGAGGTTCGCTGTACACCGACGAACGCGAGACGAACGTCGACGCTACACCCGATGCGGTATGGCAAGTCGTTGAAGGCATTGGCGGAGAGCGGGGTTATTACACCGGCAACTGGCTGTGGGAAATTCGAGGCGCACTGGATAGAGTCGTCGGTGGCGTAGGACTGCGCCGAGGTCGTCGGGATCCAGATCAGACTCGTGTCGGCGATGCCCTCGATTTCTGGAGGGTGGAAGAGCGCGTTCGGCCGACGCTGCTGCGACTCCGTGCCGAGATGAAACTTCCCGGTCGAGCCTGGTTGGAGTGGAGCATCGAGCCCAACGGTCCCGATAACTCAGTCCTGCGGCAACGCGCAATCTTCTATCCACGTGGTCTCGCCGGTCAGGCCTATTGGTTATCGGTATACCCATTTCACGCGTTTGTGTTTCAGCCCATGGTTAAGCGCATCGCAGCAGAGGCGGAGCGGCTACAGCTCGAGCGTAGCTACGGTGATCAACTAAAGGTAAGCGCCGCTTAATGAGCTTTTGGCCAGACCACGGACAACCGCCGATTCCACACTTGCAAGAATGTTCCTGTGACAGCAACTGATCCCACCGGTTGGTACGAACGTCTCGGCGGCGCGCCATTTTTCGCCGCCCTAGTGGGAGGTTTCTACGATCGAGTGGCGGAAGATGACATCCTCCGACCGCTCTACCCTGAGGAAGATCTCGAACCAGCCGAGCGACGGCTACGAATGTTTCTTGAGCAGTACTGGGGCGGGCCCAAAACCTACAGTGAGGAGCGCGGTCACCCCCGACTACGAATGCGACATGCACCATTTCATATTGATCTGGCCGCGCGCGACCGGTGGCTGGAGTTAATGTCCGCTTCCCTGGCCGATTGTGATGACACACTCGAACCTGAGGATCGAGATGAACTTTGGCGCTACCTGGTCTCAGCAGCCGATGCCATGGTCAACGTCAACCCCTACATCGATCAATGAACGAAGGCCTCAGTCGCGGGTGAGTTTTCGGTAGGTAGTGCGATGCGGTCGTGCCGCTTCCTCTCCCAATCGCTCAACTTTATTTTTCTCATAGGAATCAAAGTTGCCTTCAAACCAAAACCACTGCGAATCTCCCTCATAGGCCAGAATGTGGGTTGCCACCCGGTCTAAGAACCATCGATCGTGAGAGGTAATGACTGCGCAACCAGGAAACTCCAACAGCGCATTCTCTAGACTGCCCAGTGTCTCGACATCTAGGTCATTTGTTGGCTCATCGAGAAGCAAGACGTTGCCACCCTGTTTCAGAGTCAGGGCAAGATTGAGCCGGTTCCTCTCGCCACCGGAGAGCACTCGAGTCGGTTTTTGTTGGTCGGGCCCTTTGAATCCAAACGCACCTACATAGGCACGCGAGGGCATCTCGACGTTACCGACTTTCATCCAATCTAAGCCGTCAGAGACAACTTCCCACACCGTTTTTTCCGGCTCGAGACCAGCCCGAGACTGGTCGACATAAGAAAGCAATACGGTATCGCCAACCTTCACGTCTCCCGACGTTGGCAGTTCCGCTTTGTCTTGCCCTTCCGCGTCGCTGGCTCCAGCGGCTGCGACGATCATTCGGAACAAGGTGGTCTTACCGACACCATTCGGGCCAATGACTCCAACGATACCGTTTCTGGGTAAGGAGAAAGACAGATCGTCCATCAGTAACCGGTCATCAAATGCCTTGGTCAGATGCTGTGCCTGCACCACTGTGGAACCTAGACGAGGTCCGGGGGGAATTTGAATCTCCTCGAAGTCCAGCTTCCGAGTCTTCTCCGCTTCTACCGCCATCTCTTCGTAGCGCTGCAATCTTGAGCGTGACTTAGTTTGACGGGCTTTGGCATTGGAGCGAACCCAATCCAGCTCGTCACCTAGCCGCCGCTGCAGTTTGGCGTCCTTTTGACCTTCAACTCTCATTCGAGCTGACTTCTTCTCCAAATACGTGGAGTAGTTGCCTTCGTACGGGTAAGCCCGCCCCCGATCAAGTTCCAGAATCCACTGAGCAACGTTGTCCAAGAAATATCGATCATGAGTGATAGCGATAACTGTGCCTGGATACTTCTCTAGATGCTGCTCGAGCCAGAGCACCGATTCCGCATCCAAATGGTTAGTGGGCTCGTCGAGCAATAGGAGGTCAGGCTGCTCGAGCAAAAGTCGACAAAGCGCAACTCGACGTCGTTCTCCACCAGACAGGACTGTCACATCAGCATCCGCTGGCGGGCAACGTAATGCATCCATTGCCTGATCCAACTGTGAATCCAGATCCCAGGCATTTTTATGATCGATCTGCTCCTGCAAGGTTCCCATCTCGGCCATCAAAGCATCAAAATCGGCATCTGGGTCAGCCATCTCTGCCGAAATTTGGTTGTAGCGATCCAACAACGCTTTCGTCTGTTGGACTCCTTCTTCAACGTTCTCTAGGACAGTCTTTGTCGGATCAAGTTGTGGCTCCTGCTCCAACATGCCGACGTTGTATCCGGGGCTTAATCGCGCCTCACCGTTGGACGCCTGATCCATGCCGGCCATGATCTTCAACAGAGTCGACTTACCCGCTCCGTTGGGACCCACAACCCCGATCTTGGCGCCAGGTATGAATGACAACGTCACATCATCGAGGATGACCTTGTCACCGTGCGCCTTACGGGCCTTGCTAAGCGTGTAGATGAATTCAGCCATGGTGCAAGAGTACGGCCGACTGCTCAGGATTTATCCCCGGGATAGGAATCTGACCTGAGTCGCCAGCTTCATCTACTGATCTTTCACTTGTGTACCGCGCAAGGGTGTGACCCACCCTGCTCCGGCCTTACACTTACAACTACATGGTCGAGGGAAGTCGGTGTAAATCCGACGCTGACCCGCAACCGTAAGCCCACAGGGCAAGCCGGACTGCTCGATCGTGTGCCGCTCGAAAGAATCCGCCGCGGACTGCGGATCGGGCAGCCTCTATCGGCAGCCGGCGCATCCGCCCACAGAAGGGCTGTTGTGATCGACGCATTCACCACTCCCCGGTTGATCCATCCGGGCGCATGGTGGCTCTGGGCGTTGGGTCTAGCAGTCGCGGCTGCCCGTACTACTAATCCTTTGCTTCTGCTGATGATCGCAGTGGCGGCTGGCGTAGTAGTTGCTGAACGCCGTGTCCCTGGACCATGGGGCAACTCTTATCTTGCGTTTGCCAAATTCGGTCTCCTCATCATCGCGATACGAGTGCTGTTGGAAATCTTTCTTGGAGCAGCCAATTTCGGTCCCACATTGTTTGCACTGCCCGAAGTCCCGTTGCCGGAATGGATGGCCGGCGTACAGCTCGGCGGCCCCGTCACCTTGGCCGGTCTACTGCAGGCGATCTTCGAGGGTCTGCGCATCGCAGTTCTTTTGCTCTGTATCGGTGCCGCAAATTCGCTAGTGAATCCAAGCCGGTTGCTACGCATCGTTCCTGCTGCTCTTTATGAGGTCGGAGTTGCAGTAGTCGTATGTATGTCGACCGCACCGATCCTCGTTAGTGATGCATCTCGGATCCGTGAAGCCCGCCGACTCAGAGGACGCCCCACCTCCGGACTTCGATCGTGGTCTCAGATGGCGATGCCCCTGTTCAGCGGGGCACTGGAACGTTCGGTCGCCCTTGCCGCTTCGATGGACTCTCGGGGATATGGCCGAACAGCTGGCATACCTCGCCGAGCTCGACAATCGACTGTAGGTCTGCTGTTGCTGGGCCTGGTTGGCATGTTGATCGGCCTCTACGGCCTCCTGGACGGAAGTACTCCCGGTGTCGCTGGCGTTTCGGTTATCGGTTGGCCGATGCTCTTGTTGGGTGTTGCCCTCGCTACGACTGGTTCGCTACTGGCCGGAAAGCGAGTGTCACGAACCCGATATCGCCCAGATATCTGGGCATTTCCGGAGTGGATGGTAGTGACCTGCGGCGTCATACCGGCGACGGGATTCATCCTGCTCGGTAATGACCCCGCAATGTCGGGACCCACCTATCCCCTCAGCTGGCCCGAGGTTCCATTGGCCCTGGTGCCACTGCTCCTGATAGCGACTCTGCCGGCGATACTGAGCCCGCCGGTGCCACAACAGAACGAGTTTGAGGAATCCGACCAGACGGACACATCAGCGGCGGTGGCAGCATGATCAGATTCGATCAGGTCACCTTTAACTATCACGATTCGCTTAACCCGATTGTGAGCAACGTCAATCTCGAGATCCCCGAAGGCGAACTTGCGCTTGTCGTCGGGCATACGGGAACAGGGAAGTCCACGCTGTTGAATCTAGTCAACGGTATGGCCCCTCATTTCACTGGCGGCAATCTCGCCGGTGTGGTGACGGTAGCGGACCGCAGTACGGCGAACTATCCACCGCGGGAGATGGCGGATCTAGTCGGAGTCGTTCGACAAGATCCCGCCTCGGGTTTCGTCACTGACATCGTCGAGGACGAACTCGCCTACACCATGGAGTCACTTGCGGTACCACCCAATGTAATGCGGCGCCGCGTTGAAGAAACTCTCGATTTACTTGGGTTGGCATCATTGCGGAGCCGTCCGCTGCGCACCTTATCCGGTGGTGAGCGACAGCGGGTCGCTATCGGATCGGTGATGACTGCTCACCCCAGCGTACTGGTCCTAGACGAACCAACTTCAGCACTCGATCCGCAAGCTGCGGAAGAGGTACTGGCTGCCATTCAGCGTTTCGTGCACGACCTCGGCCTCACCGTGCTGATGTCAGAACATCGCTTAGAGCGAGTCGTGCAATATGCCGACTCCGTCGTGACCATAACCAACGACGGCGAAGTATGGCGCGACTCGAATCCGGCTCACGCAATGATTTCCGCACCAGTAGCCCCGCCGGTTGTTGAGCTGGGTCGCTGGGCAGGATGGGACCCACTGCCACTTTCAATCCGCGATGCTCGTCGTGATGCGGTCACCTTGCGAGAGGACCTCACCAGACGCCTCGTCAGTGAACAGACACCGGCTAAACCGGCCAAACGGCCCACTCCCGAATCCGTTGCAACGATTTCTCGTGTATCTGTCAACCGAAGTAATCGGGTCGTGCTTAGATCCGTCGATTGTGAGGTCTCAGCGGGTGAAGTCGTTGCGTTGATGGGACGCAACGGTTCCGGAAAGTCAACCTTCCTCCAGCTGCTCGCTGGTAGCGCCTCCCCGTCGGCAGGAAAAATCTCAGTCCGTGGGCACGACCCCACTCAACTCGCGGGAACTGAGCTCGTCACCACCGTGGGCCTGGTGCCGCAAGAGCCCGCGCTGATGCTGTGGGCAGATTCCGTAGTGGAAGAGTGCGCGTCAGCCGATCAGACTTCTGATCTCCCCCAGGGCACCACCTTGGCACTCTTTCATCGGCTGCGCGATGACGTTGACCCCCAGATGCACCCAAGAGATCTATCCGAAGGAACCCGTCTGGCGCTTGTCGTGGCTTTAGTTGCAGCCGCTTCACCAGACTTGCTACTCCTAGACGAACCCACGAGAGGTCTGGACTATTCGGCCAAGGTCACACTCACCGAGCTACTGCGTGAGTTGGCCGTAGCCGGGCAGGCGGTGATTGTTGCTACTCATGATGTTGAGTTGGTGGCTGCTGCATGCACCCGAGTTCTCATGATTGGTGACGCAGATATTGTCTTGGACGCAGAAGCATCAGCTGCGGCAACCGCATCCCCAGTCTTTGCGCCACAGGTGGCTAAGGTCCTGACGCCGCTGCCCTTCCTCACACTTGCCGCTGTTCGTGAGGCGGCTGAGAGCGATCCCGCATTACCTCGTAACGGGGGTGAGTAATGACTCACGCTGTGACCTTAGACCGTCGTCGAGTGGCCGCCCTAGTCATCGCTTCAGCGATCGGGTTGGCCTTATTCCTATGGCCGCTCTGGATCGACGCAGAGTCTGACCTAGCTCATAGCGGCGATGCCGCGGTGATGTTCGCTGTCGTTGTTGCGATGCTGATCGTTGTCTTGGCGGCCGAAATCTCTCATGACGGGCTCGACGCAAAAGCTCTGGCCTTGCTGGGCATCCTGGCCGCCTTAGCTGCCGCCCTACGGCCACTAGGTTCGGGGATTTCTGGATTTCAACCGATGTTCGTGGTCTTGATCATCGGTGGCCGAGTACTGGGTCCTGGTTTTGGGTTCGCCCTGGGGCTGGTATCCATGTTCGGTTCTGCTCTCTTAACCGGCGGAGTCGGCCCATGGCTACCGTTCCAGATGCTAGGCGCAGCATGGCTTGGCATGGGGGCGGGTCTGTTACCTCGAGCATCAGGCAAAGTCGAAGTCGCTCTGCTTGCCGGGTATGGTGCCGTCTCCGGGATCCTTTATGGCTTCCTCATGAACATGTGGTTTTGGCCATTCTTGACTTCAACCCAAGAAGGCATCGGCTTTGTCCCAGGTGACTCGATTGCCAATAATCTGGGCCGGTTCTTTGTTTTCTGCTTGGTAACATCGCTGGGATTCGATATACCTCGGGCGATCGGAAATGTCCTCATCATTTCCTTCGCGGGTGGCGCTTTGCTGCGAAGCTTGCGAAGGGTCTCCCGAAAAGCTTCGTTTGATGCCACAGCGGTTTTCCGATCACCCCAGGCCCTTGATGAGGAAGCGTCTTCGATCGTACCTACACAGTCAGATAGTTCTGACTCACACGCTCACAGTTCAAGCTCCGCTAGCGGTAGTGAGCACAGTAACGGAGATCCCTAAGCACACGGGCTATGGATCATTTGCGGTGGAAGAGAGACAGTGAACTTCCCATTTCTTCCCCGGAAAAAGGAAGTTCAGACCTAGCTACCGGGGATAAATCGGTCGATTGAACGTAAGGATTAACTGGTAGGAGTGAGCAGCAAGACTGGAATATCGCGGTCAGTCGATTGCTGGTACTTCTCGTAGTCAGGCCACGTCTCCACAGCCCGCTCCCACCAGGTGCGCTTTTCCGAACCGGTGAGTTCTCGAACTGAATAGTCGCGTCGCTCGACACCATCTTGGAGCTCAACTTCGGGATGGGCAAGCAGATTGGCGTACCAAGTCGGATTGTGAGGTGCTCCACCCATGGAAGCAACGACAGCGTACTCGCCATCGTGCTCGACGCGCATCAACGGTGTTTTGCGGATCCTGCCGGATTTCGCCCCAAGAGAGGTCAAAACTATGACCGGGCGATCCCTCATGGTTCCGCCCTCGACGCCTCCGGTGCTTTCGTATTGCTCAACTTGACGTCGCACCCAGTCCACGGGGCTCGGCTCATAGTCTCCCTGAAGTGGCATGACTAGGAGTCAACTACACCTGCCCTTCCTTCGCTACTGCAATTCACGCAAAGCTGCGGAGTCGATAGCGAGAAGAAAACCACCTTGAATCACAACTGCTAGACCGTCACCTCGTAACTCTTCCGCACTGTAATTTGATGGCCACCGAACGACGTTCGCTAGTCGATTCGATTGGGTCAGCAGTACTACGCCACCGGCGACGTAGCCCACATCTAGAAGGGCGTTGATAAGAAGTGCGCGCCGGAGTTTGATTGCATCTTCTTCGCCAGGCGGCTCTGTGCGATTGTTATTTCTCACATGCGCTACCGCGGCGATAAGCCCATCAATAAACCCCCAACCCGCGGTCTGCCGTCCGAAAGCCCTCATGGCCCGACTCTTGCCGCGCCAACTCAGCAAACCGCCGACAGCAGTACTACCTGCCCCCCACACCGCCAACGCGACACCGAGACGTCGCTCTACTCGCAATACTTCGTCTTCGATCACACCTCTGACTTCAGCAGATAAACCGGAATATTGCGCGACTTATTCGCCAGATCGGAAATATCTAGGTACTCCGCCCGCAAAAAGGACACACGGCTGTCAGTATTTGTTCATGGCTGAGCCGCAATCAAGAAGTTCAACGACCACTGTCATGCCGGCCAGTACCGGTTGGATCGCAACTGCGCGCGTCTATCACGCCATTTTGGCGACTATTGGAACGGCAGCCGTCGCCACGGACCTCATCATGATTGCTACGCGAGATGAGAATGGCGGCTGGCTGAACGGCATTGTGTTCATGCTCAGTCCTCTGACAATCTGGACCAACATTCTGGTAGCGATCGTTGCCTGGTCACTCGTTATTAATCCCCGTCGAGACGATCGTATTTTCCGCTGGCTGCGTATGAGCACGTTAGTGATGATTTTCATCGTTGGTCTGGTGTTTGATCTGGTGCTTGCCTCCGAAGCACAACTCTGTGGCATCGGCGTGTACACAAATCTTGCCGTGCACTACATCGTGCCCTGGGGGACAGTACTGGGCTTCCTAATATTTGGTCCGCGACCTCGTTTTACAGCCGACTTACTCTGGAAAATGCTACTGATCCCGACTATTTGGCTTACCTACACTTTTGCTCACGGAGCTGTCCTGACAACTCCCCCGGGACAACCATGCGCCACGGACCCGGCAATGCAGGTGTTGGGTCAACCACAAAACTGGTACCCATACCCCTTCATTGACCCGAACTACAAAGACGGCGGGCCCTTACATCTGATACCCGGTGTCTCAACCGGAGGGTTTGCCGGCGTAGCGATCAATCTCGCATTAATCATTGCTATCGGCGTACTAGTTGCCTGCATTTTCCTGGGACTTGATCGCTTGCTCAGCCGGGGAAAGCGGCCCACCCCGCTGGGGAAAAAAGCACGACAAGATGACGATTCACAACCATGATCTCAGGCACGAATGCTCGTAAAGGAGCATGTGGCATTAGGCCATAGGCGCGAAGAAAGTAACTACTCCTAGAGTTATAGCCAATACTCCCACCGACACGATTGACATCCGAATCTTCAGCGATCCTGCGGCCGTTGGCATCGACATCGTGGCCTCGGCTTCCGGCGTGGGCGTAACCGAGGATGTCTCGTCGTTATGGCTCATAGACATATTCTCAGCGTGATGACGGTCAACCGACGCCGAATCACCAGCCATAGAGGAAGGGTCATCTTGCCGCTCGTTGGCCAGGACAGTGATCATTCCATGTTTCATGTGATTACTTACCATCCACCAGTTCATGGGATAGGCAGCTATAAAGCCGGCTAGAAGGGCGATCGACATTATGAACCAAAACTCTGGCCGACCTGGGTCGTCGCCGCCACTGACTCGAGGCATCCAAAACTTAGAGACAAGAAGCATGCCTGACATCAGGCAATTCATTGATAGGAACTCTGGCAGAAAAGTCATTCGTAACGATTTAAGGTAGTCGCCCCCAGCCATATCCTTCATGGCGAATGCCTGAAAGTATCCCCAACCGAACGAGAAGCCTAATACGTACTCCAACAGAAAATCTGGCCACAATGTGAGGGCAAGTCCCGCACCGATGGCGGAACCAAAAATTATGCCGATCCCATCACCAGCAGCGCAATGCATCGTTGATCCGAGTACTTGACGCCATCGGACACTGACGTATTGCTCGTGAGTGCCTTTCAGTGGTTCCCGGCATCCCAGTACATAAAAGAAAGCGCCCACCGGCCCGGTAAAGGCAGTCAAGATGATGAATGCCCATTTCATAACAGTCGCTTCTGGAGTAGTTCGAAAGATATCAATCGCTACGAAGAGAAACGAAGGAACCGTCAGTATCCACCAGAGCAGCATCACACCATCAAGCATCGTTTCCCCTGACTTAGCCTCAAAGAAACTCTGGCAGGTCTCACAGTTGGTATCTACTCCTATAAAAGGCAACTACATATAAGCCCACACTGAGACTGTCCCTAGGCTTGCGGTTGCGGCACTTGCACCGAATGCCATTAGTTTGGTGACGGAAATAATGCTCAGCGTCATCTGAACCTGATTTGGCCAACATTCTCAAATGTGGCACAAAGACCCGAGCAGGTGGCAACAATGGCCACATGAGTACTGAAGCAAACCAGGACCCAGTTTCGAAGGATCCCACCAACACTGTGACGCCCGGTGGACCTGGGACCACCTTGGTAGCGCGGATTTACCATCTGGTGTTGGCCCTGCTGGGAACATCGGCCTTGGCCATCAGCCTATGGCGCAACGCGACCAATCCAGAGGTAGCTTCGCCACTGGACGGCATCTCATTCACCCTCAGCTACTTCACCGTCTGGTCGAATATATTCACCCTGATCGTAGCCTGGGCACTATTTGCTAATCCCCGGCGCGATGACAAAATCTTCCGGTGGCTTCGCATGACCACCCTGGTCATGATCGTCACAACTGGTCTGATCTATGCCGCGATTCTCGCCGCCACGGCAGATCCCTGTGGCCCGGGCATCTACACGAACGCGGTCTTCCACTACATCGTTCCATGGGCCACGCTGCTCGGCTTCCTCTTGTTTGGCCCCCGGCCTCGACTTACCGGCGACCTGATCTGGAAGATGCTCATCATCCCCATCATCTGGTTGATTTACACCCTGCTACACGGCCTAGTGACGGTCCAGCGCCCTGGGGATATTTGCAAACCCGCTGGTGACCCGCTGGCGACGATCGGGGATCCCGATAACTGGTATCCATATCCCTTCATAAATCCCGAGTACCAAGATGGGGCTCCCTCCGCTTTGATTCCCGGTCTCACTGCCGATGGCTATGCTGGAATCGCCATAAACATCGTGTGTGTCATTGTGATGGGCATGGTCTTAGCTTCGATATGGCTGGGATTGGACCGCCTGCTCAGTAAGGGCGAAAAGCCCACGCCCCTCGACTAGTCCCAGAGGTTCTGGGACAGTGCGAGTAGGCCTGATAGTTCACGGCTCCAGCCGATGACGTGCGCTCTCATCGAAGCCGGGGTACCGAATCTTTCATTTCCCGGCCGTCATCATGCGTGAAAACTGAAATCTGTTCGAAGCTTCGATTGCTCCGAACCGGTTCGGGTGTGACTATCTTGGGCAAAGTCTCGGCGAACTCGCAAGAATGCCAGCATGAGCGCAAAAGCTAGCTCGGATGCGAGTAATCAAAACCAAACAGTGACCGTGACGCCAGGTAGTGATGCCGCCGCCACAGTTGCTCGGGTTTACCACGTGATTCTCGCCCTGCTGGGGACATCGGCCATGGCGATATCTCTCTACAACGGTGCAACCCGTCCAGAGATGGGCGATTTCCCGAACGGTTGGGTATTCGAACTGAGTTACTTCACTATTTGGTCAAATATTTTTGTCCTTATCGTGAACTGGTCACTGTTCGCGAATCCACGTCGCGATGACAAAATCTTTCGATGGCTGCGGCTGACGAGCCTGGTGATGATCGTAATTACCGGTTTGGTCTACGCGATTGTCTTGGCGCCCAGCGCCAGCGTATGCGGGACCGGATACTTCACCAACACGGTGTTCCACTACATCGTTCCTTGGGCGACACTCCTGGGATTCCTGCTCTTCGGACCACGGCCACGTTTGACCTGGGATTTGTTGTGGAAATGTCTGGCTATTCCGATTTTGTGGCTCATTTACACAATCCTGCGCGGACTTTTGATGGTTACCCCGCCAGGTGATCGCTGCTCCTCCGACCCTGCCGAACAGGTGTTGGGTCAACCGCAAAACTGGTACCCGTATCCATTTATCAATCCTGACTATGCCGATGGAGCACCCTCCGCCTTAATACCGGGTTTGACCGCTCCTGGCTATGCCGGTATTGCTATAAATATCGTTGGAGTCATCGCCCTTGGTTTAATCTTCTCGACGATCTTTATCGGAATCGATCGAGGCCTCAGCAAAGGTGAAAAACCAGCCCACCTGGATTAAGTCGGTGAGAGGGCTCAGCAGAAATCGCTTCGGTGCACCTTGTCCTTAACGTCGTCGCGTGGTGCCACGATTAAGTTGGGCCATGGCTTCGGCTAATCCGTCGACAGTCATAGGAAACATCGGAAAAACCTGCTCAACATCGGAGATCGTCGTGCCGGTCCACCGCGATCCCACCTCCGGGTTGAGCCACACCGAATCAGTGAAATGATCGGCAAGTAGTTGAAACCATTCCAACCCGCTGCGCGGTTCAGTTTCCATTGCCCGGCTAGTGGTTGGCGCCAAAAGTTCGTACGGGGCCATGAGAGCGTCCCCCACCATAATCAACTTGTAATGACTGCCGCACTGCGCTATTAAATCGTGCAGCCAGATGGCATCCGTGAACCGCTCGTCGGCGTAAACCTTGCCGTAGGCGGCATTGTGAAAGTAAAGCGTTTTCAGTTCTTTGAAGTGGGTGGCGCGCTGTGCCGCACTGAACAATCGCGACATCACACTTGCATAGGGATACATAGATCCCCCTACATCCATCATCAGAATTACGTGGGTATCCGGTCGACTTGGCGGCCGAGTAACTATTTCGATTTCGCCGGCATTACGAGCGGTCTCTTCAATAGTGCGCTCAAGATCCAGCTCCTCTTCGGCACCCTCTCTTACAAATGCGCGCAATCGACGCAAAGCAATTTCAACCTGACGCGTATCAAGGACCACATCACCGCGATATCCCGAATACTGGCGAGCTTCAGCCACTTGGATTGCCGAACGGTTCCCTCCCGAACCCCCGACGCGAATACCAGGTCTCGGAGTTCCGGAATGTCCAAAAGGGGATGACCCCTTGGTCCCAATCCAGTAGTTTCCCCCGTCATGTCGTTCCTGCTGTTCTTCTAATCGCTGCTCAAACTCGCGCTTGAGGTCTTCGATCTCTTGCGGTGAGAGCTCCGGGAATTCAATATGTGGGGCTTCACCATCTGCTGCCTGCTCCAGCCATTGCTCGATCTCAGCTTTGATGTCGACGTCCTCCGTCAAACCGACATACTCTGCCAGAAACGCTCGATCAAATGCGTCGAGATGCGCCTCGTGATGAATCAGAAGAGAACGTGCCGTGAAGTAATAGTGGGTTGGGTTGCTCTCGTGTAGTCCCTTTGCCAGTGCGCTAGCCAGGGCAACCGCTTCCTGTGCGCCCACCGGTACTTTCAGTTCCCGCAAGCGATATAACAGCCCGAGAAACATGGGAAGCGTGGAACCGTGTTCTGGCATAACTAAAACCTGCCGCGCGCAATCCCATTCAAATGCTGGGAGAAGGCGGTCAGATCCTGTTCCTTCTTCAGCAGGGTTCCTAAATATGGCGTAGCCGTATCCAATTGGACATCAGAGATCCCAGACGCTCGGAGCATGGCAATCCAATCGACGAGCTCGCTGGTCGAGGGTTTCTTTCGGATTCGGCTCATCTCCCGCATCTGATAAAAGGCATCGAGAGCTTGCTGCAATAACTGTTGATTAAGGTCCTCATGATGAACAGCCACAATTCGAGCCATAAGAGCTGGATCCGGAAAATCAATAAAATGAAAAACACAGCGCCGCAGGAAAGCGTCGGGCAACTCTTTCTCTGCATTGCTCGTGATGATTACCACTGGTCGGTGATGGGCGGCGACGTCTTCACCCGTCTCTGAGATCCGAAACTGCATCCGATCTAACTCATGCAGCAGGTCGTTGGGGAATTCCGGGTCCGCCTTATCAATCTCATCGATGAGCAACACCACCCGCTCCTTCGATCGAAATGCTCGGCCCATCGGCCCCAGATGGATGTAGTCGGCAATATCACGCACGTTATGGTCACCGAATCGACTGTCGTACAGGCGTTGCACAGTGTCGTAGTGATACAGCCCCTCTTGCGCCCGGGTCGTGCTCTTTACGTTCCAAGTAATGAGTTCCATATCCAAGGCCTCAGCGATCGCCTCGGCCAGTAAAGTCTTACCCGTGCCCGGTTCTCCTCTTACGAGTAACGGTTTCTCCAGGACTAAGGCAGTGCGAACTGCTGCTTCAAGAGCTGGATTGGTCAGGTAGGACTCAGTTCCGGTAAACCCGGTCTCTGCCATCTTTTCCTCCATAAGGCTTGTCTCCATGGTGCCCTATCTGCCAATAACAACCGCAAATGTGTCCGGTGTCTAGACCGATCTAGTTCAGGGGCATCCTAGGAACCGTTGCCAGATCTAGTTCACAGCGAATCCCTCGTCGGTGTTCACAACCACGGTCAATAAGGTCAGCCTCAGGATCGGTGCCGCATATTGGCAGTTTGGCTTCGCAATGTGGCTTCCCAAGTTTGTTCGATAAATACTCACTAAAAGTTGTTGCGTCAGCAGCCTCTGGCATCTCTCTCCGATAGCGGACCTACCGGGGCGACCAAGGAGAGACGGATAGATGACAGATTATTTCGAGACCGCATTTCCCCCAATCGATCCGTTCGGGGCCGTCTTAACCACTTTGCGCCAACTGACTTATGGCCGAAAAGAGGCAAAATGAAACTGCCGAGAATCGCCTCGATTGCCGTTATCTCAGCGCTAGGGCTCTCTGGTCTAGTCGCTTTGGCGGCCCCAGCGTCTGCCGGAACGGCTTGGGGTCCGGTCACCGAACTTTCCGACGATTCCAACACCGCACGTGAAGTTCAACTGGGCGCCGCCACAGATGGGTCAGTGGTTCACGCCCTCTGGAAGCAGTACCTGGGTAGCCGTTATCAGGTGCAACTGAGAACGTCCACCGACTCTGGAACAACGTGGGGCGACGTGGTGGAGATTTCCGATGCTTCGCTGAACTCCATCAGCGCCGATCTTGCCGTCTCTACGGACGGCAACGGCATCGTTGTCTCCTGGCGCTACTACGACTCCACCTCAGGCTCCTGGATCGCAGCCGTTGCTACGAGTGCAGATGCTGGGGGCTCCTGGTCAGCAGCCACGGACTTATCGGATTCGGCGACGAGTGTCTATGACCTTGATGTGGTGATGTCTGCTGACGGAAGTACAGTAGCTGCCCATTGGCGCCAGGAAGATTCAGTTACTGGTCGAAATACCGCTCGAGCTATTGGCAGTTCTGATGGTGGCAGCACTTGGCACGGCATTGTCGATCTATCCGATCCGGCTCGCTACTCCAGTTCCCCACGGTTAACAATGGCCCCCGATACTGGCGCCATTCACGCTATTTGGCCTCATCGAAACGCCTCATCCCAGGATGTCATCCAATACTCGGGGAGCACTGATGGTGGGGTTAGTTGGTCGAGCACCATCGATTTGTCCGATCCCGCGGCTGATGCTCGCACCGCAGAGGTCGCGGTGAACGTTGATGGTGCAGAAGTCGCAGCCGCTTGGGTGCGCAGCGACGGGAGCAACGACATCGTTCAAACTCGTTCAAGTTCAGACGGTGGTATCAATTGGACCGATGACGGCGGAAGCGATCCCGCGCATGACTTATCTGCAACTGGCTACGACTCCGCTGCCCCTATCGTTTCTGTTTCCGAGACTGGTACCACCCAACATGTCTTATGGCGTCAGGAAGAAAGCTCTGCCCGCGTCATCAAACATAGCTCCAGCGGTGATAGCGGCATCAGCTGGTCTGCCGCTACTGAACTATCCGATTCGGACGCTGCCGGGATGGATCATCAGATAGCGACATCCAGCGATAGCGGTCAGTTGGCGGCTCTCTGGATCCATCGACCGGACGAGGGTTTTGCGACCGTCAAAGTGCGGGATAGCGCAGATGCTGGGGACACTTGGTCGACTACTACGGCGGAGCTTTCTGATTCCACAGAGACGTCAGACGACCCAGTCCTTTTCTCTAGTGCCGATGGCTCGACCCTGCATGCGGCTTGGGAATTCCAACAAGACGGCAAACGAGTGATTCGAGTTGTCAGCGGGATCTACGCGGAACCATCTCAAGCGCCCCGCGATGCCACGGCAGTACCGGGCGAGGAGGAGATCGCCGTTTCATGGACTACACCGGTATCCGACGGCGGATCAGACATAACTGGCTACCGCATTCAAATCAACGACGGCAGCGGTTGGCTAGACGCCATATCTGATACCGAAAGTATCGAAACAAGTTATACGGCGACCGGACTTACTAGTGAAGCCAGCTATCGTTTCCGAATCGCAGCCATCAACGGGGTCTCTGTATCGGAGAACTCCGACCAGACGGCAGCAATAACTCCCATATCCCCCGCAGGACCACCTGAGTCCGATTCAAGATCAGGCATCGACGAGGGCGCTGGTTCCAGCACAGACAGCGAATCAGACGCCAATACGGGCAATGACGCGGAGGCGAACCCGGAAACAGATTCAACTGACATCGCTAGCGAACCAGCCAAGTTGCTCAATCTGAAAGTCAAGACTAAGAAGAAGCGATCGGGCAAGGTTTCCTACAAAATCAACTTTAGGCTCCAGAGCACCGATGAGTTCACCGAGAACACTTCCTACCAGTGGCGGATCAAGACTAAGAAAAACACGAAGAAGTCGAGTAGGAAGAAGTCCAGTAAGAAGTGGTCATTTTGGTCGAACTGGAAGCGCATCTCGCCGGATTCCCTGACGGGCTCTAAGAAACTGAAGTCCCAAATCAAGAAAATAAAGAAGCTTCGTAAGGCAGAACCGCGGACCAAGGCCAAAATTCAAGCCAGAGCGATCAACGACGTTGGCTCTGGTCCTGCCGCAAAGAGCACCTTCCGGACCCTCGGGTGACAGCCCGCTACTCGCGCCGACAGTTGTACGGATGGGGAGTGGACGGTACTCAAGAGGTCCTCAATCAAGAATCGGGTGATGATAGGAGTCCTATCGGCGACGCGAT
>PAAU01000018.1 GCA_002699445.1 Micrococcales bacterium | reverse complement strand
GAAAGAATGACGAGCATGCGAGTAGGTAGCGGAAGCTCACCGCCAAGTCCGGCAAAAAGATCCTCAAATACCGGAACGATGAAGAGCAGCATCGCGGTGACTGCCAGAAGGGCAAAAATGAATACGACTACGGGGTAGGTCATAGCTGACTTCACTTTTTGCCGAAGCTTGACTTCCGCCTCAAAGTTGTCGGCTATCTGAATCAGAGTCTGGTCCAGAAAGCCGCCTACCTCGCCAGCTCGCACCATGTTGATCATGAGCGGTGGAAAGATCTTGTCGTGTTTCACAAGAGCGTTGGATAGCGAACTTCCTGCCTCGACCTCCGCGCGGACCTCACCAACTACCTCCGCGAGCTTCTTATTGTCGGTCTGCTCTTCCAAAATGGAGAGCGCACGCAACAAGGTCAGACCCGAATTGATCATGGTGGCGAACTGTCGACAGAGAACCGCTACGTCCTTGAGTCCAACTTTTTCACCAAGACCGGGGATTTTGATCTCGCGGTTGAGTCCTGCCCCTGTTTCATTTATGGAGATAGGCGCGTAACCCATCTCTTTTAGTTTGTTGGCTACCGCGGCCGGGGAGTCAGCATCAATTTTGCCCTTGACGACTTTGCCGCCTCGGTCTCGAACTTGGTAGTCATATGTTGCGGTAGCCATCCCCTATCAACTCCGACCGCACAAGCGGTTGAAGTCTTCAAGGTGGTGACATTTCTCCACCCCAACCTCGTAGCTGATCTTGCCTTGACTCACGAGTTGGGCGAGATGCTGGTCCATGGTGTGCATGCCGTGCTTTGCTCCCGCTTGCATAGAGGAGTAAATCTGATGCGTCTTACCTTCCCGAATCAGATTTCGCACTGCGGGAGTGACAACAAGCACCTCAGTTGCGACCGCGCGGCCTTTACCGTCTTTCGTCTTACACAGTGTCTGGCACACCACCCCCTGCAATGCACCAGCCAGCTGCTGCCGGACCTGCTGTTGTTGATGTGGCGGGAAAACGTCGATGACTCGATCGATCGTTTGGGCAGCGTCTTGGGTATGCAAGGTAGCGAACACGAGGTGTCCGGTTTCGGCAGCTGTCAAGGCAACCTGAATCGTCTCGAGATCTCTCATCTCGCCTACGAGGATAATGTCCGGATCCTGGCGCAATACATGCTTAAGTGCAGCACCGAACGACCAGGTGTCCTCCCCCACTTCTCGCTGATTGACCAGACAGTTCTTGTGCTCGTGGAGGAACTCAATCGGATCCTCAACGGTCATGATGTGTTCATCACGAGTCTCGTTTGCGTGATCGATGAGAGAAGCCAACGTCGTGGATTTGCCAGAACCGGTAGGACCGGTGACCAGTACGAAGCCTCGAGGCTGCGCCGCGAAATCGCGAACCGCTGGTGGAACCCCAAGCTCTTCCAGTGGCTTAATCTCAAACGGAATCATTCGGAAAGCCGCACCTAGTGCTTCCCGCTGCCGGTAGACGTTGACACGAAACCGTCCTGAACCAGGCAGCGTGTAGGAAAAATCAAGCTCTAGATTTTCTTCGAACTTTTCACGCTGACCCTGCGTTAGCGCCCCGTAAATCACCCGTTGGATCATGTCTGGTTCCAGTACGGGAAAATTATCGAGCTGCTTCAGTCCGCCGTGCACTCGCACGGCGGGCCGGGCGTTGGCAGTCAAATGTAGGTCGGAGGCTCCCATCTCCATCATGGTGTCGAGCACCTCAGGCAGCGAGATGTCATGCTCTTCCGATTTGGCTTCCGTGGACGCACGCTGATAGGCACTCTCGTCGGTTTCTTGCGAACCGATCTTGACTTCGCCAACATCATGCGAGGTCGGCATGGCTCGCCCTAAACCGCGGGCAGCCGAATTGTCTTCCCCCGGATCCAGGGTTGGGACAGCTGCCGGGGTGGGCGGAGCCATCCGGCCCATTCCCGGTGTTGTCGCAGGGGACACCGGAGCGGCAGTTGACGCTGAGGCTCCAGCACTGGGTGGCCGCAGCACGGGAGATTGATCACCCTTGGCACTCGAAGCGCCCAATAGTGGCGGTTGTTGCATAGCGCTCGAAGGTGCGGATCGGGAATCAGCGTCAACCAATGGAACACCCGTGGGGCTGGGTTGTACCGATTCCGCGGTAAACGCGGGGGGAGCCAGCCCGGGTATTTCCGGGTCCATTGCAGCTGCGGGTGCGCCGGGAACCTGGCTCGGCGTAGCAACGTGGTGTGGCTGCGCGATAGGCGTTCCAGCTGCCGCAGCCTTGGCCGCATCTTGTGACGTCTGCCCTGTCATTATTCAACCTCCAGCCTCCTACTACAGATCGGCACGGACGCCATAAAACTTGAATTACCTAAATTGCGACTCGGAGGACTTCATCTAAGGAGGTCAGACCAGCTAATACCTTCTCCATACCGTCCAGGCGAAGTTCCAGCATTCCTTCAGCCTTGGCGGCAGTGGTTACTTCTGCGTTAGTGGCGCGCTCGACGGCTAGTCTCTCGATGTTTTCACTTACTTGCATCACCTCATGGAGTGCAATGCGGCCCTTGTATCCCGTATTTGCGCATTTCACACAACCGCCGGCTTGATAAAGCAACGGCACTGGACCCTCGGGGTCCCAAGGGAACCGCGCCGCCACCAAGGCCTCCGGGGTGGGTTTGTACTCCACCCGACAGCTCATGCACAGTCGCCGCGCTAGTCGCTGCGCGAGTACACAGTCCAAGGCGGAACCGACAAGAAAAGGTTCGACCCCCATTTCCGTGAGTCGCGTCACCGAACTCGGAGCGTCATTTGTATGCAAAGTGGTAAGGACCAAGTGGCCCGTCAATGCAGCCTCAATGGCGATCTGGGCGGTTTCGTAGTCGCGGATCTCACCGATCAGAATCACATCGGGATCTGAGCGAAGGATTGATTTCAAGGCGGATGCGAAGTGCAGACCTGCCTTGGGATTCACTTGTACCTGGTTAATGCCGGCCAGCCGGTACTCAACGGGATCCTCAACCGTAATGATGTTGATCTCGGGGCGTGAAATAACATTCAACGCCGAGTACAACGTGGTCGATTTGCCCGAACCGGTGGGCCCGGTCACCAAGATCATTCCATAGGGCTTGTGGAATGACTGTGAAAACCGATCGTAGTTACCCTGACTGAAACCCAATTTGGCGAGGTCTAACTGCGCGGTTGAGTTGTCCAAGATTCGCATGACGACCTTCTCACCCCACACCGTAGGCAAGGTAGCGATACGCAAATCAACCTTCTTGCCGTGAGCATTGACGGAAAGTCGACCGTCTTGTGGAACTCGTCGCTCGGCGATGTTCATTTCAGCCATAATTTTCAGACGACTCACGACACCCGAGTGAATAGCCCGCGGTGAGTGCATCATCTCGTGGAGCACTCCATCAATGCGAAATCGCACTAGCAGATCGTGCTCAGTGGGCTCGAGATGGATATCACTTGCCGCATCTTGAATCCCCTGAGTGATCAGCAGATTGACGAACTTTACGATCGGCGCATCATCAACGACCTCTCGGACCCCCGAGAGGCTGTCCTCTTCGTGCTCCACATCAATGGCTGTCGTCAGGTCGTCGAGATCTGAGTCGGCTCGATAGAACCGCACGATCGCGGCTTCGATATCAGCTCGGGTAGCTACAACGGTCCGGACATCCATGCCCGTTCGGGTCCGAATGTCATCTTTCGCGACCACATTTCCCGGGTCGCTCATCGCTAAAACCAGTCGATCTCCCTCAACGGCAACAGGAAGCACGTGATGCTCGCGACATATAGCACCAGGAATCCGCGCAACGATCGCAGCGTCGATCATAACCTCGCTGAGATCTATGAAAGGCAAACCAATCTGTTCCGAGAGAGCTCTCACAAGCTGTGATTCGGTCAATAGACCTTCATCAACCAGGATCCGTCCGAGCATTTTTCCGGTAGCGGTTTGAGTCGCCAAGGCCTTTTCGAACTGTTCATCCGTGATCAAGCCATTGGCCCGCAAGATTTCACCCAGCTGGGCCATTGCTACCTCCGGAAATAACTCACCGGTTTATCGGCACAAAACACCGATATCTTGAGCCTATACCCCCGGTACTATGTCCGCTTCACGTCTGACGAGATTACTTCGTCGAGAGCCGTCGCCATCGCTGCTACGGGCGCCGATTGCCCCGTCATCAGCTCCACCTGTTCCGCCGCCTGCCACAGCAACATCCGATGTCCACCAATCACAGTCCCGCCAGCGTCCGACCAAGCGGCCGCCAGACTCGTGGGCCATGGGTCATAACTCACATCAAGCAATACACCTGGCTGTCGAGGAAGATACGTGACTAAAGCCGCTCCAGCATTGCCTGGAAGGGTGCAGATCACGACCTCGGAGCTCAAGGCTCGCCGCAGGTCCGACCACGGTATGCAATCGGTAGCGATATGTAGGTCACGTCCACGATTCGCCAACTGTGTTGCTGCGCTGGGACGCCTCGCGCTGATCACCACTTCGCGTGCCTGCAGTTGCTGCGCTGCGACCAGACTGGCCGCAGCAGTCGCGCCAGCCCCGATAATGGCCAAGGATTCACATCCCTCGGCAACAGTTGCTTCGTGCAGTGCCGAAATGATTCCCGCGACGTCAGTGTTCTGGCCGACTAAGCCGCCGTCGGTCGGCAGCACCGTATTGGCTCCACCCACCGCGGTCACAGTTTCCGATTGCCCGACCAGGTGTGGCAGCACCGCCTCTTTCAGCGGCATAGTTAAGGACAACCCCCGCCACTCAGGTCCGAGTCCCGCTAGAAACTCGGGCAACCCCTCTACGTCCATATCGATCGCGTCATACGACCAATCCAGACCTAACTCGCTATACGCCGCGCGATGCAGAACGGGGCTGAGGCTGTGATCTATGGGTTGGCCTAGAACAGCCGCCCGTGAGGTCACTGTTGCTCGCGATACCAGGTCTGGAACTCTTCCTTGTAACCGAGGAATTCACCGTAATCATTGGTGAACTTGGTCTTACCGGTATCTGGGTTGGTCGTTACGAAGTACAACCAATCTCCATCGGGTGCTTCCAATGCTGCTTCCATCGCCGCTTCTCCGGGACTATTGATGGGAGTCGGCGTTAGTCCCTGATGTTGTTCAGTGAAGGTGTTGTAGGGCGAATTGATCTCACGATCGGGCCCTGATGGGTTGATGTCAGATTTCTTGAGTGCGTAGTTGACCGTGGAATCGAAACCCAGGTAGCCGTAGGTCTCGCCCCAAGTTTCGGGCTCAATGCGGTTGTACACCACGCGAGCCACTTTACCGAAATCGTCCGGCGGCGCTTCGGCCTGTGCGAGCGAAGCAACCGTCAATACTTCGAAAGCTGAATAGCCGGTCTGTGCCGCGCGGACCTCAAAGTCTAGGTCATCAGCAACCGCGTTGAACTTCTCTACCATCACGGTGAGCATCTCTTCCGGGCTAGCGTTTTTATCGAACTCATAGGTCGCTGGGAACAAGAAACCCTCGACTCGCGCCTCCCCTGTCCCTTCCGCCCATTCAGGCAGTGGCAGCGCGCCTGGTGTCTGGATAACTGCGTCGAAGTTCTTCTTCTTTTTCCCGGTGGCTTTGGCCAACAATGCGACCGTTTGATCGGTACGCAGTCCCTCGGGAATCGTGATGTTGTTCTCGTTGCGACTCGCGGGATCCAGAAGCCGCTCCACCGCACCGGCCCCAGACATTTCGGTCAACATCAGGTACCGACCTGGCGTAACACCGGTCGCCTCTTCTTCCAACAGCGCTGCGTCGGTGAAGGCCTGAACCGACGCGACAACACCGTCTTGGTACAACGTTCCACCGATGTCCGTTAGCGTCTCACCTTGTTCGACGGTTATGACCACTTCATCATTGCCCGGTCCTGGGTAATCTGCCACCGGCGCTGACTCCTCCAGCCGGTCAATGACTAGGAATGCTCCATAGGCAACAGCCGCACCGAGGCCAAGCACGACCACCAACGAGATAAAGATGACGAAACCCGAACGACCCCGCTTGCGCTTAGGCCGACGAGGCTCTTGCGGCTCCTCCGCAGAATTTTCCTGCATCGACAGTCCGACGTTGCTCATTCGTCCCTTTCCTGCTGGACTCTTGTCCCCGCTCGTGCGCCCGTAGTAACTTCGGTATCCACTGCATTCTGCAAGATAGATACGGCTGCGGCTTGATCTATCACTCTTCGGGCGTTTCGCGTGTCGCGGCCAGCAGCCGCCAGCGACCTGGCTGACTCGGCCGTGGTCAGTCGCTCATCCACCATGCGAATCTCCACTTCGGGTAAGTGAGCTGCTAGTTCAGCTGCAAACTCGCGGGCTGCTTTCGCCGCCTGCTCAACCTTTCCGGCTAGCGTAATCGGATCTCCTATAAATATTATCTCCGCATCCCGTTCCCGCGCTATAGCTGAGATTCGGTTGAGATCACCGTCACCCCGAGAAACGGTTTCGACGGGCATTGCGAGTTGGGTATTGCCGGGGCAAACCGCTACGCCAATTCGCACGCTTCCTAGGTCTATCCCGAGCCGAGCTCGTGAGGTCATTGTTCGTTCCGGGCCGCCAGATACGCCTGAATAGCAGCGAATGCTTCGGGTAGACCAGCCGTTTTGCTGCCGCCTCCTTGAGCCATATCGTCTTTGCCGCCTCCCTTGCCGTCAATCGCCGGCAAGCCTGCAGAAAGCAGTTCCCGAGCCGACAGTGACTCCCTGAGCCCCTGCTCATTGACCGTGGCCGCCAAGGACACTCGATCTCCATCGACGCTGGCCGCAACCAGCGCGACTGGCTTATCTCGGACCACCATGGAGCGGGCGCGCGTAACCAACTCGCGTAAATCGCCACCATTCAGGCCTTCGGGAGCCTCAATCGCCCATAGTCGGTAGCGACCGACATCAGTACCGCTGCCCATGATGGATTCAACCTGGGACAGCATCTGATTCTTTCGGATTTGAGTGAGTTCCTTTTCTGCCTGCTTCAATCGCTGCATCATCGCTGCCACCCGATCGGGAACCTCTTCCGGCGGTACTTTCACAAGCTGCGCCATCTGGTTGACCAGATGGTGTTCGCGCGCGAGGAACCGATAGGCATCGGCACCGACGAGCGCCTCGACTCGTCGCACACCCGCACCAATGGAGGACTCCGACAGAAACTTCACCACACCCAGCTGACCACTTGTCCCAGCGTGAGTGCCGCCACACAACTCGTGCGCCCAGTCGCCAACGGAAACTACGCGTACGACTTCACCGTACTTCTCACCGAATAGCGCCATTGCGCCCAGCGATACCGCCTCGTCTTGCGACATATGAGCGGCTGACACTTGGAGATCATCTTGCAGGACATCGTTGACCAGCGCCTCGGCGTCGGCAAGCACGGACGCGGGCACTGGCTCGGGACTGGGGAAATCGAAACGCAATCTTCCGGGAGCGTTCTCCGATCCCATCTGGGTCGCGGTATTCCCTAGCATCTCCCTAAAAGCCTTATGAATCATGTGCGTTGCCGTGTGAGCTCGGCTGATTCCCTTGCGACGGCTGAGGTCGATCTCGCCCAGCGCAGTGTCCCCACGTCTAAACTCCCCCTGCGCCACTGTGCCGCGATGCACGAACAGGCCCGGAACCGGGCTCTGGACATCGTAGACATCAATGAGGGACCCATCCTCTGCCACGATGCGGCCGTGGTCGCCGAGTTGACCGCCACCTTCGGCATAGAACGGAGTCCGGTCCAATACAACTTCCACCTCGTCGCCTTGGATAACCTCCAGCACATCTTCGCCGTCGCGAAGTAGCCCCACTACCGAGCCTTGCGTGTTTGTTTCCACATAGCCGGTGAAGTCTGTGCTCCCGGAGCGCTCCAGAACGGATCGATAGGTCGTAGCCGGCGTCAGTCCCGCCTTACGTGACCGCGCATCGGCTTTTGCGCGTTCTCGCTGTTCAGTCATGAGTCGCCTAAAGCCCACCTCATCGACTGCCAAACCCTCTTCAGCCGCCATTTCCAGCGTCAGCTCAATGGGAAAGCCGTGGGTATCGTGAAGCTGGAATGCTTGCTCACCGCTGAGCGTGCCACCTTGCCGACTTTGACCCACCGCGAGGTCGAAAACCTGGGTACCGCTCTTCAAGGTTCGGAGAAAGGCGTCTTCTTCCGAACTCGAAACCGAGTCGATCCGACTCTGCTCTCGTTCTAGCTCCGGATACTGCGGCGACATAGAACGGACAGTGGCATCAACCAGTCGCGACATAACAGGCTCTGTTGCCCCTAGTAGCCGCATGTTGCGAACCACTCGACGCATCAGCCGGCGAAGAACATGGCCTCGGCCCTCATTGCCAGGCACAACCCCATCGGCAATCAAGAAAGTGCACGTCCGAGCGTGATCGGCCACGACTCGCAGGTACACATCACGATCTGCATCTGCACCGTACTTGGCCCCTGTGATCGCCATAGCCTGATCCAAGATGATTCGGGTGGTATCAATCTCATAAATGTTGTCCACGCCTTGCAGGAGGGCAGCCATTCGCTCGAGACCCATACCGGTGTCGATATTCTTAGCGGGTAGATCCCCCACAATCGGATAATCCTCTTTAGCCGGCCCTTCGCCGCGCTCATTTTGCATGAAGACCAGGTTCCATACTTCCAAGAAACGGTCCTCATCTACTACCGGACCGCCCTCCTTGCCGAACTCTGGACCTCGATCAAAGTAAATTTCCGAGCATGGTCCGCAGGGCCCTGGGACTCCCATCGACCAATAGTTGTCAGCTTGGCCGCGGCGCTGTATTCGCTCGGCCGGCACACCCACATCTTGGCGCCAGATATCAGCTGCCTCGTCATCATCCTGGTAAACGGTCACCCAGATACGTTCGGGATCAAATCCGTACCCACCGGTAGCCTGCGAGTTCGTCAGAAGTTCCCAAGCGAATGGGATCGCCTCGGCTTTGAAGTAATCACCGAACGAAAAATTTCCGGCCATCTGGAAGAAGGAAGCATGTCGGGTTGTCCTACCCACCTCCTCGATATCCAAGGTTCGGACGCACTTCTGAACTGAAGTGGCTCGAGGATAGGGCGGTGGCGCCTCACCCAAGAAATAGGGTTTGAACGGCACCATGCCCGCATTCACAAAGAGTAGGGTTGGATCGTCCAGCAGAAGTGACGCCGAAGGTACAACCGTATGGCCACGGTCTGCGAAGAACTGCAGAAAGCGCGACCGGATCTCAGCTGATTCCATTAGCCCAGTGTGACAGTGGGCCGAGTCCGGGACGACCGCGACGGTGGAATCGCATCGTGAGACGTGCCCGCTTCAGTCACGGTGGTCGTGGTGTGCGTAGGCGTCAGGGTCAGTTGCTGTTGGGCGTTTCGAGCAGCATCTTGTTCGATCAGTTGCAGTCTAGCCGTCTGAAGCGCCGACGCCGTCGCCGACAGCAGCACTGACGCAGTTCCACTCCAACCCCGCTCCTTAGCGCGATCCCACGCTCGCTGACCACGCCGATAGGTGTAAATTCCGCCGGCGGCTCCGATTCCCACCCACAAAAGCCTGCTCATGACATCTCCTACCTTCCCGAACACGAGGCTACCTCAGTGCTGATGCCTTCCTGTACCACCGCTTAGGCCATAAAGCGGACCGCTAGCGCTCTCCTGGCTAATGCCAAGGGACAGCGGAAAGCTGCGAGCAGGGATCTGTTTCTTGGAGGTTGCGGAGAGTTTCGATATCCGAGTTTCCCCGTGCCCCGCGGTCAATCTGCTATGTACCGCCCTGTTCTGAAAGGCGTTGCCGGATGAGGCGGATCGTCTCTGCGGCCCGTTGCTCTGCGCCGTGTTGCGTCGGCTGATAGTAATCAGTGCCCACGACTGCGTCGGGGGCATATTGCTGCGCCACAATGCCGTTCGGAAAGTTGTGGGGGTAGGCATACCCCTGCCCGGCGCCTTCAGCGCGAGCGCTAGCTGTGGAATCATCCCGGAGTGCAGCTGGGACCGGTCCAGTTCGACCTTCTGATACGTCTCGAATCGCTGCCTGTAAGGCCAGTTTGACGGAGTTTGACTTGGGTGCCAGTGCCATGTGAATGGTTGCCTGCGCTAGGGCGTAACCAGCCTCAGGGAGACCAATGAAGGATACCGCTTGGTGAGCCGCGGTAGCGACCAACAAGGAAGTGTGATCGGCAATACCGATGTCCTCGCTAGCGAGAATCACCAATCGGCGTGAAATAAACCGTGGGTCTTCGCCTGCTGACAACATGATGGCCAAATAGTGCAACGCAGCATCGACGTCACTGCCTCGGATGCTTTTAATCAAGGCACTGGTGATGTCGTAATGCCGATCGCCTTCCCGGTCGTATCTGGGGGCCGCCTGCTGCAGGACCTGTTCCACTCCGGCTATCTCAATCTGATCACCTTCACTGATGGCGACGGCGGCTTCCAACGTGGTCAGTGCTCTCCGCGCGTCTCCACCTGCCATTCGGGCAATCAACTCGGCCGCATCCTCAGATAGTTGAACATCTCCATCTAGGCCGCGCGGATCCACAAGTGCCCGGTGAATCAACTGGAGTAAGTCGTGGAGTTCTAACGGACGTAGTGGGACCAGAAGACTTCGACTCAGTAAGGCGGGGATAACCGCGAAGGACGGATTCTCGGTCGTAGCTCCGACCAAAATGATCCAACCATTTTCGACGGCTGGAAGTAGAGCGTCTTGCTGCGTCTTACTGAATCGATGAATCTCATCAATGAACAACACAGTGTCTCGGGAGTACAACTCTCGATTTCGTTGCCCCTCTTCCACGACGGCACGTACATCTTTGATCGTGGCGGAGACCGCAGATAGTTCCCGAAAGTTCGCGCCACGCTCGGTTGCGACCAACCGCGCCAGCGTAGTTTTACCCGTTCCCGGTGGCCCCCACAGCAAGACCGATGACCCTCCGGAACCGGCGATCAATTCAGTCAGCGGCGATCCAGAACTAATAGCCTGCGGCTGACCCAGTACCTCTTGCAACCCGGTGGGTCGCATCCTGGTCGCTAACGGTTGATGAGCAGAGCCGGAAGCCTCAAACAGCGACATCGATTAGTTGCGTTTCCGATCAGGGAGGACCGTTCGGCCGGGCCGATTCCCCTCGACCGCATCCGCCTCGTCTTCTGGCACCACATCGATACCGGCGTCCTCACGCTGTTCCGCCGTAATCGGTGCGGGGGCATCAGTCAACGGGTCCGCACCACCACCGGTCTTGGGGAATGCAATAACCTCCCGCAGACTGTTAGCACCGGCGAGCAGCATGCAGATCCGATCCCAACCGAAGGCGATACCTCCATGCGGTGGCGGACCGTAGCGGAAGGCCTCGAGGAGAAACCCAAACTTTTCGGTAGCGTCTTCTTCCGTCATCCCAAGGACCTGGAACACTCGCTGTTGAACCTGCCCCTGATGAATACGAATCGAGCCGCCACCAATTTCGTTTCCATTGCAGACCAGGTCATAGGCCCAGGCGAGCGCCGAACCAGGAGAATCCTCGAATGTGTCGATCCAATCGGCATTGGGTGACGTAAACGGATGATGTACCGCAGTCCAGACCTTGCCACCCTTACCGTCATCGATCTGTTCAAACATCGGTGCATCCATCACCCACACAAAGGACCACTCGGCCGGATCGAATAGTTCGAGTCGCTCCGCGATTTCCACCCGCGCGGCACCGAGAAGAGCACGAGCTGGAGCCACTTCCCCAGCTGCGAAGAAAATGCAATCGCCGGGTTTTGCTCCGACCGTTTCAGCCAGATTTTGTCGCTCTTCCTCACTCAGGTTCTTGGCTACCGGACCACCCAACTCGCCATCATCGGCTACCAAGACATAGGCCAGGCCTCTTGCCCCGCGCTGTTTGGCCCACTCTTGCCAGGCATCGAGGGTGCGACGGGGCTGGGACGCACCACCAGGCATCACTACTGCTCCAACGTAGTCGGCCTGAAAGACTCGAAATGGCGTGTCGGAGAAGAAACCCGTGAGCTCCACCAGTTCGAGATCGAACCGCAAATCCGGTTTGTCCGAACCGAATCGGGACATTGCATCCGCGTAGGTAATGCGAGGGATCTCACCGATTTCGTACCCAGCAACCTGGGCCCAAAGGGCACCAACCACTCCCTCCCCCACCTCTATAACATCTTCTTGATCTACGAAAGACATCTCGATATCGAGTTGGGTGAACTCCGGCTGACGATCGGCGCGGAAGTCCTCATCGCGATAACAGCGCGCTATCTGGTAGTAGCGCTCCATACCGGCCACCATCAACAGCTGTTTGAACAATTGTGGCGACTGCGGCAGCGCATACCAATGTCCCGGCGAGAGCCTAGCCGGGACTAAAAAGTCGCGAGCACCCTCCGGCGTCGATCGAGTCAAGGTAGGCGTTTCGACTTCAACGAAGTCTCTGGCCGCCAACTCATTGCGGGCGACACGATTGACCTCGCTACGCATTCGCAATGCAGCTGCCGGTTCGGGACGGCGTAAATCCAGATACCGCCAACGCAGCCGGGCTTCCTCGCCAACCTGAAGGTGCTCATCAATCGGGAATGGGAGCGCTTCAGATTCTGAAAGAACCTCCACGGTGTCAGCAAATACCTCCACAGCCCCGGTAGACAATTCCGGATTCTCATTGCCCGCTGGACGACGATGCACCTTACCGATTACCCGAATACAGAACTCGTTACGCAGCGGGCTCGCTACCTCTGGATCGTGGACGACTACCTGAGCCACTCCAGAGGCATCCCGAAGATCCAAGAATGCAATCCCACCGTGGTCACGGCGTCGCCCGATCCAACCCGCAAGAATTACTTCCCGACCGATATTACCTTCACCAAGTCTCCCCGCTTCATCACTGCGCAGCATGATTATCTTCTTTCGATCGTTGGTTCAGTAGAAATGTTGAAACCTGGTCTGAGTTGATTTCTTGTTGTTCTCCGGAGCCAAGATCCTTGAGTTGGACTGTTCCGGCCGCCGCTTCGTCGTCCCCGATAATGGCGGCCCAGCGAGCTCCCGAGCGATCGGCTGCTTTCATCGCGCCTTTCAGCCCCCGACCACCAAACGCCATATCGGCGCTAATCCCTGCATTCCGAAGTCCGGTGACCAGCTGAGTGACTCGCTCCCGAGCGATATCGCCCAGTCCGATCCCATAGACCATCGCCGGAGCCGCGCCAAGCGATGGCAATCCCTCCGCCTCGCGCGCCAGCAGCGTCCGATCCGTGCCGACGCCATAACCAATACCTGGCAACTCTGGGCCCCCCAGCTGAGCCATCAATCCGTCGTAACGTCCTCCGCCGCCAATTCCAGATTGTGCGCCCAACAGATCATGACTGAATTCGAATGTTGTTCGGGTGTAGTAGTCAAGACCGCGTACCAGACGGGGTTGTTCTCGCCATTGCACCCCGTGCAGTCGCAAGTACTGCCGTACCTGGTCGTAGTGTTCCTGACAGGCCTGACACAGATAGTCGATCATTAGCGGGACATCGTTCAGTTGCTGTTGGACTTCATCTCGCTTGTCATCGAGCACTCGAAGCGGATTCAGTTGAACACGCTCGCGAGTGGCCTCATCCAGGTCCAGCCGCATTAAAAACTCGGTCAACGCCACTCGGTAGCCGGGTCGACAATCGGCACAGCCCAACGTGTTCAACAACAGCTGATATTGCGTCAGACCCAAGTCTCGGAAGCCCTGATCAGCGATGGCGATAACTTCAGCGTCTAACGCGGGATCGTCGGATCCAATCGCTTCCAATCCCACCTGTTGCAGCTGCCGATAACGCCCTTTCTGGGGCCGCTCAGCTCGAAAGAATGGTCCTGCGTAATACAACTTCACTGGCAACTGCCCGCGATGGAGCCCATGTTGGATCACCGAGCGAATCACACCGGCGGTACCTTCCGGACGCAGCGCAAAGGAACGGTTACCGCGGTCGGTAAAGGTATACATTTCCTTGCTCACCACATCGGTGGACTCACCGACACCTCGCGAGTAGAGGTTGTAATCCTCAAAAATGGGCAACTCGATGTACTGGTACCCCGCCAACTGGGCTGGCGCCGCTAAGCCTTCCCGAACGGCCATGAACTCAGCCGATTGGGGCGGCAGATACTCCGGAACCCCCTTGGGGGCGGATAGCTGATCGCTCACATGCCCTTCCTCGGCGGGCGCGGGCTGTCGGCCACGTCCCTTAGAAACGGGTTGACGCCACGCTCGTCTCCGATCGTGGTTTGCGGTCCATGCCCGGGCAAGACCACCATGTCATCGGCCTGCGGGAGGATCACATCGCGAAGTGAGGACATCATTTGGTTGTGGTCGCCGCCGGGCAGGTCAGTCCGGCCGATGGAGCCAGCGAACAGCACGTCACCGGAAAACATCAGGGGAGGTAAGTCTTGGTCTGGCTGACGAGTGAAGACGACAGATCCCGGAGTGTGCCCAGGCGCGTGAGTCACGTCCAGATCGATACCAGCTAAGTTAAGCTGTTCGCCATTGCGCAGGGGACGCAAATCCTCGGGCTCCAAATTGAGCTCCTCACCCGACATCTGCCGCAACAGATGTTGCATATCCGGGGAAAGTGCCGTTGTCGGGTCAGACAGCATGTAATCGTCATTCGAATGGATAAACGCGGGAATACCGTAACCCTGGGCTATCGGCACCACTGACCAGGTGTGATCCAGATGCCCGTGCGTTAACAGCACTGCCACCGGTCGCAACCGGTTATCACCGATAACTTGACGGACACCGTCAACGGCGTCCATGCCAGGGTCCACGATGATGCACTCGCTACCCTTCTCAGGCGCGATCACATAGCAGTTCGTCCCAAATGGGCCAGCAGGAAATCCAGTCACGAGCACACAGCAAGGGTAGCCACTACTTACTCGGGGTGATGTGCCCAGGCTGGGGCAGGGGCTTGACTACACTATCGAGCATCACAGGAGGTGCCATGGCAAGCAGTAACAAGCGCGAGCGTCGGCTCTCCCGAGAAAAGCATGAACGGCAAGAGGCGCGTCGGACTCATGAAGACAAGAAGGCCGATCGGACGAAAATCGTTGCGTGGGTTGTGATCATCTCGTTAGTCCTACTCACCACAAGTGGTTTCTTACTGAACTGGCTAGTCTTCTGATCAGGCCTAAAAGCGATTAGAGCCGAACGGAGTGAGTAATGGGTGAGTCTGCGCCGGGACGAATGGACGACGATGGCACCGTTTACGTCCGTATGCCCGATGGAAGTGAACGGTCAATCGGTCAATGGGCTGCTGGTGACCCCCAGGCCGGTCTGGCATACTTCACACGTCGATACCAGGATCTGATCGTCGAGCTGGACTTGATGCGAACCCGGTTGAAAAAGGGGCAAGCAAAACCAGACGATGCCGTGGCCTTGGCCGATCGGATCAAGCTAGCAGTGACTGAACCCACTTTCCTCGGTGACCTGCCGGCGTTGAGCGCTAAAGCTGACCAACTGATCGAGCTAGCTGGTATCCGCAAAACTGAACTCGCTGAGGAAAAGCAGCAGGCTCGAGCGGATGCATCATCTCGTCGCAACAAAATTGCTGAAGAGGCTGAAGCCTTGGCCAACTCCCAGCAATGGAAATCAACTGGGCAGAAATTTCGACAGTTACTGGATGAATGGAAGGCACTTCCCCGCTTCGACAAAGCCTCGGAGCAGAAACAATGGGAACGATTCCGGGCGGCTCGCTCAGCTTTTGATAAAGCTCGTCGTCAGCATTTTGCCCAACTCGATGAGCAACGCGCCGAAGCGATCGTAGTAAAAGACGACATCATCCGTCGCGCTCAGGCCTTGTCTAGCTCAACTGACTGGGCGACAACTGCCCGCGCCTACCGCGACCTGATGACTGAATGGAAGGCTGCGCCGCGAGCAAACCGAGATCAAGAAGATCGACTGTGGCAAGAGTTTCGCGCCGCACAAGACACTTTTTTTGATGCGCGAAAAGCGGTGTTCTCTGAACGGGATGATGAGGAGAAAAAGAATCTTGAAGCTAAGGAAGCCATCCTTGCAAAGGTCGACGCGCTCTTTCCGGTGAGCGACCCACAGGCAGCTCGTCGCAAACTCAGTGAGCTGATGGACCAGTGGGATCAGATCGGCTACGTGCCGCGCGACGCCAAAGGGAAGATCGAAAAGCGACTGCGCGCAGCGGAGCGCAAGATCCGCGACTCGGAACAGGAGCGCTGGAAGCGCACTGATCCGGCAGCGCGAGCACTGGCGGAGTCAACTACTAATACGTTCCGCACCTCGGTGGCCAAACGCGAGGAAGAGCTAGCCGCAGCGGAGGAGTCCGGGGATATCGGAGCCGTCGCTAAAGCCACGTCTGCGTTGGAGTCAGCAAGGGCTCTGCTCGCTGCAGCTGAAGGTGCCCTGTCAGAGTATTCGCAGGACTAGCCCTAGACCCGATAGGCGTCGTAGACACCCTCGATCCGCCGGACAGCACGAAGTAGCGCCCCCAAATGATGCGGCTCAGCCATCTCAAAACTAAATTTCGAGAGAGCCAGCCGGTCCTTGGTTGTAGTGACCGAAGCACTCAAAATGTTTACGTGCTGCTCACTGAGGCCTCGCGTGACATCGGAGAGTAAACCCGCCCGATCCAAAGCCTCAACTTGGATATTGACCAGGAACACCGAAGATTCAGTCGGTGCCCATTCAACATCAACGATCCGGTTATCTTGCAGTTCTAGATGACTCGCGTTTACGCAATCAGTTCGGTGCACCGACACCCCAGAACCACGGGTAACGAAGCCCAAAATGGCGTCTCCTGGCACCGGTGTACAGCATCGAGCCAACTTCACCCAAACGTCGGGATCTCCGGCAACTATTACTCCCGGGTCGCCAACCGGGCGGGGCTTGGGCTTAGTGACTACCTCACCCGCCGACTCAACCTCGTCGAGACCACCCACTTGCTCCACGAGTCGCTTCACCACAGAGTCGGCCGACATCCGACTCTCACCGATCTCGGCATACAGCGCCGACACGTCGCTCAGCCGTAAATCGTGTGCAATCTCGGCCAACACCTCTGGTGTCAGGACTTCCCTAATTGGAAGATTGCGTTTCCTCATGGCGCGGTTGAGCGCTTCTTTTCCTCGTTCAATCGCTTCTTCGCGTCGCTCTTTCGAGAACCAGGACTTGATCTTCGTCTTAGCGCGTGGGCTTTTGACAAACTGAAGCCAGTCGCGGCTGGGCCCAGAGTTCTCATCCTTACTGGTGAAAATTTCTATGACGTCGCCGTTGTTGAGCGTCGATTCCAACGCCACTAGGCGACCATTCACTCGGGCTCCAACGCAGCGATGCCCCACCTCGGTATGAACCGAGTAGGCGAAGTCGATAGGTGTTGCTCCCGTTGGCAGCGCGATAACGTCGCCGTCCGGGGTGAAAACGAATACTTCGTTGCTCCGCAGTTCATAACGCAGCGAATCGAGGAACTCATCTGGATCTTCGGTATCGCGCTGCCACTCCAGTAACTGACTGACCCAGGCCAAATCATCAGGCCCACTCTTATTCGGCACGCCGCCGGACTTGTAACGCCAATGAGCCGCCACTCCAAACTCGGCCGCTCGGTGCATCTGATGAGTGCGCACCTGCAACTCCACCGGCTTACCTTCAGGGCCGATCACCGTAGTGTGCAGCGATTGGTACATGTTGTACTTCGGCATCGCGATGTAGTCCTTGAATCGCCCGGGAACTGGGCTCCATCGCGAGTGAACGACTCCGAGAACGCCGTAGCAATCTCGAACCGTGTCCACCAAAATCCGCACGCCAACTAGGTCATAGATGTCTTTAAACTCACGACCACGGATAACCATCTTTTGGTAAACGCTGTAGTAGTGCTTCGGACGTCCCGTCACCACAGCCTTGATCCGTGAGTCCCGGAAATCGATATCAAGATCACCGATAACTCGATTGAGTTGCTCATCGCGAGCAGGCGCGTGCTGAGCGACCAGCTTCACGATTTCGTCATAGACCTTGGGCTGAAGGGTCGCAAACGCCAAGTCCTCCAGCTCCCACTTGAGCGTATTCATGCCCAGTCGATGTGCGAGCGGGGCAAAGATCTCCAAAGTCTCGGTGGCCTTTTTCTGCTGCTTCGCCTCGGGGAGCCAACTGATCGTCCGCATATTATGGAGACGATCCGCCAGCTTGATGACCAACACGCGAATGTCTTGGGCCATAGCGACGACCATCTTGCGGACGGTTTCCGCGGCGGAGGCCTTGCCATAGGTAACTCGATCCAGCTTGGTTACACCGTCAACTAGAGCCCCAATTTCTGCCCCAAAATCCTCGGTCAAGGCCTCGAGGCTGTACTCAGTGTCTTCCACAGTGTCGTGCAGCAGAGCCGCGGCGAGAGTTGGCCCAGTCATGCCGAGTTCCGCCAGAATGATGGCCACCGCTAATGGATGCGTGATGTAGGGCTCTCCTGAGCGACGGAGTTGATCACGATGGCACAGATCGGCTGTCTCGTACGCTCGCTCGAGAAGCCGAAGATCACTTCGGGGGTGGTACCGCTTCAGGGTTCGGAAAAGCGGCTCTAGTTCGGGATATCCACTTCGACCACCCGGTGTCAGTCGTGAGATTCGATCTCGTAGTCGAGACATCTGTTCCGTGGCAGCCTGCATCGAAGCGACAGGGTCAAAACCGCCGGATGATGTCGTGGACTGATCGGTCACAGCGCCTCCTACCTGCAGTGTACGCAGGAACTCACGAGTGGGCTGTAGATGCCGACCGGCTGGCTGGTTGCCCAGCTAGCGTTTTCGCTTCGACCGAGTTTCTCGTTTGGGCTGATTACGCACAGTGGATTCCGAGACACTGCGACTCTCCCCCAAACCTTCGGAAACCGCGACTACGGTGTCCTGCTTTCCAATCTCGGAGGGATCTTCGCTCTTCTTCCGTCGAGCCTCGACGCGACGCTCGAGTGCCTGGACTTCCGGCTCTCGTTGCTTCAGCTGAGCCAGTATCGGCGTCGCCACACAGATCGAGGAATACGTTCCTGCGGCGATACCCACAAAGAGTGCCAGTGCCAAATCCTTCAAGGTTCCGGCACCCAAAATCCAGGCACCCACGAAGAGGATTGCGCCGACTGGGAGCAATGTAGTGATCGAGGTGTTAATCGAACGAATCAAGCTTTGGTTGACAGCAAGGTTGGCCGATTCGGAGTAGGTCAGTCGACTTTGACCCAGCACTCCCTGGGTGTTTTCTCTGACCTTGTCGAATACGACCACAGTGTCGTACAACGAGTAGCCCAAGATGGTCAGCACCCCGATAGCTGTCGCAGGGGTCACTTCAAAGCCCAGCAACGAGTAGACGCCAATGGTGATGATGAGGTCGTGGGCTAGAGCGACGAGGGCAGCGACTGCCATTCGCCACTCGAAGTAAATAGAGAGGAAAATAGTCACCAAGATCAAAAAGACAATAAGCCCCTGCAATGCCTTTTGGCTCACGTTGGCGCCCCAAGTCGGACCCACGATCTGAATCTTGATATCAGTCGCTTCCACCCCACAGACAGGTCCTAAAGCCTGCGTGACCTCATCACTGACAGCTGGAGGTACTTCTTGCGTTTGAATCCGCAATGTCCCATCACCTAGCTGTGTGACAACAGCCTGCCCGTCGACGATCGAATTCGTCGTGTCCTGTGCTTGCTGCACGGAGCATTGCGCGCTTGCGACCTGAAATTCGGAACCACCACGGAACTCAATACCTAGATTGAGACCGCGGAACACCAGCGAACCCAAAGTGATCGCAAGAATGATCCCCGAGATGGCGTACCACATCTTTCGTCGACCGACGAAGTTGTAACTGACTCGACCGGAATACAACCTCTGGGCGAAATTACCGACACCTGACATGGACTCAGACCTCCGACCCGGAACCAGTACTGCTGCTGCCGGCTGTTGCACGGCTGCGAGCCCTGCCGGTGCTGCCACGTTCACGTCTAGTACCCGCGAGTGATTCAACTCCTAGCCGCTTGGGCGACAGACCCGTGAAACTGCTGCCACGTTGCATCCAGGCTGTGCGAGCCAACGAAGTGACGCTGGGACGCGTAAACCAGAAGGCAACAACGATGTCCATCAACGTGGTGAGACCCAGGGCAAAAGCAAAGCCACGGACGTTGCCCACACTGAGGAAGTACAAAACCGCCGCCGCCAAAATGGACACAAAATCCGCCGCCAGCAGGGTCCGGCGAGCCCGAACCCAGCCTTCATCAACCGAACGTTTGAGAGATTTCCCGTCGCGAATTTCGTCTCGTATTCGCTCGAAATAGACAATGAACGAATCGGCAGTAATACCGATGGATACGATCGCGCCGGCCACTCCAGCCAGAGTCAGCGTAAAGCCAATCGTATTTCCTAATATTACGAACAAGCAGTAGGTCATCCAACCGGCGATCAGTAGGCTGAACGCCGAGATGATTCCCAAGATTCGGTAGTAGAAGGTAAGCCAAGCACCCACCAGAACCAATCCGATGATGCCTGCCAGGATACCTGCCTGCAGATAGCCCTCACCCACGGTCGCGGAGATACTCTCGACCTGTTGCACCTGCAAGGTCACCGGCAACGCACCAAACTTCAGCACGTTTGCCAGGTCCTCTGCCTCTTCAATCGTGAAGTTGCCAGATATTTGGGCCTCGCCACCCAGAATCTGATCCTCGAATGACGGGGCGGAAACGACCACACCATCCAAAACGATGGCGAACTGGTTAGTCGGAGGGGGTAGGTTCACCAACTCGCCGGAGATCTCCGCGAGCTTGTTCGCGCCCTCACTATTAAAAGACAGGGTGACTACCCAGCCACCTGCTCCCTGCTGTGGCAACTGCGCCGCGGCAGTGTTGATTTCCGTTCCACGGATAAAGGCGGGTTTGAGCAAATACTTGGCAGCACCATCCCGGTCACAGGTGCCCAACCACTGTTCCGGATCATCTGGTGTTCCGCCTGCCTGATTCTTTGGATCGGTGCAATCTAACGCCAATAAATCCTGCTGGAACTGGGCATTGTTGTTCTTGGATTGAACAATTTCGGCACCTTGGTCGCCGGTCTCGACGGTATCGCTATCGGCGTCTGCATCTGCATCTGCATCCGGGGTGGAGGCCGTCGTATCCGACTGATCGTTGGAACCGTTGTTGTTCTTCTTGTTATTTTTGTTGTTGTTACTGGTGTTGTTTTCACTATCCGCCGCAGCTTCATCACTGGTGACGGGGGTTGGATCCAGAATATTTTCTACCGCACGGAAATCGAGAAGAGCCGTTCGACCGACGAGCTCGACGATCCGGTCCTGAGTCACTCCTGGCACGGACACAACAATGACCGCATTGTTGCCCGCGCCCTGAATACTGATATCCGCCTCGGCAACACCAACGCCATTGACTCGTTGTCGAATAATTTCGACCGACTGCTGCAACTGGTCTTCGGTTACCTCGGATCCTTCAGTAATAGGCTGCGGATCGAGAATAACCTGTGTGCCGCCGCGTAGATCTAGTCCGAGCCGCGGGGTCCGGGAGTTGTTTTCTCCAGGCAAAAACGCCCACACCGTCAGACCAAGGACAAGAACCAGCATCAAAATTAGATACTTGCCTGGTCGATACTGCGGAGCAGCCACCGAACCTCCTACATAGAGCGATCGCTACACCCTACCTAGTCATACCCGGCTACTGCGGCAGGTCCCCTTCAGAGATCGCGAGTTGGGTCTGTTTTGGCGCTGGTGGCGTCACCCCGAGGTGCTGCCAACCTGCCGGAGTCGCTTCCCGCCCCCTAGGTCCTCGACTCAAAAAACCAAGTCGCACCAAGAACGGTTCCGCGACGGTTTCCACCGTTTCGCTCTCCTCGCCAACCGCAATGGCGAGCGTATTCAGGCCAACCGGTCCCCCACCGAATCTCCGGATGAGCGCATCCAGGACTGCCCTATCCAACCGATCCAAGCCCAAGCGGTCGACTTCGTAGAGTTCTAGTGCCGCCACTGCCGTAGCCAGGTCTATCGTGGCGTCACCGTGCACTTCGGCGTAGTCCCGCACTCGTCTCAGCAAGCGGTTGGCTACCCGCGGGGTGCCGCGACTACGGCCAGCGATTTCTTTGATTCCGTCCGAATCGGCCGTCACCCCTAGCAATGTTGCCGACCTCTCCAAGATGTGGGCCAAATCTGCTTGCTCGTAAAAATCCAGATGTCCAGTAAAGCCGAAACGATCTCGCAACGGTCCGGGCAGAAGTCCGGTTCGAGTAGTGGCACCGACCAGAGTGAATGGCTCCAAATCGAGAGGTACCGCCGTTGCGCCGGGCCCTTTTCCGACAACAACGTCTACGCGAAAGTCCTCCATAGCGATATAGAGCAGTTCCTGAGCAGCGCGAGAAGTCCGATGAATCTCGTCAAGGAAAAGTACCTCACCCGGCTGCAAACTGGTCAGGATCGCAGCTAAGTCTCCGGCATGCTGCAAAGCCGGCCCACTTGTGATTCGCAGGGGTACTTCAAGTTCGGCAGCGATGATTCCCGCCAGAGTGGTCTTGCCCAACCCAGGCGGCCCGCTTAGCAACACGTGATCCGGCGCACGGCCGCGTTGGCGCGCCGCAGTGAGGACCAGATCCAGCTGATCACGGACACGCGGTTGCCCCGTGAAATCGGTCAATTGAGTCGGACGAAGCGCTGAATCCACGGCAGATTCGCCGGGCTCTACCTCGGGGCTGACAATCCGCTCAGTACTCATCGTTGTAACTCTCGTAGTGCCGCGCGAAGGGCTACTGCCACGGGTCCCTTGTTCAGCAAATCCGGTTCCCGTTGACCAATCTCCCTGATCGCCGCTTCAGCGTCGCGCGCCGACCAGCCCAGCGACACCAAACCCGATGAAACAGCTTCCCGCACTCCATTGTCGGGGCCCGGAGATTCACCGGCTTGCTGGTTGGCTGGTGGACCAATCCGATCGGCCAACTCCAATAGAATGCGCTGCGCACCCTTTTTGCCGATGCCCGGAACCTTCATTAGTGCCCGTTCATCCCCAGTCGACACTGCTTGACGCAAACCTTCAGCAGCTAACGTACCTACGAGAGCGAGAGCAGTCCGAGGCCCAACTCCGCTCACCGACTGAACCGTCTCGAAAATCTCTCGCTCTTCACGGTCCTGAAAACCGTAGAGAGTCCAAGCGTCTTCCCTGATCACCAATGAAGCAGGGATCTGTCGAGTGTCGCCAGTTCGTAAGTCAGCAATTGTTCCCGGGGTCGCTTCAAGTCGAATACCGATACCACCCATATCCACTACAACATGGGTCGCGGCAAGCTGACTCACTTCACCTCGAACAAATTCGATCACACCCCTACCTCCTTTAGACGTCTGCTCAACGGAGCTCGCCACGCGTGACAGATGGCTAATGCCAACGCATCTGTTGCATCGGCCGGTCGAGGCCGCTCCCCCAAACGCAGCAATCGCATCACCATCGCAGCCACTTGCTCTTTGTCAGAATTGCCATACCCAGTTACTGCCGCTTTGACCTCGCTAGGCGTATGGCTCGCCACTGGTAAACCAGCTTGGACTCCCGCGAGCATGACGACCGCCGCCGCTTGAGCTGTGCCCATCGCGGTCTTTGTGTTGTGTTGGGAAAAAACTCGTTCTACCGCGACAACGTCAGGCGACTCAGACTCAATCACTGCGACTGCCTGCTGGTGGATCTCATGCAGACGCAACCCAAGATCGTCACTCGCTGGGGTTCGGACAACCGTGACGCTCACCATCGCAACTCGCCTGCCGGATGACGCCTCGACTACTGCCATTCCGCAACGAGTAAGACCTGGATCAACTCCGAGAACCCGCACGGCGCACCTTCCTGATCGAACGTGTGTTCGGTAGCCTAGCCCCATTCCTCGTTCAGATCGGTCAAGTAGTCGCGCGTGTCCCTCTGAAGAATTGCGGCCGGGAATCTTCAGGCGACGACCTCGACCCTCTCCTGCAACGGCCAAGGTCGTGCGGCTGGGCGGGGTCTATCTTCACGCGTTGCGCACACGTTTGCGCACGGCCCCCCTAGCTGGGCTACTTCGCTTTCTTCGCAGTGCTCTTCTTCGCAGCGCTCTTCTTCGCAGCGCTCTTCTTCGCAGTGCTCTTCTTCACAGCGCTCTTCTTCGCAGTGCTCTTCTTCGCAGTGCTCTTCTTCAACGCTGCCGCCATTTCTCCAGGCAAACTCGT
>PAAU01000017.1 GCA_002699445.1 Micrococcales bacterium | reverse complement strand
CCGCAACACCTGGATGACCTCATCGACAGCTTCACCGAACCCGACGGTGTACGCATCGATCCGGCTACATACGATTCCGATCGTCCGGAAACTTGTCACATATTTGTCACGCGAACCATCACACGACTGCGTACACAACGCACAAGAACCTTCCGATCCCCTGGTGAAGTGGTACTACATAGACGTATCAGCACCACTGACTCTCGACTGTTAATCGGACGGTTACTGGTTCGAATCCAGTCGCGGGAGCCACACAAACCCCCTGTACTAGCGGGTTTCTCGATGATTCCGAGGCTCTGCACAACTATTTGCACACCTATGGGCCCCGATTGAGCTGAATTCCGTCCCGGTACGACCCGGTGGAACTTGCCAGTTGGCCGCACGGCGGTTGATGTCCCCTATATGGACTTGAGTCGCTTTAGTTGTCGACGCACTGGGGATCTGTGCTCGGCTGGCCGTCGGGCATTGTGGATAGACAGATGACCGCGCCGGACATGTTCGCGTTGGTCAGGTCCTGGTCCGTCAGGTTCGCGCCTTTCAGGTTCGCTAGTTCCGTGCAGAAGATCGTCCGGTGAAATATCCTGTTGTGTGGCTACAACCCGATTGCTTGCCAAACTACGAGCTACGGTAGTCGGCTTCTCCATTCTGATCATATTGACCGTCGCCCACGTGGGGGCAGCCAAGGCTCACTTAGATTTTGAGTCGAGTTCCCCTTCCAACAAGGCAGAGCTAAACAAGTCCATCAAGAAAATAACTTTGACCTTTACCAATCCTGGCCAGCCAGTCGGATCTGGAATCGTGTTGTACGACCAAGATGGAAACCAGCGGACGACGCAACTGTCGACGCCTGATAGTGGCCAAACCTGGGTCGTTGAGGCCGACGAAAGACTTCGATCTGGCGCCTATGGCGTCAAGTGGAAGGTTGCCGCTCCTGACTCTCACCCCAAGAGTGGGAAACTTACCTTCTCCATCGTCGAAGCCGGAACCTCAAGTGGTCCTGCGGACAGTTCCCCGACAAGCACCGCGCAACTTGAGGAAGCACTAACGGAAGTTGTCCCCGTGGCAGCGCAGTGGGTGCGATGGTTGGGGCTTGCATTTGTCATTACGGGCTGTCTTACCTCCGTGGGGGGACTCATAATTCTCGTATTCGTCATCGCCGGTCGACCGCCCGAACTGCGTCGACTTTTGAACACTGTCCGATTAGGTGCTGCCGTTGTCATTGGCGGTACTTTGATCCAAGTTTGGGCAGACTCGTCCTTGCGTCAAGAAGGAGATTGGTTCGCGGCCATTCGGACCGGGAATGTGTTAGAGATTCTTGGTCAAGATGGCTATGTCTGGCCGATCGCTCTGCGTCTGGTAGGTGCTGTTCTCCTCATTGCAGGATTGGCCATGAAAACTCGCGTAGCACCTTCGGTGGCACAACCTCGTGAAAGTAGCGAAACATTTGAGGCTGTTGATGTGGCCAGAAGTCCACTGGCCCTGGTTGGTGCGGTTGGACTACTGATCTCGTTCCTGTTCGATGGACACACCGTGACAACCACGCCGCGATGGTTGGTCATGGTGAGCGATGTGTCGCATGTATTGGCCGCAGCAACGTGGACGGCAGGGCTGCTATTCCTAACGATAGTTTTGTTTCAGCGCAAGACGAGTAAGCAACGTTACGACGGAAGTTACATGGCGATTCGTTTTTCCTCGTTAGCTTCACTGTCCGTTGCTCTAGTCGGGCTTTCGGGCGCCGCAATGGCCTGGGTGATTCTGGAATATCCCAGCCAGCTTTGGACAACGAGTTGGGGACAACTCCTAGTGCTCAAAGTCCTGCTTGTCACTGTCGTGAGCGCGATGGGGACTTACAACCACTTCCGGCTCCTTCCACTTCTCAAGTCCGATATTCATGTTGACTTGTCGTCGAGGTCGATGGATGCGAATCCATCCAAGACCAGTGATGCAGGCGGGCTTCTTTCTGTCGCTACCGTTGACGTAGGCAAGGACGCGGAGATCGCCAGTCAAAGATTGCTCCGCACGGTCGCCTTCGAGCTCGTGATTCTTGTTGTTGTCGTGGCAGTCACCGCGCTACTAGTTAATGCCGCTACCGTCACATAGATGGGGTGATTCGCCCAAACGATGGCGTGAGTGAACACGCAGTCTCGCACAGCGCTGCCTTCTAAGCTCAAGTGAACGGCCCCCACAACGACATCAATAATCCGACCAGAACAAGTAAATACCAGGCTCAATCCATTAGAGTCCAAAGATGCTTTCCTTCAAACGGCTACTGGTTGCATCTCTAGCCATTCCATTGTTTGTGCTTGGCGCATGTACACAGGGCACTCCCACTCTTGATGAGACCCCCTCGACCATCCCTGAAGGTACTCTTTCGCCAGAGTCGGGATCCGGTTCCGAAGAGAGCCCGCCGACCGGCCAAACTACCTTCGGTAGTTCCTATGAATGGTCTAACGGCCTCAATGTCGCCATCAGTAAGCCCGAGAAATTTCAACCATCTGACGCAATAGCAAATAATGAGGACGACAGGGAAGCACTAAGTTTCACGGTGACAATTACCAACGGAACGGATGAGGCCTTCGACCCAGTGATGTTCAAGACCTCGGCTACCGCAGGGGGCGCGGAAGCAGACCCAATCTCAGATTCCGCAAATGGCTTCAACGGACCACCACAAACGCCGATCCCTGCTGGAAAGAAAGTTAGTTTCAAAATTGGTTACTCGGTAGCAGCCCCAACTGACATCGCCATGGACGTGCAACCAGACTCAGGTGTGACTTACGAAGTAGCGCTGTTCACCTCTTAGCTAGTCCTGCTCTAGCATCATTTGTTTCGGCCTCCGCGCGTAGGTTTCCCTTCCCGTTTCAGGGGTATGAATTCTCCATCTATCTCACTCGATGAACGCTAAGTTCAGCGAGACTCGATGAGGCCTTTCACCATATCTTGAACATATGCCGAGCCGAATCCTTGCAACGTCTGAAACTCAACTAAAGAAATCACCGTTGCCCTCAGACCATGTCATTTCAGAGCACTTTGATACGGGTCATGTGGAGTTTCCCAACGCATTCGATGTGAAGTGTGGCTTATGGGATCACCCCGATGGTGAATCTCGCTACGTCGAATCGGACGAGATTTTCGCGGTACTTACGGGACGTGCGGAGATTGAGATAAATGGAAAAGAAACCCTCAAGGTAGGACCTGGAGATGTCGTGCTGTTTGAGGCAGGGATTCATACCGTTTGGCGGGTCACTGAGCCGTTGCGGAAGTTTTGGATCGTTAAATAATTTTCCCTTTTTTGAACTGCCCGCGCAATCTACGGTGCGGAAATCATTTCCCGCCGTCAGAGTGCAGCGCTGATTTTTTGTTAGCGCTTACGAACCCATCGCCGTATTGGATGTTCAACTGCGGCTTTAGGGGCGCTCAATCGCACAAAAACGTTCGGCGTTTCGGAATGACTAGCGGGTCTGCGGGTCCTAGACTTCGAGCCACCAGGCGACAGTCATCGAGGAGTAGTCGTCAACCTAGGGACTGGACGAGGCGATGCTGAAAATATCTAAGCGGTTAATCTCCGCGATTGCTGCGGTGTTCATGATGGGTGGGCTACTGATGGCAGCTGGGCCTGCCCAAGCGGGTAAGAACAAGTTCTTTGAGACACAGAACGGCAAGGTCAGTTGCGAAATGATCAAGAGCAAGTCGATTACCGAGGTGCTTTGCGAGTCGCTGGGCAACAAGATCAAGAGCGCTACGTTGAAGAAGAACGGCGATGTGACGAAATGTAAGGGCCTGAAGTGTGCCAGTAACCCCCCCGAGGACGTGAGTGTCCTGAAGAAGGGTAAGAAAAAAGTAGTGGGTCCGTTCAAATGCCGTGCTAAGTCCAAGAAAGCTGTGATTTGTAAAGTCACGAAGAGCGGGGCGGGCTTCAAAATGAACTCCAAGCCAAAGATCAAAACCATTGCCGGTGCCAACCCGTAGTCAGCTGATAGGCCCTGACTAGCTGCGCGAGCTCAACTGCAAAAAACACCGCACGTCATCACGCAACGCAGGCACCTCACCACCATCAGTAACCGATATACCCAGCAACCCGGGAACGCCTGTCTCCGACCGGGGTGAAGTTGCCGTCACCGCTCAACGACAACCGATCATCGGGATACAGCAGGCCGGGATAGTCGCTACGTATCTGATCCAGTGAGGTGGTTTCTAGTGCGCGCCGGTTCTCTGGTCCGAACCTCGCCAATCTGATCCGGTCGTCCAACTCTTGGGTTTGCCGCTAGTTGAGCCGGATAAACGCTTCAGCGGCGGTCAACTGCTAACGGGTCGAGGGTTATGTCCGTCGAACAGATCGGGTGTCGAGGATGCCGGCGTCATCGCCAACGTCGCTCGGAGCTACTCACCAAACGCCACTAGACTTTTCCAGGCGATACCTACCACTCCCCCACCACCGGCGAACTTACGAACACCGTCACCCCCTGCCAACGGCCAGCGACACGTCCCCCGGACAACAGGTGCGCCCGTGGCGCTGCCTCCGCAAATAAATCGGAGGCGACTTGCGGCTCCCCCGATCGCCATTATCCGGAAATGTAGAAAACACTCCTCTAAGATCGAGTCCGAGGTAGTGGAGGTCCATGCATGATCTTCTTCACTGTCTCCTGGGTGATCACGCTCGTTGGCTGGGTCATCCACGTCCTGGTAGACGGGGTTCCCAATCGCAGAACGAAGCATCGAGTTCTGGAGTTATTGCTGCTGTGGATGTTGGTGGTGACAGGCGTATTTGGGGTCATCAGTGGTTTCCTACACGTCAGTAGCCTTTCGTCCGAACTCGCTGAGTTAATCGGTTACGCGCCTTCCATGTTCCAGTGGGAGGTTGGGTGGGGCGATATCGCTTTGGGCGTCCTCTTGATCGGCTGCGCCTTCCCAAAGCTGCGGGACGGTTGGATGACCGCTTCGGTCGTAGTGCTGACCTTTCAGTACGGTGGCGACGCAATCGGACACATTATGGGGTACGAAATCCACGATAACTTTTCACCTGACAACGTGTGGGCCATCCCAAGCGACATCTTGCAACCTCTAGTCGCTATTACCCTTCTGGTGCTCTACCGACGAGGTCAGCGAGAGCTGGAAAGCAATTCCTCTTAGGCACTGACTTGATGGCCTGCCACTGACGCCATTTACCCCACTTTTCGGGTACCCGAGACGTCTGGATCTTTAAGCGCGATGGTGTCTGCCTCCAGAGGGCGTGCGAGCGACGATTGCCTCGTAACGAGGACTCACAAGATAATTCGCGAACTCTTGCCGACACAGGTGGCTACACCTACGGAACTGAAATACGTTTCAGAGCATGGCAACCAGAACGATGAAGATCGCCATCGTAGGCGGAGGTCCCAGCGGTCTGACTCTCGCTTCGATACTCGGGCGAGAAGCACCAAATAACGAAGCGTTCGACATCACGATCTTCGAACGAGGCGCCGCTGACCGCGATCAAGGCTCCGGTTGGGATGTGGACGAAGAAGCACAAGCCGCGCTCCTTCGAGCCGGCGTGGAACTGGAATCGTTTCAAAGACCCCGTAGCGATCGCATGATGTCCTATCGAGTCGACGATATGGATCGACCGATAGCCACTTTCAGAATGCCGCCGTTTATCAGCGATCTCGGGGTGAGCAAGGAGCAGATGGGATTTCTGGCTTCGCCTAGCCTCGAAACCGAGCGGAAAAAGATGGTTGACGGCCTCACCGATGCTCTGGCTTCCCATACAAAAATAATCTACGAGTCCTACATTTCGGGCTTGAAGATGAATAACGATGGATCCATTGACGTCCGTGGAAGAGATGGATCTACATTGAATGGCAGTTTCGACGTCGTCATCGACTCGTCTGGGTCGGGATCACCCTTGCGCTCCGCTCGCTTTGCTCCTGAGGCGGATGCACATTACACCGGCACCACATACGTCCAGGGGCTTATCCATTCACCGGAAAAGACCCTAGACGCCGAGCTTGTCCGCCTTCTTGGTGAGGGGACGCTGACTTTGTACGGGCCCACCCGAGATGGCAAGGGCACCGAGCAACTCAATGTGCAGCGATTTGGAGCAGATCCTTCGGATCAGGTGGCGACTATTTGGATTGAGGTCCACTCGGAGGATGCGAATCGACTTATCGAGGAGCTCGGATTCGAGGGCATTTACGGTATTACTCGAGACCCGGCTGCACTCCAGCGGGTGACAGAATATACAAAGCAGCAACTATCGGGCTTTCCAGAGCAATACCAAGACCTTTTTGACTCGATCGAAGGAGCCAGGGTGTTGCCTATGCGTATGCATCCATTTTGTGGCGAGACATTGGCGCTGACGGCACCGAACTCGGAAGGACTGCCATTTCTTTGCATTGGCGATGCGCTACATGCTCTTCCCCCTTGGAGTGGCATGTCGGGAAACTACGCCCTGAGAGACGCCGCCGACCTCGCTACATCATTAATCAAACAGCAACCGAGAGAATGGACATCGGCCTCAGTCGCGGCTGCACTTCGCGGTCACGAGAGGGACTTCATGCTGCGCACGGACGAAAAAAGGAAAGCCACGGCGAATCGCAGCCCCGGCTACGTGGATTATATGCACTCAACCGAATTCACAGACTTTGCATTGTCTGCTCACGTGCTTGGCAAACCGCCTGAAGAACAGTGGTCGACCGACGATCAGGTCGATTCGGCAGTCATGGCAGAGACCATACGTTTTTTTGTCTTACTCAATAGTTTTGACAATTACGGAATGTCGGAATCCTAGACAGACACAGGTAGTAGCAGGTTGAGAACTCGAGCAACCACCTGCTGGACGCTCGTCACCGCTCCTGGTATAACCACAGGCTGGATGTTCCAGGAGCGCAGAGCAGCGACGGGAACTGCTGTCCGCACAGCGAGTACGAGTTCGCTCATCGTCCCCCAGCTGCAACGGCAGGTACCTACTTGCCAGATAACCGTCTTTTGCCCCTCGGTTGGGGCTATATACACACCCATTGACGGGAGACCGTTGCCGATCTGTTAGCAACAGACCTATAGACTTGCCCTCTTGTCGCACGGTAGCCGGGTAGGTTGCAAAGCAGACAAAAGTGTTAAAAAGTTCGATTCGCCTACTACCAATCCAATGAGTGGAGTACGAAGAATGAAGTCATTACCAACGAAGCTGGTGGTCCTCGCGGCTGCCGCGACGCTGGCGTTATCAGCATGCTCGAGTGATTCAGAATCGAGTGACTCAGAGTCGAGTGCCAGCGATGGCGGGGCCGTGACATCCGAGAACAGCCTCAGTGGGATTCCCGTAACCGTAGGATCCAAGGACTTTGACGAGCAGTTGCTGCTCGGAGAAATCCTGGTCCAGGCTTTTGAAGCTGCAGGTGCTGATGTGACCAACAAGGTCAACCTCGGCGGAACCAGCGTGGCCCGGAAAGCCCTAACCTCCGGTGAGATCGACGTTTACCCCGAATACAACGGCACCGGCTGGACTGTTCACCTAGAGCAGGAAGATCCGAGTTTTGAGGCCGAGGAGCTCACGAACAATGTGAAGGAACTCGACTTCCAGAAGAACGACATCGTGTGGATCGGTCGTTCCCCGTTCAACAACACCTACGGCTTTGTGTCCAGCCCTGAGGCCACTGAGGCCAACGGCGGAGCGTTCACGACGCAGACGTTCATGGAGTACGTCCGCGACAACCCTGACGCCACTGTCTGCATGGAAAGCGAGTACCCTGATCGTCCGGACGGACTGGTCTTGACTGAGAAGGCGACCGGAATTGAGTTGCCAGACAAGCAGGCCAAGATTCTGGATACAGGTGTTATCTATACCGATACTCAAGCTAACAAATGTACGTTCGGAGAGGTATACACCACCGACGGCCGTATTCCTGCTCTGAACTTGACGCTGGTACAGGATCCAGGCATCAACATTCTGTACAACGTTTCCGCTGCTATGCGTTCGGAGACTTACGACAAGGCACCAGATCAGTTCGAGGCCATCGTTGCCGCGCTCTTGCAGCCGCTTGACGATGCCAAAATGGCTGAGCTCAACAAGCAGGTTTCAGCCGATGGTGATGAGCCGTCAGCTGTCGCCAAGAACTACTTGGTTTCTGAAGGAATCATTGCTGGTTAGTTGAGCGAAGGGCGTGGAGGCTGAGCGCCTCCACGCCCTTCTTCGCTTTTCTCCACCGCATCCCAACTAAAGGTTTGGTATGGACGGGATTCGCAGTTGGTTCGACTATCTGTCTTCGCGGACAGACCTCGTAGTCGAGACCCTGTTACAAACACTCGCGTACGTCGTGACGGTGACTGTTGCCGCGAGCATCGTCTCAATCACCGTCGGCGTTCTGACTCGGCATAATGCCCTTGCGAAAGAACTTTCGCTGTCGATCGCTAGTGTCTTCTTGACCATCCCCAGTCTCGCGCTCTTCACAATTTTTATTCCCATCGTGGGCCTAGGGTTCGCACCCAGTTTTATTGCGATGTTTCTCTACGCTCTACTGCCCATCATGCGGAATACAGTTGCAGGTCTGGACTCGGTCGATTCCAGTGTGATCGAGTCAGCAAAAGGTATGGGGCTCACCCCAAATCAAGTACTTTTCAAAGTTCAGTTGCCTCTGGCTTGGCCGGTAATCCTGGCGGGTATCCGTGTGAGTGCCCTGCTCACCGTGGGTATTTCTGCGATCGCGACCCTAGTCGCTGGCGGCGGCCTCGGTGACTTCATCAAGAGTGGGCTCGCACGTTTGCCGCTACCGAATTCATTGGAGGCGATTTGGACGGGAGTTATCTTGTCGCTAGTCCTCGCCCTCGCTATCGATGTAGTGCTAAGAACAGTGGGCCGCTTTTCCAACCCGAGCGGAGTGCGCTCATGAATCCGAACCCGCAAGGTCCCCAGTTGGAGGAAAATAAAGTGACGACCCCGAAAATTTCGCTGCGAAATGTCACAAAGACCTATTCAGGGGTGGATCAGCCCGCGGTTAAGGACCTCGATCTGGACATTGCCAGCGGCGAAATCCTCGTCCTTGTGGGTCCATCTGGGTGCGGCAAGAGCACTACCTTGCGTCTTATTAACCGCATGATCGAACCAAGTTCGGGCGAAATCATTTTTGATGGTGAAAACGTCACGAACAGCGACCCCAACGAATTGCGTCGCCGGATGGGTTACGTCATTCAGCAGGTGGGCCTGTTTCCGCACCGCACGATCGCAGAAAATATTGCCGTCGTGCCTAAGTCTTTGAAGTGGCCGAAAGACAGGATCAGGGCTCGAGTCGACGAACTTCTCGAACTGACGGGTATGGACCCAAATGTCTACCGTGATCGTTATCCGAAAGAGCTCTCCGGTGGTCAAGCCCAGCGGGTAGGGGTAGCGAGAGCACTAGGCGCTGAGCCCGATGTTCTTTTGATGGATGAACCTTTCGGGGCCATCGACCCCATCACCCGATTTAATCTACAAAATGAGTTCTTGCGGTTGCAGTCCGAGTTAAAGAAGACCATCGTTTTCGTCACCCACGACATTGATGAAGCAGTCAAAATGGGAGACCGAATCGCGATTTTGCGGGATCAATCCGAGATCGCACAGTTAGACACCCCAGAAGCGATTCTGACCAACCCAGCTGACGCCTTTGTTGTGGACTTCTTGGGTTCAGGTGCAGTGCTCAAGACTCTGACACTCAGGCGCCTCCGTGATATCCAGTTGGTTCATCCCCCGGAAATCACAGAGCAGACCGGCCGCGCAGATGCCGCCGCGCAACTGCGTCAATCCGACTTCCCCTACGCAGTCCTCCTCGATGACACTCGGCGGCCAATCGCTTGGGTGGATCAGAAGAATCTCGATAGTTCCGATTCACTGGATTCCAATTCCCGGAGGATCCCGGTGAAGTTGCAACCCGAAGACACCCTGCAAGAGGCTCTCAGCGTCATGCTGCAAACATCAGCGGGTATGTCGGCTGTAGTTGATGGCAGCGGACAGTACTTAGGAACTTGCACCATTCAAAGTCTGGCGGAACTACTCACCGATCAGCCCGTTGATGGAGCATCGCTGTGAGCACGACTAACGTTGTCGACAATCCGGAGACTTTACCCGCGCGCCGCAACCAATCGGTGAGCCAACTGGATCTCATCGTCATACCAGTCTTCTTCGTCCTTCTCGCCATCCTTTTGACCGTCGTATGGATTTATTCCGATTTTGATGGCACCACCACCAGCATCTTGGAGCCCGATCGACTGTGGACTCAGGCCCAAGAACAGATCACAGTCGCGCTTTGGTCGACGGTATTGGTGATTGTGCTCGCGATTCCTCTGGGAATTCTTGTCACTCGTGAAGGCGCCCCACGGCTGAAAAATAACCTGGTCACCGTACTTGGGCTGGGCCAGGCCTTGCCTGCCTACGGCCTCCTAGTGCTGTTCTTCGTCGCCTTCGGGCAGGGAACCCTGACCGTGGTCCTCGCCTTGGCAGCGTTCGCGCTCTTGCCAGTGTTGCGGAATACCATCGTTGGGCTCGAACAAGTGGACAAGTCCGTCATCGAAGCTGGTAAAGGGATGGGCCTCAATGGATTCCAACGCCTTCGCAAGATTGAACTTCCGCTCGCGGTTCCCGTCATTATGGGTGGGATTCGAACCGCAACCATCATTAACGTCGGCATGGCCACACTCGCGTACCTGATCGGTGGTGGCGGCTTGGGCATCACTATCGCGGCCGGACTGAAGCTCAACCGACCGGTGACTATTTTGGTTGGCGCTCTCTTGGTGGCCCTGATCGCTCTCGCCTTCGACTTCATCGGTGGACTCGCACAGCGATATCTTCGTCCCAAGGGACTTTCATAAACCCCGCAAATACGGGATGTGTCACCACACAGTGGTGCTCGTCAGCCAGATCTTTTGGTGGAGTTTCCTTTTGTTTTTTACAGCGGTCCCGACCGAGCGTTGAGACGAGTCACCGAATTCCAGACGCCCTTAGCTGGAATCAATAGGACAAAAACCCACAATAATTTCACTCTGCGCGATGTACCACCTACTATTTTTTGGTGGGTTCTCCGTCACTCACCAAATCTTTTTGGTGCTTCATCGCTATTTTCAGTCTTGCCCTGGGCTACGTCGTCTTGCCCACGACGTCAGCGCAGGCCAATGATGCCACGCTGGCGATCGAGAAGTCGGTGGTCGGCAATCAGGATACGGTCGAACCAGGCGAAGCCTTTTCGTATCTAATCAAGGTTAGTTGTCTGTCCCTACAAGATCCCTGTCTCGATATGACGGTCACCGACGCCATACCGTCACAATTTCTCATTACTGCCGCACCACAGCCAACATCCACTCGAGACGTTACGGTCTCTGGAAATACGGTGACGGTTTCTTACAAGGAGGACGTTGGGAATAGTCAAGTCGGTCTGCCAGCGGGGGCCGAGCGTGACTTTCAAATCGGCGTTCAGCTACCCACCGATACTGGTGTGCCGGACAAAACCTTTATTGACAACACTGCCCAGGTGACCGCCAGCAACGCCGAGACGAAAACCTCTACCGCAGATATTCGTACCGAGATTCCGGCCGTTATCTCACCGAAGACCAGTAAATCGTGGCAGCCCCAATCTGCAATTGCGCAAAGCAACGCAGACACAACGGTTACCCTCGGCATTCGAAATGCCTCCTCAAGCACGGCTGAGGTCGAGAAGTTAGTCCTCACTGACGATACGCCTGCGACTTTTGAGAAGTTCAATCTCACGAGTCTAGGTCCGATAACCAAGTGGCCAGCGGGTACCGACACAGTCGTTGTCGGCGTCTTCATTAGTGGAGCCTGGCAGGAGAGTCCACCGACCACGGATTCGGGCCCTTTCTCGGTTCCGGGCGGCGGGGCGCTATCAGACGTGACCGGCGTCAGATTCACCTTTTCTGCGGCGGATGGTTCACGCTTGCCGTACAGCGCTGAAGAAGGAGCGGTGCAAATCGACCTCCAACTGCGGGCAAAGAACCGCAGCACTGACACTCCGATTGAACCGACATCATCGGAGACAGTGAGGAACTGTGCCACGCCAGCGGCTGTGGACACAGGCGATCAGACGACTACCGGCACGCAGAAGTGCAAGAAGTTCACCATCATCCCCAGCACGGTGAAGGTGGCGCCGACCAAGGATATCTTCCCTGACCAAAATGGTGACTACACACAAGACGGCGGAATCGTCATCGGTCAAGACTCTGGCGTCTCCATGAAGATGACAGCCAAGAATGAGTCCGCCTTCGCGGTCGGCACCCTGCAGATCGTCGAACCATCGCAGGACCCGGACTACCCGAGTGATTTCGACAAGATCGACGTTGAATCGGGTCGGTTCACCTGGCCCGCGCAAGCAACCTCAGCGATCTTGGCGGTGGAGTGTCGCTCCGGAAGTAATCCCAGTGACCAAACCTTCAGCAACAACCCCTTCTCGGCCAAGACCCAAGACATCACCGACTTCGGTTGCGCCAACGGCGTGTACCCCTCGAAGATTTCGATCACGTTTGCTGGCGGCACCGCAACTAACCCGCTGATTGAATCAGGTGCTACCGCGGGGCTGGATTTGCACGGTATAGCGGCACGGGTGGATGCCGATAACCTCCCCCCCAATGGACTGCGCAACTGCGTCGATGCCACCGAGATTAGTGGCGATGGATCCTCGACCAGCACTGCCAGGGTGTGTGATTCCGCGGAGGTGGAAAACCCCAACGGTGGGACCGGCAATGTGACCAAAGGCACCAAGGGTGTTAATACCATCGTGCCCGGTCAAGATCTCGACTACACGATTCGATTCAAGAACACCGGCAACATTCCGCTCACAGACGTGGTGGTATTCGATCCGCTCGACACTGACCCGGCTAGTGTCGACAACCCGTTTGATGCCGTCGAGTTGGTACGAGCACGAACGATCACCAGCAACCCAAAGAGCACACTGTTTATCTACGATCCGGATGTCTCTGCGTACATTGACTACGCGACCGCATCGAATGCCGAAAAAGTACGGTCCACCGGGGTGAAGATTCAACTCGACGATCCGCTGCCGGTGGGTGTCACCTTCCGCGCTGAGATCACCGTCAAGTTGCGCCAGCCCTTTCCTAACCCCCTTCCTACCGACTGGCCAGACATTAAGAACTGTTTCACCTTGCAGGCAAAAGCCAATGGTGGGGATCTGCTTGACAAGCAACGCTGTCGAACCGTAATCGTTGTAGATGTTCCCAATGCCGCTATAGCGACCCTCGGCAAGAACATTGAGCCTGCCAACATTCTGCGACCAACTCCTGGTCTGCTCGATCAAAAGGTGACGGTCAAGCACACCTTGCTGAATGACGGCCCGCTCTACCTGAGTAAGATCGGTTTCACCGACACCGATACCGACTTCTTCGATGCGGTGAACTTCGTGGGGAACATCCATGTCAACAAGCCCCCGGGAGCCAACCGGGTGAAGGTGGATGTGTGCACCACTGACTGTCAAGCACCAGCCGACAACTGGACTTATCAGGGCAAGCCGACCAACAGCACGAGCCCGTCTATTCCCTCGGGTGTCAACAACCCCGCGGACGTTAATGGAATCCGGGTCACTTTCTCCGTCAACAACGACAAAGACGAAATCTTGCCGGATGACGCCCCACCCACAGGTGGTAAGTGTCCAAACGCCAACGTGTGCTTTGACGTCACTGCGAGGGAAACTCT
>PAAU01000016.1 GCA_002699445.1 Micrococcales bacterium | reverse complement strand
AGACGACAGTCATGGCGGCGCGTGTCGTTTGGTTAGTGGGAAGCGGTTTCGTATCTGCTGGTCAAGTACTTGGGCTCACATTCACCAACAAGGCGGCAGCTGAACTTAGGCACCGGATTCGGCAAGGATTAGGGCGACTTTCTCGACCTACTAATGACGACCTAGACGCAACCGTACTGACCTATCACGCCTTCGCCAACCGGGTCCTCAGCGAATTTGGTTCTCTAGTAGGTATTGAAGATGACGCCCAACTTCTAACAGATGCTCAACGGAGTCGATTGGCCTATCGCGTGGCTTGCGAGCCTCGAGATACGACCGGATTAAGCGGCAGCCTCGAAAATCTCGCCAGTGAAATCCTGCGCATGGATGACGAGCTCACCGAACTTGGTATTGAGACAAGCGGTCTGCGAGACCATGATCAGGGCATATTGAACCTGATGTCTGAAGCTCAGGGGCCGGCCGGCATTCGAGCCAGTATTGTCTCGGCGGCCGAGAGCAGGACTCGGATTAGTCACCTTGTTGATCAATTTCGAGGGCTCAAGGCTGAGGGCCAATATCTGGACTTTGCCGATTCCATGCGCATGGTTGCTGATCTGGCAGGCGGCGTCCCACTAGTTCGAGATCGGCTGCGTGAACGTTTCGGTGTCGTGCTGCTGGACGAATATCAAGATACGTCCAGAGTCCAACGGTTGTTCCTGCAGGAAATATTTGGGGATGGGCACCCCATCACATCGGTTGGCGACCCGTGTCAGGCCATCTACGGTTGGCGGGGTGCAAGTGTGACCAACATCGATGAATTTCCTAAACACTTTGCCAGAACGGATGGGCAACCAGCTGAGATTTACCCGCTAACCATAAACCGACGCTCCGGTGATCAAATCTTGGCGGCGGCAAACTCGGTGGCAACTGAGCTCAGAGAGGCGCACCGGCAGGTTCGACCGTTGCGTTCGGCTCGTGATGCTCCCACTGCGCAGTTGAGCTGTGCTTTGCTGCAAAGCTATGACGATGAGTTGGCTTGGTTAGTCGATCACATCTCCAACCGGATGACTCATCAAGATGCATCCGATATCGCGATATTGTGCCGAAAGAACGACCAAGTAGTGGCCGTGTCAGAGGCGCTGCGCGAGCGCGGAATACCGGTGCAACCGGCTACCAAGCAAGACCTTTTGGCGGCACCAGAAGTCGTCTGGGTCACAAGCCTTTTGCAAATCCTTGTGGATCCATTCGCTAATCCAGAACTAGTGCACCATCTCACTGGACCACGGTGGCGAATAGGTCCGAGAGACCTGGCCCTGTTGGGTCGGCGTGCCGACATGTTGGCAGCCGAGGCAGATGTATCTGCCAACCCAGATCTTTCCCTGTTGGATGCGGTAGCTGATCCAGGCTCAACCGAACTGTTCGAATTTTCGCAAACGGCTAGAGGGCGCTTTGCTGAGTTCCTCGCCGAGTTGGACCAGCTGGGTCAACTAAGAGATCGACCGATTGTTGAGATAACTACCGAGGCGATTGAGCTGCTGGCGCCATTGCTACTCCCACCGGGAGATGGGCGGTTGCCGCCTGCGCTACTGGGACTCTTGGATTTGGCCCGAGGTTTCCGATCATTATCTGGCGGTCGGTCGCTGCCGGAGTTCATCACGTATCTCAAGGACTGCCGCCGCTTTAAACAACGTCCCGATGCCGCGGTCGCGCCGCGGGCTGGTGGGGTTCGCGTCATGACCGTGCATGCGGCGAAAGGGCTGGAGTTTCCGACTGTCTATGTACCCTTCCTATCTCGCCATATCTTCCCTTCCAGCAGAGGTAGTAGCCGCTGGCCCACTAGTGCAGCTGGGACCCCTCCCGTCGCCGCGGATGAACCGGATGTTGCTCGCTCGCTCGGATTTCCGGGACGTGAGTTTGTCACCAAGGACTCCGACGCCTTTAAAGAGGCCTGCCGGGAGCAGGATCGATTGGAAGAAGATCGGTTGGCGTACGTGGCGGTTACTCGTGCAAAGAGGGCGCTCATCGCGAGTGGCCATTGGTGGGGCAGTCGTAAGGAGCCCCACGGCCCGTCGCCGTACTTGGAGCGGATCCGTGCCGTCTGCGATCAGACGGCTGGTCATGTTGACGAATGGTATGAAGAGGCAGGCGTAGATCCAAGGGCTGCTCAGCGAGAGCAGGAGTCTCTTACCTGGCCAGGCACCGCGGTGCAAGGCGATGCGGTGGCGCTGGCAGAAGAGATCGAGCATGCACTTGGGTCACCGGCCGATGAGCTACTTGCGGGACCCTGGCATCAGCAGATCGACGAGATCTTAGAAATTCGCCAAGCCGAAGGCCTTCTAAGTGAAGCGGTGCAACTTCCTGAGGTGATGTCCGTAAGTCAACTATTAAAGTGGCGTAAAAACGGTGAACGTTTTCTGACAGATTTGGCCCGGCCGATGCCCGTGCGACCGTCGGCAGCAGCAGAACGCGGGACGAGATTCCATGCATACGTAGAAGAACGGATGGGTCAGCAGGAGTTATTCGATTTAGCTGACTGGGTAGGCGATCATGGGCAGTTCGCTGAACGACAGCAGTTCGAGAAGCTCTTTGGCCAGACTCGATTTGCTGAACAAAAACCGGCAGCCGTCGAACATCCGTTCGTGTTGGAATTGGGGGGCGCGATACTTACAGGTCGCATTGATGCGGTGTTCAGTTGCGAGGATCCCGGTTTCGATTGGGAAGTCATCGATTGGAAGACGGGTTCCTTGGATCGTGCCGACGCGATGCAACTATCGGTCTACCAGGCCGCCTGGGCCGCGCACACCGGCAGCGCCCCCGAGCGTATTCGAGGAGTTTTTGTTCAGCTCAACGACGGTAGCGAGCGAGTATTTGACGAGTTGCCAGACGTGGAGCTGCCGGATCGATCGTTTCCTCGACGAGACGGAGTGTGATGACGGGTAGCCGCTGTTTCACATTGGGTAGATGCTGTCTAGGCTGTCGGAATGGAAGGCCAGATCGGATCGCTGCCTGACGGATCTCCATGGGATTTGGCGGCCGAACGTCGTGGCGATCGTGACTGGATTGAAGATCAGTGGCACTCACCTGATAGTCGAGTCGTACTGATGTATGACGGACAAGTCGCGGTTGATAGTGATGATCGTCCGCTGTGGATGTCGAGCGGTCGGTTACCTGACGATGTGCTGGCTTGGGCCTTTCTCGGTATTGATGCTCACGGTTGTGCGCGATTTGTGGCGTCCGCGGCGCCGGCAACAGCACTGAATGTAGACGACTGGCTGCCCCTGCGTTCCCTGCCCTCTGAACTAGCGGCAGAACTATTTTCCGCGGTATCGCTCATGAACTGGCACGCCAACCACACTCACTGCCCACGCTGCGGGGCAGCCACGTCAATCCACGAAGCTGGCTGGCAGCGAGTGTGCCCCGAGGACAACAGTCGTCATTTTCCGCGAGTAGATCCAGCGGTGATCATGTTGATTCACGATGGATTTGATCGAGTGTTGCTAGGTCGACACAAGAGATGGCCCGTCGGTTGGTTCTCCACTCTGGCCGGATTTGTTGAGCCAGGCGAAACCTTGGCGGATGCCGTGGTTCGGGAAGTTGCGGAAGAAGTTGGCCTGCAGGTGGTTGAGACAACGTATCTCGGTAGTCAATCTTGGCCGTTTCCCAATTCACTGATGGTGGGCTTTCACGCAAGGGCGGAATATGCCGCCCCTCAGCCGGATGGTGACGAGATCGAAGAGGCGCATTGGTTGACTCGAGAAGAGCTAGCGTCATCAAGTGCAGCTGGGACGATCAAACTGCCGCCAGCTCTCAGTATCTCCCGTTGGCTGATCCAGCAATGGTATGGCGAGGAGCTACCGGGGGAATGGGCGCGGACATGATGGATCCAGAACAAATCCTGGACGGTCTCAATGAGGAACAACGCGCAGCAGCCGTCGCACACGGAGGTCCGGTTTTGATTACTGCTGGCCCAGGCTCAGGCAAGACTCGCACCGTAACCCGACGAATTGCCTATGGTGTTCGTACTGGTGCGATCGAACCACATCGAGCAATGGCACTGACCTTTACCAGTCGTGCCGCCGGCGAATTGCGTCAGCGTTTGACAGCCCTTGGCGCAGGGGAAGTGTCGGCTCGTACCTTCCATTCAGCCGCCCTACGCCAAATGCGTCATTTCTGGAGTGAAGCAGTGGGTGGTGAGCCGGCGCGAATCGTTGGTGACAGATCAAAAATATTGACTCAAGCAATCCAAGAGTCCGGCGTAAATGTTACCCGTGAACTGTTAGGTCAAGAGTTGGACTGGATCAAGGCCCAGGGCATCGACTCGAGTGACTATCCAGCAACTATCGTGGCTACGCAACGAAAGTTGATCGACGCAGATGCGGAACAGTTAGCTTCGGCTATGGCCGCGTATGAACAAGTAAAAGCCACGCAAGGCATCATCGACTTTGCCGATGTTTTGTTATTGACGATCGGCATCCTAGATAGTCGAAGCGACATCCGAGAGAGCGTACGCCGTCAATACCGATGGTTCACTGTTGACGAGTACCAGGATGTCAGTCCGTTGCAACAGCGGTTGCTGGACTTGTGGTTGGGTGATCGAGGCCAGATCTGTGCGGTGGGTGATCCAGCCCAGTCGATCTATGCGTTCGCTGGAGCGGATGCGGGCTTGATCACGTCATTTCCGCAGCGTTATCCCGGTGCCACCATTATCTCGTTGCCGGTGACTTATCGTTGTGCGCCTCGCATCGTCGAGGTTGCTAACAGGCTGGCAAGTGGTATCACTCAGGCTACTGAACTGCGTTCCAATGTTGCCTCAAGTTCGGGATCTGTCCAGGTGCTGCAATACCCTTCCGATGGCGCGGAAGCCTCCGGCGTTGCTGATGAAATTTCGACATTGGTGGCCAATGGTGATGACCCTCGAGAGATGGCAATCCTCTTCCGAACAAACCAGCAAGTCCGAGGAATTAGTGAGTCGCTGCGTTCACGCGGCATTAGCTATGCGGTCCGTGGCTCGGATCGATTCTTTGATCGAGCGGAGGTGCGCGAGGCGATCACTAGATTACGAGGAGAGATCCGCGCCGATCCTCATTTGAGTTCAGTTGATGCCTGGCGAGCGGTCGCTGACGCTATGGGCTTCGAATTGGTACCCCCAGAAGGAGAAAAGGCGCGGTTGCGGTGGGAGTCGCTAGCCGCTGTTGCCGGGCTAGTACCCGAGATCAATCTGGGAAGAGATCTCACGTCCGACCTTGATCGACGTGCGAACGATCAGGATCCGCCGCGACCGGCTGGAGTCTCGCTACTAACCCTGCACGCTGCTAAAGGACTGGAGTGGGACACCGTCTTCATCATTGGCGCTTGGGATGGAATGCTGCCCTTTGTCGGAGCCGCAACTGACCTAGCGAGAGCTGAAGAACTCCGCTTGGTCTACGTTGGCGTCACACGGCCGCGGCAGCGATTGATGATTACCTGGGGTCTGCAAGGCGATAACGGCAGGCGTCGGGTATCGCCATATTTGGATGGAGCGGCCCCCGAGCGGCCCATCGTTGGTGAACAGTTTGACCTCACTGAGCCCGCTGCGGCGCTGCCCGATAGTCGCGCGGGTCAGCAACTTCCGCCTGCCCGCTGTCGAGTCTGTCGGGCTGCTTTAGTCACTGGTACCGAGCGCGTTTTGGGTCGTTGCTCTGGCTGCCCGAGTACGGCTGATGAGCAGTTGGTGGCACGGCTGAACAAGTGGCGAAGTCTGACGGCCGCTGCTGAGGGGATTCCGTCCTTCGCCGTTATGACTAGCGCAACCCTTCAGGCCATTGCCGAACTGGTTCCGATCGACGTTCTTTCACTACAGCGAATCCCTGGAATGACTACTGACCGGATAGAGCGGTACTCCCAGGATTTGCTGGTATTAACAAGCAACGCTGCGCCCGCGAGTTCTGGAGATTAGTCTGCCGCTGGTTCACTGAGACCTTCTGCGAATCCGGGCAACCATTGCTTCATTTCCGATCGCATCGGCACGGTGGCGTCCAGTTGACAGGTGACCCCGGTAGCGCCCACCCAGACCCGATGGATTAGAGCGTAGGAAGGCGGCAAGTTCATCTTTAGGCCAATGGTGAAGTCAGGACTCGTTGGGTCTTTGACTCTTTCGAAAATCCCTCGCAGCCATTGGCGCGAGTAGTGAAATTCATCGAATTCTGCCGGTTCAATGAAGGGACTGAGGTAGGTCATCAGTTGTTCGGCATCGACATCAATATGGGGACGGATGAAGCCCTCTTCCTTCAGTCCCGTCAATACTTCGTCTGCATTTCCCGACACAGCGATTGCCAGCATCTGTCCGACAGCCCGCGGGAAACCATCGGGTAGGTGGGCGACAGCACCGAAGTCGAGAACGGCAAGCTTCCCATCTGGGGTATATCGGTAGTTACCGGGATGAGGATCAGCGTGCAAGAGGCCGGCACGTCCGGGGCCAGAAAGCAGGAAGCGTTGATAAAGAGTGCCTGCTCGGTCCCGTGTCTCCTGATCGCCGTCGGCGATGATCTTGGATAGCGGGGTTCCGTCTACCCATTCGGTGACAAGTACCAGCGGAGCGGCCGCAAGAACGTGCGGCACCACGAAATCGGGGTCACCCTCATATGCAGCTGCGAACGCTCGCTGGTTGTTGGACTCGGCCAGATAGTCCAGCTCTTCAAGGACCCGTTCCCGGAGTTCTTCCAGTAGGGGTTTCATTTCAATGCCTGGTATCCACGCGCCGAACATCCGACCCATCCGCACCATTTGCTTCAGATCGCTGGCCAGCGCTTTGGCAGCACCCGGGTACTGCATCTTGACTGCGACCACCCTGCCGTCTCGATAGACCGCTCTGTGAACTTGCCCGATAGAGGCGGCGGCGGCAGGTGTTTCATCGAACTCCGCAAATCGGTTGCGCCAGTCGGGTCCCAGTTGCTCTTGTAGTACTTCATCCACAGTGGACATCGGCAGTGGTGGCGCCGCTTCCTGAAGCTTCGTCAAGGTCTCCCGATAGGGGCCGGCCATCTCTTCCGGCAGAGCGGCCTCGAAAACACTCATGGCTTGGCCGAGCTTCATCGCTCCACCCTTGAGCTCGCCAAGAACTTTAAACATTTGTTCCGCGGTCCGTTGCTGCATCTCCGCGGTTACTACTTCTGCAGGTTTACCGCCAAGTCGTTTTCCCCAGCTGACCGCACTTCTGCCGACATGCCCTAGCGGCAGCGCTGCCATCTTGGCGCTGCGGCTTATCGAACGTTTAGGTACCTCGACCACGCCTCTATTGTGACCCACGCCGCAAGTTCCCGCTCATCGTCGGTCATCAGGTCGAACTTACGTGGTAACGCCAAAGCTTTGCCCCAACGTGAATAGGCCAAATGCAGCGAATGCGCCCAAGATTGGCCCAACGATGGGAACCCAGGCGTAGCCCCAGTCCGCTGACCCTTTCCCTTTGATAGGGGCTATTGCATAGAAGATTCTCGGGCCTAGGTCGCGTGCCGGATTGATCGCATATCCCGTCGGCCCACCCAACCCTGACGCGATCGCAAGGATCACGAAAGCGGTAGCTGCGTAACCAAGAGCCGATTTCGAATCATCGAACAGTCCATCGCCAACACCGACCTCGAGGGGAGAGGACTCGATAACGAAGAAAACAAGGACAAAAGTGGCTATCGCTTCGCTAACGACATTCCATGCTGGAGCGCGAACAGTTGGTGCGGTAAAGAATGCCCCACCCGTGTTCTCTGGTTCGTCGTGAGTATCAAACTGCTTTTTATACGCGAGGTAGGCCAGCAGAGCTCCTGTTAAAGCCCCCAACACTTGAGCGACGATAAACAGCCCGGTGAGGTCCCAGCCCTGTGCCTCCGAGTCCGTTAAGGATTGGGCTATGCTCACCGCCGGATTTAACTGACCACCACTCCGCCAGGCGATTGAGGCGCCGGTGAAGACTCCGAATGCCCAACCAAAGCAAGCCAGCAGCCAACCGCCGCGGTAGCCCAGTGACTTGCTCAGACTGACGTTGGCGCTAACACCGACACCAATGAGAATGAGAACAGCGGTGCCAACGAATTCGCTGAAAAACAGTGCGCTGTAGGAGTAGTCACTAAGTGAGACTAGGGGTTCCGCTGCATCCATAGCAGCAGACTAGTGGGATGAGGCAGCGGAGTCTCCGTAACTTCGCATTCACCATTTCTCAGGTTTTGGTCGTGCAGTAACAGATATGAAGTATGTCGAAGCAAACGGAAAGTTATACGCCACAGTTCACGTCGTCTCCGGTTTTACCGCCTTCAATTGCTCCCACCAGCAGGCACATCGCGGGTGCCTCGCGACTGATCGACTGTCGATCTCAAGGGTGTTTGCTCCCACGACCCAATACTCGCCAGTATCTGCGGGCAAGGGTTCCTCGAACCCAGTTGCGTTGCCTCGGACACAAGATAACCAATCTGCGCACCTGGCGACCAATCGTGCGGCGAGGCAAGATGCTTGATTGATAAGTAGGTGATCAATATCAGCCGAGACTTGGTTCTCCAGTCTCAATGAGGTGCGAAAGAAATCCTGATCACGATCGCATCGTGCCAAGTAAAGGCACTGTAGGCAGGGGGACCTTCCCGGGATAACTAAAGGGCCAACTCGGATGGAGTCGGTCCGTGGCGAAATGGCCAAATGTGGTGTGTTGTTGCGCATGAGGGAACTGATTCGCTGAAATCCGACCGGTCCGATGAGTACCGCGATATCGCCAGCCGATGTGTCGGCTGATATTTGTAGTTCTAGTTGTTGAAGCGTCTGCTCCAATACTGCCCAAGACGTCGAAGCCGTTACTGATATCCGAACAGACGGACGAGCGGCGATTAGTTGCATCGAAGAACGGGATCGCATTGAGTTAGCGAGGCCTCTTAGTCGAGCTCGGTCGGGGCTATCCCGCAGGCTCCAGGCGTGAGGTCGAGGAGAGTCCTGTAGAGCATCAATGCTGTCCAAGATTCGCAAACCCTCCCAACCCAGATCATCATTACGAGTCGGAAGAGTTTCTGCTTGAAGATTCGACAGAGCCGCCTGCACAGCGTCAACGGCCTGACCCGAAAATCGATTTCTGGCAGAGTGCCCGATCTGCAGACGACCTTGCGGTAACTCGATGATCGGGATGGCCGGGTTCAAGATGGGTGGCGCGGACGTTGTGTAGCGCCGAGGTTGTGATGTGGGCTGTGTGCTCATGGGGCATGCTCACACGCAAATCAGCGTTAGTAGGACCGGCTGTCCACAGGGTGAGCTGAGCTCTTAGACGTCATGGCGCAGTTACGGGAGCGGGTGGGGGGTGTCAGATTCATCGATCCCGACCGGCTGGGGTCTACACCGATCAAACCCCGGTGGTGAATAAGGCCGCGTGAGTGCGTAGTCTTTCGGCGGTACTAGCCTACGTTCATAGGAGGACACATGGCCGAGGAGTACACCGGAACTGCTTACTGTGTGAAGTGCAAAGAGAAGCGTGACTTCACCGGAGAGGTATCAGTCAACGCGAAGGGTACTCGCATGGCTAAAGGTACCTGCCCAGTGTGCGGTACCACCGTGACCAGGATTTTGGGCAAAGCATGAGTGCAAGCGGGGCGCTTCGCAGTAAATCCGAGGACGCTCCGCAGCCCAGGCCGACCAACCAAATGCCGGATTTCGCACACTCAGCGGAGTTGGCCTCAAGGACGGTCGCTGAGTGGCCCGCGGAACGCCCTATTCGATTGGCAAAGAAGACATCAAATCTTTTCCGTTATCGTCAAGACGCTGACGCCGCCTTAGACCTGTCGGCCTTCGATGGCGTTTATGCAGTGGACCCACAAAACTTACGGGCCTCAGTAGGAGGCCTTACTACCTACGAAAATCTCGTGGCACGTACGTTGCCTCACGGGGTATCACCTATGTGTGTGCCGCAGCTGCGAACCATAACGTTGGGCGGCGCAGTTACCGGACTTGGGATCGAATCACCGAGTTTCCGAAATGGCTTGCCACACGAGACAGTGGCGGCCATGGACGTACTGACCGGAACTGGCGAGGTAGTTCGCGCAGAGCCCACTGGGGAACACAGCGATCTCTTTTTTAGCTTTCCCAACTCATACGGGACTCTCGGTTATGCGTTGCGGCTGGAGATCGAAGTCGAGCCGGTGTCTCGATACGTCGCTCTTACCCACGTCCCTTGTCGCGACTATGCGGCGGCGGTAGAAGTGATGGACGCGGCAGCGACGCAGCACTCCTGGGAAGGCCAAACCGTCGATTTCATTGATGGGACGGTCTTTGGTCCTCACGAGACCTACGTGACCCTCGGACGCTATACCGATGACCCGGGGCCGACATCGGACTACACCGGGATGAACATTTACTATCGGTCGCTGCAACAGCGTGCTGCTGATCGACTTACGGTGCATGACTACTTATGGCGTTGGGATACCGACTGGTTTTGGTGCTCGCGAGCCATGGGAGCTCAAAATCCATATATCCGCAGACTGTGGCCCAAATCTAAGTTGCGCAGTGATGTGTACTGGAAAATGGTCGCGCTGGACCGTCGGTATCAGTTTTCAGCCCGGTTGGATCAACTCCGCAACAGACCGCCTCGGGAACCAGTAGTTCAAGATGTCGAAGTGCCGTTGGCCGCGTTGCCGGAATTTCTCAATTTCTTTGACAGGGAGGTAGGAATTTCTCCGGTTTGGCTCTGCCCGTTGCAGCAGCGAGATCCAGAGGCGCTCTGGTCGCTGTACTCATTCGATCCGACTACCCGGTACGTGAATGTTGGCTTTTGGTCCACCGTGCCTCGAACGGACGGCGGGGACCCAACGGACGGTCGTGTGAACCGAGCAATCGAAGCTGAGGTGACCCGATTAGGAGGTCGAAAGTCTCTGTACTCGACCTCGTTCTACGGTCGTGATGAGTTCTACCGAATATATGGTGGCGACGAGTACTGGAAAGTGAAGAATCGGTACGATCCAGATGGTCGTTTTTCAGAGTTGTATGACAAGTGCGTGTCTGCCGTTTGAGATGGCCGGGGCAAACCGGGCAGGATAGAGAAGACGAAAGTTGAGGAGGTTCTGATGAATCTGGGTGAAGTCTTCGAAATGCTAGTTGGTAATGATGCTGGTGTGGCCTTCAGCGCCTATGACGGTAGTTCCGTCGGAGATCCAGATAGCGACATCAAGGTTGAGGTGCGGTCGCCGAAAGCAGTAGGTGCGTTTATGTCGGCGCCGGGTCAACTAGGGATCGCTCGTGCCTACGTCCATGGCGAGATCGAAATTCATGGCGACATGTACGAGGCGTTCGACCGCCTCTACAGCAACCGGCGGATGCCTTCCGCTAAGGAATCGGTGGCGCTGCTGCGCGATCTCGGTCCGTACGCGATTAAGCGAGTCCCGCCTCCGCCCGAAGAGGTGAAGTTAGGGGGACGTCTCCACGGCAAACGGCGTGATGCAGAAGCGATCAGTCACCATTACGACGTATCGAACACTTTCTACGAATGGTTGCTCGGCCCAACAATGGCCTACACCTGCGCCGTCTTTCCCAAAGTTGATTCCACCTTGGAAGAGGCGCAGGACGAAAAATTCGATCTAGTGTGTCGCAAGTTGGGTTTGCGCTCGGGAATGCGATTGTTGGACGTAGGTTGCGGCTGGGGCGGTATGACCCGGCACGCGGCCAAGCACTACGGTGCTCAAGTCATCGGTGTGACGCTTTCCAAGCAGCAGGCCTTCTGGGGTCAGCAGATGTTGGAGCGAGAAGGCCTGAGTGGTTCCGCAGAGATCCGAGCAGGAGACTATCGAGATGTTCCGGAGTCCGGATTTGATGCGGTCTCTTCTATCGGATTGACGGAACACATTGGTCGCAGCCAATACGACAACTATTTCAGCTACTTGCGCAGCAAGATGACGCCAGAGGCTCGGCTGTTGAATCACTGCATTACCCGAACCGATACCAAGGCTCGTACCAAGACTTCTCGTGGCTTTATCAATAGGTACATCTTTCCCGACGGTGAACTAGTTCACGTCGGGCACCTCATTGATCATATGGAACAACAGCATCTCGAAGTTCAGCACGAGGAAAACCTGCGTGAACACTACGCCATGACCCTTCGTGACTGGTCACGGAATCTGGATGAGCATTGGGACGAGTCGGTTGCCGAGATCGGGTTGCGCAAGGCCCGCGTTTGGCGGCTCTACCTGAACGCGTCGCGGTGGGGCTTTGCAAATAACGTGATTCAGTTACACCAGGTCTTAGCGACAAGGACCGAGAAAAACGGTGATTCGGGGATGCCGCTTCGTCCAGACTGGTGAGCTCAGACTAGGAGTTGGAGTCGCGCTCCTCGTCTGAGTCTGTCTCGGAGTTGTCATCATCTACTTCTTCGTCCAGTTCACTCAGATCAGCCGCGCTGGCTTCAAGTTCTGGGACGTCTAACCCTGCGAAGAATCCGTCCAAGTCGTCCAAATCATCTGCTGTCGGCAGGAGATCGGGATGTTCCCACCGGTTGTCCCGCGTCGGTACGTCACCCTCGGTAACACGGTTCCAGTATCCGGCGGCCTCGCGGAGTCGACGCGGGCGTAGTTCAAGGCCGACGAGGTTGGCGAAGGTTTTTTCCGCCGGGCCACCGGCTGCGCGGCGGCGACGCATGGCCTCAGTAAGTTGGGGCAATGTCGGAAGGCGCTCTCCGGCAGCGTCGATAACGACCACTTCCACCCATCCCTCGACCATGGCCAATAAGGTTTCCAGCCGGGCCAACGCGGCCTTTTGCTCCGGTGAGTCCTGAGGCTGGAACATGCCTTCAGCCATGATGTTCTGCATCGACTCCGGATTGGTCGGATCAACCTGGCCCATGGCTTCTTCGATGGCACTGGTATCAACGTGGATGCCGCGAGCATAGGCTGCGACGGCCTCCTCCAGCCGCGATCGCAGCCAGGGAACATGAGTGAAGAGACGCTGATGAGCACATTCGCGCAAAGCCACGTAGACCAAGACGTCCTGCCGGGGCAGTTCCAAGGAGTCGGCGAAAACATTGACGTTGCCCGGAAGCAGAGTGGGGCGACCGTCTGGAGTTAGCGGAATCCCAATGTCACTTGAGCTCAGCACCTCACCTGACAGCATCCCGAGCCCCTGACCTGCTTGGGTAGCGAACATCGCAGAACCGAGTTGTTGGGTTATGCCTGACAGCGGGCCAAGTAATGCTTGGAGCTGCTCATTTTCCATTCCTGGGATTTCGCCTCCACCCGGTAGTCCTTGACCGCCGAGTAGGTCCGTCATCGTTCCCTGCACCTGTTCTGCAACCGGAGTGATGTACCGCTGCCACGCAGGCAGAGTGCCGTCGAGCCACTCGCCGCGGGTCCACGTCACAGCGGCTGCATTACTCGCGGCGAAGCTACAAGCACCATCCAGCCAGGTGTTGGCGAGCTGTACCGCATCATTTACGGCTGATCGTTCCGCGTCGGAAACACCCGGATCATTGCGTTGAACCTCGTGCTGCCGCCCGATTTGTTTTGCCATCTCCCAGTTGACGGCCCCGGCCTCGCCGCCAGTTTGCAACATCCGACCGAGCGACTCCAAGGCCGCGCCAAGATTGCCCATATCGAAGCCACCGGACTGCTGATTCGGATCCTCGCCATCACCGGGCGGTTGGAAACCGAAGGGAAGATTGCCGCTCATAAGACCTCCTGCGGATGTGTGAATGCCGCTGCTCTAACGGTAGCCGCGCCGGATCAAATCTGCTAACGCGAGGTGGTGCTGTCCGCTGTCAGCGGACGTAAAAGGACAATCGCGTGGACACGGCTAGTGGTCGCCTATGCCTGGATGAGGGATACTAGGCACATGGAACCGGTGTTGTGGCTCGTTACACCGCTACTGGTGACTTCTCTGGTGGCGGTATGGCTGATTCGCAAAAGCCGCCACGACCAGCATCCGAATGAGCAGCTACAAAATCAGCAACTTCAGCGAATGGAATCCGCCCTACGTCAGCCTTCAGTGACACGTGAATCGCAAGCGTCTTCCCTTAAGTCTCAGGACGGTCACAGTTGACTCAACGAGCCCGAGTGTGGACGGTTGCGGCCTGTTCGCTGTTAACAATCGTGGTGTTAGCGGCAATCTTGGTTCCGGTGCCTTTCTTACTGAGGTCGCCCGGTCCTGTTTTTGACCTACTGGGAGAAGCCGACGGTGAACCTGTTCTGGAGGTTAGTGGCACTCAGACATATCCGGCGACGGGGGAGTTGGATCTCACCACTGTCGCGGAATCAGGCGGGCCTGCTGGCTCGTTGACCTCTGGAGCGGCGCTATTGGGTTGGTTGTCCCCGACTGCCACTTTGCTCTACGACTCGGAGCGTCGAGACGAGTCTGACCGTCAGGCGGATGTAGCGGTCTTTGATGCGTCTTTATCGCAGGCGCAAGCAGCGGCAGCAAATTACCTTGATCGACCCGTATCGTCGGAGCCAGTTGTTGTCTCGGTTCGAGCGGAATCCCCTGCTGACGGTGTTTTAGAGCCCAAAGATGAGATTGTTGCGGTCAACGACCAGCGAGTGTCAGATGGAGCTCAGGTTGCAGAAGCGATACGAAAGCAGCCGGCAGGAACCAAATTCACGCTCTCGATCGTCCAAAATGGGGAGAAAGCGACGGCTGAGGTTGTGTCGGAGTTATCTCCTGAGTTAGATCGGCCGGTGATTGGCGTGGTTGTCGAAAATGTCTACACCACTGACTTTGAGGCTCAATTGAACCTCGACGGCATTGGTGGTCCCAGTGCCGGAACGATGTTGGCGGTTGCGCTGGTAGACAAGTTGACGCCAGAAGAACTGATAGCTGGCCGGCATATTGCGGGCACCGGAACTATCTCCGCTGAAGGACAGGTCGGTGAGATTGGTGGCATCCAAAAAAAGATGTTGGCTGCGGCTGGTGAGGGAGCTCAGCTCTTCATCGCTCCCGAATCAAACTGTGGGGATGTCGTGGGCGCTGTTCCCGATGGCCTAGTGGTCGCAGCGGTCAAGAATTTAGATGACACGATCACAGCGATCGGCGACTGGCAGGCCGATAGACCGGTAAAGGGCTGCCCCTCTGCCGCGGACCAAGCAGAAAGGCGTTAGGTTTTACGTTATGGCGTACAGCATGCCCGAAGATCCAAGCGGGCCCGAAGGTCCAGGTGGAACCACGACGCTGCGAGAGCCGCCGTCGCGCGGCCGGGTGTTGGTTCCGACCGTTCTAGTCATTAGTGGGCTAATCCTGGCCTTTGTGGTCTTTTCCGGTATTTACAGTGATTGGTTGTGGTTCGGCTCTGTTGACAAGCCAACTGTTTTCACGACCACACTGCTCACTCAAATCGGTCTCTTCCTGATTTTTGCGGCCGTGATGGCTGGGGTCTTGGCGCTAAACGCAGGCATAGCATTTCGGTTCCGGCCCACCATTGAACGGGTCACGCCGGAGCAGGCCTCTTTGGAGCGATACCGATCCTCCATCGAGCCCTATCGCATCCCCATCACCATCGCCCTGGCAGGTCTGCTCGGCATCATGACCGGGCTCTCGGCTAGTTCGGAGTGGCAGACATTTCAGTTGTGGCGCAGTGGTGGTGAATTTGGGACCCAGGATCCCCAGTTCGGGCTCGACGTGGGTTTCTTCGTCTTCCAGTTGCCGTGGATTCGTTTTGCGCTCAGTTATCTATTCGCCGTGCTCCTGCTGTCCATCGTCACGGCTGTGGTGGTGCATTACCTCTACGGCGGCATAAAGATCCAAAGTGACGTTCGCAGCGTAAGCCCAGCGGCACAGACGCAGTTGGCGATCCTGGGTGGGCTGGTTCTTCTCGCCAAGGCCGTGGCCTACTGGCTAGATCGATTCGAGTTAGCCACCGCCAGTCAATCGCTTGTCCCTGGCTTTACCGGGCTCAAATATGTCGATGTCAACGCTGTTTTGCCGAGTAAGGCTATCCTCGCTTTCGCTGCAGTAATCGTTGCGATCTTGTTCTTTATCACTGCAGTCCGTCGTTTTTGGGCACTCCCACTGATCGGACTCGGTCTTCTGCTCTTGAGCAGCATCGTGATTGGTTGGGTATATCCCACTATCGTTCAGACCTTTCAGGTGCGCCCGACTGAAGAAGCGCGAGAACGGCCATATATCCAAAACAACATCAATGCGACGCGATCCGCTTACGGGTTGGATGGTGTCGATGTACAGGAATACAGCGGTCGTGAGGTTGCGCCGGCCTCGGTGATTCGGAACGACTCAGGCACGCTCAGTAATATCCGTTTGCTGGATCCGTCGATCGTTAGCCCGACTTTCAGGCAGCAGCAGCAGATCCGTGGGTTCTACGCCTTCCCGGACGCGCTCGATGTCGATCGGTACAAGCTCGAGGATGAAGAGACCAGACAGGGTGCAGTGGTAGCCGTACGGGAGGTCGATCTCACTGGTTTGCCCGAGGGGCAGCGAAACTGGACCAACGACACCACCGTGTACACGCACGGATATGGCTTCGTAGCGGCCCGAGACAATACGGCTAGCTCTACCGGTGCGCCTACCTACCTAGAGTCTGACATTCCTCCTCAGGGTCGTTTGGATATCGAACAGCCGCGTATCTACTTTGGGCAGCTCTCGCCGCCGTACTCCATTGTCGGAGCACCCGAAGGTACCGCTCCTCGAGAGCTGGATTTTCCCGATGACACCAGCCCAACGGGTCAACGCAACAACACCTACACCGGTGATGGTGGAGTCCCGACTGGATCATTCCTGCACCGACTAGTCTTCGCGACGAAGTTCCAAGACGCCAACATTTTGCTGTCTGACTTGGTGAACAATGAATCGCGTATTCTCTACGATCGCGACCCGCGTGAGCGTGTAGCCAAGGTTGCCCCCTGGCTCACTTTGGATAGCGATCCTTACCCAGTGGTTGTTGAGGGTCGAATTAAATGGATTGTCGATGGCTATACGACGTCGGACCAATTTCCAAACTCCGCTCGCACTCTGCTGAATGAGGCGACGAGTGATTCGATTACTGAGACATCGCGCTCCGTGAGCGCGTTGAATCGTGACCAAGTCACTTACATTCGTAACTCCGTGAAAGCCACTGTTGATGCTTATGAGGGCACGGTGGAGTTGTACTTGTGGGATGAGAACGACCCGGTTGCTCGGGCGTGGACTCAGATCTTCCCCGACACTGTGAAGCCTTTGACGGATATGCCCGACTCGATCTTGCAGCATGTTCGCTACCCAGAAGATCTCTTTAAGGTCCAGCGAACGGTGCTGAGTCGCTATCACGTAACCGACGCGCAATCGTTCTACTCCGGCCAGGACTTCTGGGTGATCCCCAGTGATCCGACGAAAGCTGGGGTAGATGTCTTCCAACCGCCGTACTTCCTGACTTTACAAATGCCGGGGACGACAGCGCCATCCTTCTCCTTGACCACGGCTTTCTCACCTAGTCGACGACAGACCCTCGCTGCCTTCATGGCGGTGAACTCTAAACCCGGGGATGACTACGGAACGATACGTGTGTTGCAACTCCCTCGAAATACGACAATTCCGGGGCCAACTCAGGTGCAGAATAATTTTGAGTCAGACCCGGTTATCGCGCAGCAGTTGAACTTGTTGCGTCGCGGGGGATCCGACGTCGTCTTGGGCAACTTATTGTCACTACCCGTGGCTGACGGAATGCTTTACGTCGAACCGGTATATGTCCGGGCAGCTGGCCAAGAAGGGTTCCCCTTACTGCAAAAAGTGTTGGCGGGTTATGGGCAAGAAGTGACCATGCAAAACACCCTGCAGGAAGCCCTGGCTGAAGTATTCACAGGTTCCGCAGACACCGGCGGTGGCGGGAGTGGCGGTGGTGACGGCGGCGGTAACAACCGCACCCCTGAGGAACAATTGGCAAACGCTTTGGCTGCGGCCGAATCAGCATACGAACGTGGGCAAGAGGCGCTAGCCGAGGGTGACTTTGGTGCTTACGGTGAGGCCCAGGAAGATCTGAAGAAGGCACTCGACCGAGCAGCTTCAGCGCAACGTGATCTCACCGGGCAAGGTGGCACTTCGTCGGATACTCCTTCTATCGAGCCAGCACCTGAGGAATCGGTGCCGCCGGAGGAACCCTTGCCAGAGGAATCGTTACCGCCTGAGGACATACCCGCGGAGCCGCCGCCCGATGATCAGGCCCCAGCTGCCTAGTGGCTGGCTGGGGACTCGGAGTTTGGGCAGTGGTGTACTGCCTGCTAACCTGATGCAGTCGTTAAGACAAGCAGCGCGGGGTGGAGCAGTTCGGTAGCTCGCTGGGCTCATAACCCAGAGGTCGCAGGTTCAAATCCTGCCCCCGCTACTTAAGAAAATAAGGTCCCTTCGGGGGCCTTATTTTTTTGAGTGGGT
>PAAU01000015.1 GCA_002699445.1 Micrococcales bacterium | reverse complement strand
TCCGGTAGTTGATTGTGCCCATGCCATCGCTGATTTGTTTGATGATGCGGGCGCTACCCACGTGGAGACGCTGACCGGTGAATCTGGTGTCCCGACCGTACGCGCCGACCTCGCTGGACCACCTGGAGCCCCTACCGTTCTGCTCTACTCCCACTACGACGTACAGCCTGCGGGCAACACCGAAAAATGGAAATCCCCTGCTTTCGAGCCCACGATCAGAGATGGCCGGATGTATGGGCGCGGTGCGGCGGACGATAAATCTGGCGTCATCGCGCACTTAACCTGCTTGCGCGCCATCAGTAAGAATCCACCCATCGGGCTCCGCATCCTGATTGAGGGAGAAGAGGAACATGGCGGCGACTTTGAGGAGTGGCCGGCAAATAATCCGCAAGCATTTGCGGGACTAGATGCTGCAGTGATTAACGATATGGGGGGTGTTGAACTTGGCATCCCTACTTTTACAACCGAGCTCCGAGGCATAGCCCAAGGAATCATCACGATTCGTACTTTGCCAGGACCAGTTCATAGCGGACTATTCGGCGGACCGACGCCCAACGCACTCACTGCGATGATCAAGCTCTTATCGACGTTGACCGACGACAACGACGACTGTGCTATCGCTGGTATCCCCAGTGGCACTTGGGACGGTGCCGACGTTTCCGAGGACCTGTTCCGGACCTTGGCCGGCTTAGATCCTAAAGCGCATCTCGTCGGCACTGGATCGATCGCAGACCGTTTGATTTCAAAACCTGCCGTAAGCATCGTCGGAATCGATGCTCCCTCGGTAGATACCGCGGCCACCGCCATCGTCCCGGAAGCGAGAGCCAAGATAAGTGTCAGAATTCCGGCCGGCGCTGACTGGAAAGAAGCGACAGCCGCGATAGCCCAACACATCGCGGAAAACACGCCATGGGGCATTGAAGCCAACTTTGAACCGAATATGGGTGCGGCTGGCACTCGGCTTAACACCCACAACGATCCTTATCGGGTGTATTCGGCGGCGATGGAAAATGCATTCGGCCGCGGCGCTGTCCGGCAAGGTGCGGGCGGGTCGATACCTTTCGTAGCAAACCTGGTTGCGGCATTTCCTGACCTACCCGTCATCGCAACAGGTGCACAAGACCCAAGGGCCTCAATCCACGCACCCAACGAAAGTGTGGATTTGTCCGAACTGTTCCGAACAGCCACGGCGGAGACTCTCTTTGTGGCAGGTTTAGGCGCGACAGCGAGCGAACGAGTCCGATGACAAACAGTATTGATCACACCACCAGTGAGTCCACCGAACCATCCAGGCGTCGAAAGTGGTGGGGCTTCACTTTCCTTGCATTCTCGCTCTTAGTAATCGCATTGGATTTGTCCATCGCTGACGTCACGCTGCCATCTATCGTCAGGGATCTCGGCATTAGCGCTGATAGCGCGAGCCTCATCATCACGGTGTACATGGTGGTGGCCGCTTCATTCATGGTCCTTATGGGCCGAGTATCTGACCTGGTAGGAGCAAAAAAGGCCTTCCTGGTTGGAGCGGTTCTGTTTGGAGTCGGTTCGGCAATAACAGGCATCGCCAATGATCTAGGAATGCTCATGGCGGGCCGTTCAATGCAGGGCCTAGTAATGGCGATCGCCATCCCCGCCTCTATGTCGTTGCTCAACCACGAGTTTCCCGATGGTCGCGAGCGGGTGCTGGCCTTCTCTATTTGGACCGCGGTCATTGGTTCAGCAATGGCACTGGGACCCATGATTGGGGGCCTACTCTCGACCTATTTCTCCTGGAGATGGGCCTTCTGGATGAACGTCCCGATCATGATTGTGGGCATCATAGGTGTCTACTACTTGGTTCGACCGATCGGTCGCGGGGAACGCACAGGAAAGTTCGACATTCTGGGCTCGCTCCTGTTGGTCGTCGGACTTGCACTAGTGGTCTTTGGCCTGCAGGAGGCGCCTTCACTGGGCTGGTGGACGGCGAAATCCGACTATGTCCTGAACGGAGCCATAAGTTGGCCTTTCACGATATCTCCGGTGCCGATTGTTGTTCTTCTCGGCATTTTGCTGCTCGTACTATTTGCTCGATACGAGATACGACTCAACAGAAAGGGTCGCGATTCGGTATTGGCTTTTTCGCTCTTCCGCGTGCCCAGTTTCACTTGGGGAACCTCGGCCGCTGCTGCAATGACTGCGGGCGTTTTTGGGCTGCTTCTCCTTATCCCGCTATACGCGCAGTTCGTGCTCGATCAAAATCCACTGGGAGCTGGAGTGATTCTGGCGCCATTGGGTGTCGGCATGGCCCTCGGCGGCCCGATAGTCGCCCGTTTTGAAGTCTCACCGGTGCGAGCGGCACTCGTATGTCTAATAATCCAACCGATCGCAACTCTCTCTCTTATCCCACTCATTTCGGCAGGTGGCGAAGGCTGGTGGCTCGCTCCAGCACTTCTGGTGGATGGTTTTGCTTGGGGGGCGGCATTCTCGCTTTTGGTATCGATGTTGCTCGCGGATATACCTAAAGAACTTTCCGGTGTTGCTAGTGGAACCCAAGTTGCGGCGCGACTCTTGGCTGGAGCCTTTGCTGGCGCGCTGCTGACCGGTTTAGTTCTGGGGTCTGTCGGGGCAAAGGTACAAGACATATCGCAAAAAAATCTGACCTCAACGCAACAGCAGGAGATCACCCAACTCTATGAGTTCCAAAATGAATTGGTTCCGCCCACGACAACCTCCGGCCAAACAGCATCCGAAGCTAGAGAAATCGAAGTCTTTGATCAGATAATCGAAGAGGTTAAGGAAGACATGGCCACCGGTCTGAGGCTTGCGATAGGCCTAGCGGCCATATTCTGTGGCACTGGTGTGATATTCGGGTTGGGACTCCGAAGGCAGGAGAAGCGCGAAGCAAAAGCCCAGGAGACCGAACCCGCGTGACCGATCCGTCCAGTACCTCATCTTTTTAACCGCGTACTGTGCAAATAAGAGTGAATAAGGTTCAAGAAGGTAGCTAATCGTTTTACTTGTTCCCGCGAAAATGCCTTCAACCGCTGCCTGCGCCTGTCGGCAACGAACCCTTAGTCTTAGTCCTCTTCGGCAGTTGGGTCCACCCAGGCATTATCTACTGCCCAACGACCGGGTCCGGACCACACCAGAAATACTGCGGCTGCGAAGAGTAACGACCCAAGACCTGTGTGATAAAGATCTACATCAATCCGCCCCCCGGTTAATACCGCAACGGCCATGTTTCCTGCCACGACGAGAGCTGCAATTCGAGTCACAAATCCCAGTATCAGCAAAACGCCACCCACACCCTCGACGGTGCCCGCCAAATATACTGATTGCTCAGGAAATGGGATTCCATAGCGTTCAAATGCTTCGACCAGATCCTGATGTCGAGTGAACTTCGACAGTGAGACACTTATCAGCGTCAGGCCAGCCGCGAGTCGAATCCCAGTAGACCACCATCGAGCATTACCGGTGAGTCTGCTTGCGAAGATTAATTGGCTAGTCTGCCCAGCCATACTCATCCTCCAGTCATATCGCTAAGGACAGGGTCCCTGCGCTGCCTACCTTAGGGCCTGGAGTTAACGGTTGGCGTTGGGTTTCGCCTCCTGATCATTTCGCCGCGGTAACCGCCGCGCCGTCAGCCCAGCGATACCCAGGGATCCCGCCGCTAGGAAAAGTGTGAATTTGGCACCCTCAGCGTAGGCCTCGGTCAATTGTGGAGTTGCGGCGGAACGGTTTTCTGCGGTCAGCAGTGGCCCGTATCTGCCGCGCGCTGCCGACTCAACGGCGCGTTTCAACTGCCTCGACTCCGTCTCTGGTAGCGACGCATTCCTGATCGTGTCCTTTGCCAGTTGAGTAGCACTCAGCATCATTCCTTGAGCCAATATTGCGGCGCCCAATGCGGCTCCTACAAATCGGAAACCGATAAGGACCCCGGCCCCTAAGCCAGTGAAGCGATCAGGAACATTGTGCAGTCCGGCTTCGTTTAGTCGAGAATATCCAACGCCCAGCCCTAGGCCAGTCCCGAAGAGCGGCACGATAGTGGCAATGGTTGAGCCGTCACTCGACGCGACCCATGCTACGCCGGCCAACATAAACCCGGCGAAAGCCAACGATCCCACGACGGCTAATCGCGCCCCGAAACGTCCACCCAGGGGAACCGCGGCGATGGCGCCAATACTCCAGCCCAGGCCAAGCGGCATGAGGCCAATGCCCACCGACAACGGATCCGCATCACCCACCAGGATCCAATACAAGGGAAGCACTGTCAGAACCGCAAAAGCACCGAACATCATCAGGGCACTCGTCGCGCTCGCTGCCGGAAATCCGGAAGAAGCGAATAATTTTGGATCAAAAATAACTTGTCGACTCCGTGCCAACTGTCGACGCTCCCACACCACAAGAAGCAGGAAAGCCGCTATGGCTATGAGAACCATTAGAACCGATGTGACATCCAGACCGACAAGGGGCAACCGCTGTAACCAGATCAGCAGCGCCGAAACCCCTATCAGTAAGAACACCGCCCCACCGGCGTCAAACTCTCGTTCTGCGTGGGGGTCATCTTCCGACCGGAGGAGCGCGTTCACCCCAACGAGAGCAACCAGCAAGAACGGAAGATTCATGGCAAACGACCAGCGCCACGATAGATCGGTGACGAAGAGACCACCCAGGATCCCCGCCATGGCTATCGCTAGTCCGTAGCAAGCGCCGTAGGCCGCGAATGCTCTCGCTTTCTGTTTTGGCTGAGAAAAAGCGCCAGCAACCAGAGCCAGGCTGGCGACACCCATCGCTGGAAACGCAATAGCTTCAAGGACTCGGGTGGCCAGCAAGATCGGAAAATTTGGCGCCAGTGCACTGCCCAAGTTGGCCACCAGCATGCCAACCGTGCCGTAGCTGAATATCCGAACTCGGCCGAACTTATCAGCCAACATTCCGAATGGAGCTACCAAAGCACCTGCGATAGCAAGAAATAGCGTCATCGTTAATTCGGCCGTGGGACCGGCAACGTCTAGATCCTGCTCAAGGGCAGGAAGTTCGGTCGAGGTGATCGTGGCGTTCATCAGCCGGACCACGAAAGACAGCAGAACGAGACTAAGGCCTAGCCAGGGTGACGTCATTCGATGAACTGTCCTCACCCTACCCGCCTTTCCCACCCGGCCTCAAAGGTCGTTCTCGTTCCAGCCGAGAAATAGTCTCGCCGTATTTCCGGCAAAAATCTTTCCGCGACTTTTCGGTACTGAACGATTTCAGACCAGCAAAAGCACCTCAGTTTGTTGCAGTGGCAGGATACGACTATGGATGACCACGTCGCAGACGATCTCGCTCTTGCACTCCACATTGCCGATACGGCGGATCGAGTCGCCGCTAGTAAGTATCTTTCGGCTGACCTGACTATCGAAACGAAGCCTGATGCCAGCCCAGTGACCGAGGCGGATAAGGCCACAGAAACAGCGATTCGCACTATCTTGGGCGGCCAGCGACCCAATGATGGGATTCTCGGTGAGGAGTATGGCCAAGAGGGCGATGGCTCTCGCCGGTGGATCGTGGACCCCATCGATGGGACTGCTAACTACATGCGCGGTGTCCCAATCTGGGCCACCCTCATCGCCCTCGAATGCGATGGAGCTCCCACAATCGGTGTCGTATCAGCTCCTGCCTTACGACGCCGATGGTGGGCCAGGAAAGGAAGCGGGGCGTGGACTCGCGACCCGGATGGTCGGGAACGACAGCTGACTACAAGCACCGTCTCGGAACTGAGTGATGCGTCGTTATCTGCTTCTGATGAGCCGGGCTGGGGGTATCGGGGTGCGACCGCGGCCTGGCAACAACTTCGCCAGGTTTGTTGGCGTGTCAGGGACTACGGCGATTTCCTCCCTCACATGTTGGTAGCTGAAGGTGCGGTAGACATCACTGCCGAGCCAGCCTTAATGGCATGGGACATGGCGGCGCTCATTCCTATCGTCGAGGAAGCAGGCGGGCGACTAACTGGCTGGTCCGGTGGAGACGCCCTATCGGAGCAATCAGCCCTGACCACAAACGGCTCTTTGCATGAAGAGGTGCTCACCCTGCTGACACAGGGCCCCTGACTCCACTAGATTCCAAAACTAGACGGGTCGTAATCAAGGTGGACGACCCATGGAGCGCTGGAGACATTATGCGACTGGACCATGTACTCGATAGCAAAGGATCAGATGTAGCGACGATCAGCCCGCAAGATACCGTCGCGGAATTAGTCAAAAGACTAGCCGAACTTCGAATCGGCGCACTCGTGGTATCTAGCGACGGCGAAACCGTCACAGGCATCGCATCAGAACGCGACGTCGTGCGGCATCTCGCCGAGGACGGTCCCGAGATAATGTCGGGACCGGTGTCCTCGATCATGTCGACCAAAGTGACATGCTCACCGCTGGAAGCCTCGACATCGGACCTCATGGAACTCATGACGAACTCTCGGGTACGTCACGTACCGGTCGTAGACGGTGAGGAAAGTCTGATCGGCATCGTCAGCATCGGCGACGTCGTAAAGAGTCGTCTCGGCGAACTTCAAGACGAGAGGGATGCCCTCATCCAATACGTAACTGTTGGCGGATAACTCCACACGTTAGCGTCGCCAGACCCGTAACGGCATCCCGTCTCCGGGTCTCAACGTCACTTCCGTCAGTGGTCGTGGTGATGACGTCCCTGCGCGCTGCAATCGAAAAACCTGGCACAGCTCCCTGAGAACAACCGCCATCTCCCAACGCGCGAAATCTCGCCCGATACATAGGCGCATACCTGCGCCAAACGGGAAATAGGCAGCCACTCGCTGCGGTTTAACTCCTTCAAACCTGGATGGGTCGAAGCGCTGCGGATGCTCCCAATAGCGCTCGTCTCGCTGAATGACGAATGGGCTGGTGATCAACAACGCACCCGCCGGGATCTCTCGTCCTTCTATCTGATCTTGATTTCTGCTGTGTCGGGTGATTACCCACGCTGGCGGGTACAGGCGCAAGGCTTCATCAACGACGGGAAAGACGTCGGCAAGCTCAGCCGAGTCCGCAAGGCGATCCTGCCATCGAGGCTCAGCTGCCAAAAGCCAAAGAGCCCAGGTCAAACCACTGGCCGCTGTCTCATGCCCAGCTACCAGAAAAGTGACCACTTGATCTCGTACCTGCGCTGCCGATAGATCCGCAGCAAGCAGCAGATCCAGTAGCAGTGGCGTCCCGCTCAGCCCAGCTGAAGAACTGGACTCAACGCGCCGCTGCCGCACCAACTCTCCCACTGCCTGGTCCAACCGAGCCATACTCCGGTCAAGTTTGCGGTTGGCCGGAGTGGGAATCAGCCGCGGAATAGAGATCGGCACGCGAGACCGTTGGATGACAACTTCAAGCGCAGCTAGAGTCGCTTGAGCCAACTCTGCGCTACGTCCTCTCAAATCATCGCCAAAAAGGGCACGACCCACTACGCGGAGAGCGATGTCCATCATCGCTACCTCCACATCGATCATCGAACCTGTTTCTTGAGAGCGCCAAGTGTCCGTGATCAGCCCTGCCTCTTCGACAACCACGTCCGTCAACCCAGCCAACGCGGAATGATGAAAAGCTGGCTGCACCAATGGCCGTTGCGTGCGCCAATCTGAATCATCTGCTGCTAGAAGTCCAAGACCGGTCACTAACGAAAGCGACCGATATTGAATAGTGTCTTTGCCGTAGTTGCTGGCATTCCCGACAAGCAGTCGCTGCGCGCCGGCAGCTGAGGACACAAAATACGTGGGCGGGCGTGGAATGGGGAACTGCATGACATCGCCGTATTGGTCTTTCATCACAGTGAGGAATGCCAGCGGGTCTCGTCTGATGCGCCGTGTATGCATAAGCATCTGCGGACCCGTGGGACCGGGAGCTGTCGCCGGTGTCCCCAGGTAGTGACGTTGTGGAGGGGGTTCCAAGGTCAAGGTAGCCGCCAGTCAACAGCATCTGCACCTGCAGCAACTAGTAACTCGTTAGCGCGACTGAATGGTCGGCTGCCGAAGAAACCGCGATCTGCAGACATAGGGCTTGGATGACTGCTTTCTATCCGTTGTGCATGACCGAGTGCATTGGCCGTAGATCGTGCATCACGGCCCCACAAGACTGCCACTAGCGGCCGCTCCTGCGCTACCACTCCCGCGATCGCAGCGCTGGTGACGTCCTCCCAGCCCTGATTTCGATGCGATCCAGGCTTACCAGGTTGGACGGTCAGCACGCGATTGAGCAACAGGACGCCTTGATGGGACCAGGGTGCGAGGTCACCAGAACTGGGCATAGGGAAGTCCAAATCCTGGCAATACTCCCGAAAAATATTTTGCAGACTACGGGGTAACGGACGGACATCCTCGGCGACAGAAAAGGAGAGTCCCACGGCATGTCCGGGCGTCGGATACGGGTCCTGGCCCACGATTAGTACTTTGACACCCGCTGGATCCTGCGAAAAAGCGCGTAGAACCTGATCTCCCGCAGGGAAATAGCCACGGCCTTCCCGTACTTCCGAACGAAGGAACCTACCGATATCAGCTATCCGATCGGCTTGCGGCTCGAGGGCAGGCAACCAACCTGGATGAACTAACTCCGACAATGGCTGTGGCACCGGCAGCCTTCCCTTCATCCCGTGCGGGAGCGTGTAGACCCGCCAAGTCCGCAGCCTAGTCTCGACAAGATCGAACTATGACTCCGGGAGCGGGCGCGCGGGAACTGGATTCGGCGCGGGACGACCGGCCAAAGCTGCTGCCACTTGGTCAGCATGCTGATGGCTGTTTTCGATAAAGACTTTGAATCCAGACTGGGTACCAGCGATGGCGGTACCAACCACATAAATACCTGGCACGTTCGAGCGCAGCGTTGCGGTATCTACATGTGGGGCTCGCTGCGGGCCGGTCAGCTCTATCCCAGCAAGGTCAAACAGCTCGCTGTCTTGTTCGAATCCAATCTGCAATAGGACGTCGTCGACTGAGATCCATTGAGTCCCCGAATCGTCAGCGAGATCACGGAGTTCGACCCCTCCCGGTCCTATTTGCACGATCGCTGCAGGCAGATGTCCGACAATCTGACCCTCTGCCAATAAAGACTCCATGTCAGGCTTTATCCATGGTTTCACTCGAGTGTAAAGCTCCGGCTCCCGATGAATCAGATGAACGTGAGCCCCAACTCGGTACAATCGCAGTGCCGCTTCCACCGCAGAGTTACGGCCTCCCACTACGGCAACCGTCCGACCAAAGTATCGGTGCGGATCACCCAGGTGAGAGCGCACATGCGGCAGATCTTCTCCCGGCACCCCCAACCTTCGCGGTGTATCCATACCGCCGGAGGCTAGGACAAGAACCTGGGTGTGGATGAAATATTCCTCCCCACCTAAGGCTGCGATCTTTACTGTGAAATCCCCTTGCTGGCCGCTTACGCCCACCACTCGAGAAAAGGTCCGAACCGCTAGACCTGCGCCAGTGGCAAAGGCACGTAGGAATGCCAAATACTCCTCGCCGGTCGCCTTTTCCTGCGTGGGGCTCGTGACTGGCCAGCCACGGATGGCCAGTCGCTCGGGTGAGGTAAAAAACCTGGTCTCCGGGGGGAAGGTTCGCTCGATCGTACTGCCGATCGATCCCGCGTCGACGACAAGAACGTCTCGACCCTCGCCGCGCAAAACGGCCGCCGTCTCTAGACCAATGGGGCCGGCACCAACAATGAGAACTTCAACACTGACGGTCGAAGGGTGATGAGCAGTCATATCCCCTCCCAGGGTCGACGAGGGCCATTTTTTAGCTTACAAGCCCTACTCATTTGTAATTCGCTTGTCGAGTGGGCCCATTTCAGCCGATAGTAGACCTATGGCAGTTCGGACTACTCCTGCGATTATCGCCGCAGCGATAATCGCAGTTGCAGCCGCACTATTTTCTGCGCCCACGCTCACCGGATCCGCTACTGCGGAGGAAACACTGACTGAGCTCGCTCAAGATGTCGCAAACCTCCGGGAGCGGCTTGATAAGGCGAAAAAGGATGTGCGGGCCTCAAATAAGGTCGCCACACAGGCATCAAATTCACTGGAGGACACGAAAGCTGAGCTTGAGGATGCCGAGCAGGAGCTGATATCAGCGCGACGTTCCGGCCGGCGCGCAAACTCGGGTGCAGTATCTGCTGCGATAGCTGAACAGGACACCGCTCAGGTCGCCGCGGCAACTCGATCAGAAATGGTACAGCTGATTAGAGAAGCCTACGTCCACGGCTCAGCCAATGCCGAGTTAGCTGCCTTTGTTGATTTTGCCGCCGAAGGCCCCCAGGTTCTCAACGTTTTAGCCAGCCACAACGTTGCCAGCCAACGGATCGAGTCTTCTGTTCTCAGCCGCGTGGAAGATACCGGTGACGACGCACAAGATGCTGCTAAGCAGGCTGATGGTGCTCGAAACGACATGGTGGCTGCTACGTTGCGATTTGATCAGGCGAAGGATGATGTCAAACGTCTTAACGCCAAACGAGATAGCGATTCAAAAGCTGCCAGGCGTACCGGGCGGGATAACAAGACCTCGACAGCAAAATATGAGCAAGTAGAACAGCGCTTCATAAAAGCCCAAGCGGATTTTCGTGCCCAACTCGACTTCAACGGTGGCGCTATCGGCGAGATCGGATCTCGACCCGATTCTCCTGCCGGAAATCAAGCTCAGCTGGTCTGGGACATCCTCATTGCTGAAGGGTTTTCCCAGGAGGCAGCGGCCGGAATCTTAGGCAACTTACAGCAGGAATCCAATATTGACCCCACGTTGTTGCAATCTGGTGGCCCCGGCACCGGTCTCGCGCAATGGTCTCGAGGCGGCAGATGGGATAGCGGCTCCAACAGTTTGCTTGCATTCGCCGGTTCCCGCGGCTTAGACCCCTGGTCGGCAGTTACTCAAACCCGATTCATGATCTACGAGATGGAAAGCGTCATCGGCTCATTTGATCTTCCCGCCTTCCAGAAATCGAAAGACATCGTCGAAGCGACGGTTTATTTCCACGATGTGTTCGAAAGGTCCGCTGATAGCAGTGCTTTTGTTACCGGCGTTCGGGGCAGCTATGCCTTGAACTGGTATCAGGCGTTGGCCGGAAACGAAGAGGCAAAGCGATAGCGTGTTTCCCGGACGCAAGCCCGGTGAATCGCTAGCCTCAGACTAGACGGAAGGCCGCCGCATGAATCTCAGTAAAGTGCTGTTCGGTTTTTTCGTGCTGCTCGCTGCGACGCTCAACTTCGGCTTTTTCATCGGTGATCTGGAAGTCACGGCGCATCACAACCCAGTGGAATTATTTGCGGCTCTAGTTGTCAGCTTGATCGTGACCGTTATGAAGTTAGGTGAGCGTACTCAACGAGGCGCTGTGATCTTGGCGGCGAGTTTGGTCGCGGATTTGCAACTCATCATCGCTGCTACAGCCTGGGCCTACTACGATACGACCGGCGCCTCCGGGATCTCTGGAGCGGAAATGGCGACCGTCGTGTCGCTCTCTGGCGGAGCTTTGGTCGCCAACCTTGTTTCTGTAGTGCTTCTCGTCATCGAGACCGCTACGTTCGATCGGCGCTAGTGGAGCCCAGACCATGCTGAGCCCGACACCGGAGCAGAACACTTCAGACAGTGCGATCTTCATGGTGCTTCGGCAAATGCGGCTACCACTCATCGTCCTCATCCTGACTTTTACTTTCGCCATCGTCGGAATGATGGCAATGCCTGGGAAAGACAACTTAGGAAATCCATGGAATATGGATGTCTTTGAGGCGTTTTATTTCATGAGCTATACCGCGTCAACAATCGGCTATGGCGAACTCCCCTACCCCTTTTCTACACCGCAAAGACTCTGGGTGATTCTGTCTATCTTTGTCACCGTGGTCGCGTGGACTTATGCCATCGGTAAACTGGTGTCATTGTTGCGAGACGATGCGTTTCGCACGGCCGTGAGTACCCAGCGATTCGCTAGAGCGGTGGAACGCCTACAGGAGCCGTTCGTCCTAGTCGTGGGGTTTGGCGATAGCGGTCGACGGTTAGGGCGACTGCTAGACGCCAACGGCCAACAGTTTGTCGTTCTTGATAAGGACACTCAACGGATCACGCAGTTGCCACTGGAGTCACTCAGCCGGTACGTCCCGGCCCACCCGGCGGACGGGGTAGATCCTAAAGAACTGATTCGAGCCGGACTCGGTCTAAAACATTGCACAGCAGTCGCGGCCCTCACCGATGATGAGGAAGCCAACCTGGCCGTCGTAATGACTGCATCACTACTGGCCCCAAATGTGCCAGTAGTGGCCAGAGCCACCGAACCCATAATGATGAAACGAATGGCCGCATTTGGTGATCCGATGATTGTGGATCCATTCGATTTATTTGGCGACGAACTGGTTGTAGAACTACAAAAACCGCAAACCCTGCAGTTACTGCGCTGGTTAGTATCCGAACCTGGCAGCGAATGCCCAGCAGCCGAACGAACCCTTGAACCAGGTAAATGGATCATTGCCGGCGAGGGTCATTTTGCTCATCGTCTTGCCGATGACCTGACGAAAAGCGGAAACATCGTTACGATCATCGACCCGGAAGTGAGCACTGAGAGCTTTGGCGCAACCATGCGTCGCCTGCTCCCCTCATCTGCCGGCTTCGCTGCCGCCACCGACAATGACACCACCAATTTGTCACTTCTCATGGCAGCCAAGCGCTTGTCTCCCGAAATGTACCTCGTCGCTCGACAAAACGAGCCCGTCAACCAGCCGCTGTTTGATGCCTTGAACCCCGATTCAGTCTTGGTTCCTACCTGGTTGATCGCACGCGAGGCCATTGCGCGCATCGGTACTCCCCTGCTGTGGCGCTTTATTGAAGAGGCCAAAAAGAAGACCAATGAATGGTCGGACAACCTCTTAACCGAGATCAGCCGAGTAGATCATGAATCCCGACCTCGCCTCTGGGGGCAGAGCATTGACCCGAGTCTCTTTCCACCGTTGCAGAGCTGGCTAGCAGACGGCGACTCGCGCCTAGGAGAACTGCTCCGTGATCCAGATCGCCGAGATATATCAACAGACTTGCTGGCTCTCATGGTGCTGCGTGGCGATGATGCTCACGTCTTGCCGAGTCATGACTTTCGGATTGAAGCAGGCGACGAGATGTTGTTGGCGGGTAATAGGGCAGCTCACGAATCCCTCGAGGATATTTTTACTGTTCGTGCCGCTTTCGACTACGCGGTCAAAGGAAACCGGAGTAAATGGGCGTGGAGCCCCATCCCCTAACGCACTGCTTATCTGAATCAGTCGGCGCTTAGATCTAGTCGGCGTTCGAGTCCAACGCCTCTTCTTCGCCGAAATTCTCTTCGTATTCGGCCACAGCCGTCGGCAACGTCGGATACATGTTGTCTTTCCCAATGACCTCAGCCACGCCATGCTTGACCATAGGTATCAAGACATCCCGCTTGACGCGAGCCAACCACAGTTCAGTTCCCTGTTCGTCGAGAGCATCGTGTAGATCTTCGAGCGTAGATAGCGCGGTCGAATCCAGCTCGACATTGGCCTCCATATTAAGAATGACCACCTTCGTTCCTTTGGGAGTTACTCCTTTAACCTTGCCGAAGAAGTCATAGGCGTTCATGAAAAACAGCGGTGCGTCGTACCGAAAGACCACCAAACCGGGAATCGTCCTGGTGCTATCCCAATCGTCGATGTCGTGCATACCGTCCATCTCGGGAACGTAGCCGAGAACTCCCTCATGTGGACGGGCCAGCCGTGCCATGAACTCACCGATCGACAACACGATGGCGATAATGACTCCTGGCAGGATTCCGAAAATCACAACGAATAAAGCGCAGATCACCGCGATCGCGGTCTCGCGCTTTCGGAAGCGCATGAGTTGGCGCCATTCCACCGGATCAATCAAGGTGTAGGCCGCGTAGAGAATAACTCCAGCCAGCCCCGCATCAGGTATCGCAGCGATGACCCCAGGGATCAGGAGCGGTCCAAGAATCAGGACGGCGACCACGATCAGCGAATAGAGCTTGCTGGTAGCTCCCGATGCAGCCGCTAGTGCTGTACGCGATGAAGAGGCGGACATCGGGTAGCCGCCAACGACGCCGGTCACACCCTGTACTGCCGCCATCGCTCGCATCTCGGACGCAGGGTCCGGCGGTTGACCATCGGCAAAGGCCCGGGAGGTCACCATCACGTCGGTGAAAGAAACAATGGCGATACTCAAAGCTGGCACAAAAAGGGCCGCGCATAACTCCAGACTTAGCCCAGATAACTGAGGTGTCGGAAGCTGAAGGACTACCTCGCCAACCTTTGGGACCTCGGGCCAGATCAGACCCATCAGGATCGCCAAGATGAGTCCGATCAGGGGTCCGGGAAGCCGCGGATTGATTCGGCGACACAACAGCGAAACCACTAAGACGACAACCGCTATTGCGACCGTCTGATAATCCGGAATCTGCCAATCATTCTGGAGTAGAGCCGTGATCGGCTCAGTGTCCAGGTCGTAGTCGTTCAGAACCTTCGGCAACTGTGACAACGCCATAAGCACAGCCACACCGGTGAGGTACCCCACGAGGATCGGCTTCGAGAGTAGATCCGCCAAGAAGGACGCTTTGAGGAGCCAACCCACAGCGAGAATTCCGCCGACCAACATTGAGGTCACCGAAAGGGCCGTTAGGGGGTCAATGCCCAGCGCGGCTGCCGTCGGACCGACCGCAGCCGCGGCCATGAGTGCTACCGCCGACTCGGGACCGACCGACATGTACTTGCTGCGGCCGAGCACCATGTACACCAGAACCGGTACGGCTGCCACGGCCAGTCCGTCTGCCACGTCAATACCGGCTAATGCGCCATATGCCATGGCCTGTGGGATGAAATAAGCACCAACCGAAATGCCAGCGAGCAAGTTACCGGTCGTGAAGATCGAACTTTTCCAGCTCGACTTCTTCTCTTCCTCAGGAGCCACGGCGGTCACATCGCCACACTAGGGTGATCGCAAAGTTGACGCATGAGTGAACGGCAGATTGCGACCGTTCAACACACAAATCGGTCTAACTGGCTCCGCTGGGCCCAGAGGCCATACGTAGAAGTACCTGGTCCGACGGCAATCAATGTGGACAATCCGGGCATTCAGCGGGACAGCGGCACAAGGTCTAGTGAACACTCTGAGATTGAGCATCCGCCGATACAGCAGAGTAGGAGTTTCACAATGCTGGAGATCGCCGAGGTAGGAAATAAGGTCGATAAGGCCACCTTCAAGGCTGAAGTGCCCAATCTGCGAGTCGGGCTAGTCAACGCTGAATATGATCTTCGGGAGGCTGACTTCCCGGTGGTTATTTGGATAGCGGGCGATGATCGCGAAGCCGCTAACGAAGTCGTCAACCGGTTAAATGAGTGGATGGATGCTCGCTACATCCATACCCACGTCTTTTCGGAGCCTACCGACGAGGAATCTCAAAGACCCCGACTGTGGCGCCTATGGCGTTCGCTACCCCCCAAGGGTCAAACGGCAGTCATCGCGGGTGGGCTTATGCGAGCGGCACGAATGCGCGCTGATGGGGACATAAACGAATCCGAGTTCAACACCTGGTTGAAGCACGTTGCGGAACTACAACAAGCTCTTGTGGCAGATGGAGCCTTGATCATTAAGTTCTTCCTGCATACGCCGGCCAAGGCGCAACGAAAGCGTCTGAAGAAGCAGAAGAAGAACCCCAGAAAGGGTTGGCGAGTCGACGGGCGAGATTGGGAAGCGATCGATGATTTGGGGCCAGTACTGCCGATTGCCGAGCGCATCCTGCATGAGACAACTACCCCCGGCGCACCCTGGATGATTGTTGAATCTACCGACGCGCGCTACCGAGAGTTGACGGTCGCGCGAACGATACTCGACGCCATCACCTCTCGATTGAGCCAGAATCCAGAGGCTGGTACGCCGGCAGCAGATCGCGTTTTCGGTGATTTGGATGGCGGAGCTCACGCTCTCGCCGGCGTCGATCTTGGTCTTGAGCTGGACCGGGATACCTACCGTCGCGAGTTGGCAAAGCAGCAAGCAAAGTTGCATAAGTTATCGATCGAGGCCCGCAAGCGTGGGATCAGTACCGTGCTGGCTTTTGAGGGCTGGGACGCTGGGGGCAAGGGAGGCGTCATCCGTCGAGTTACCTGGCCACTAGAAGCTGGTGACTATCGAATCATCCCCGTTGCAGCTCCGACCGAAGAGGAACTTAAATACCATTATCTTTGGAGGTTCTGGCGCGATCTACCCCGGGAAGGACAGTTCACCATCTTCGATCGCACCTGGTACGGACGAGTCCTGGTCGAGCGCGTCGAAGGTTTCGCTGAGCCCGCTGAGTGGCAGCGCGCCTATGAAGAAATCAATGACTTCGAAGCACAAATGCGCGAGCGGGGTAACTACGTCGCAAAGTTCTGGCTTCACATTTCACAGGAGGAGCAACTCGCACGTTTCGAAGCCCGCGAAGAGACTCCCTACAAACAACACAAGATCACGGAAGAGGACTATCGCAATCGCGAGAAGTGGGATGACTACACCGTCGCTGTCGACCAAATGATTCTTCGGACCACGACCAAAGCCGCCCCGTGGCACATCATTCCGGCCAACAACAAGTGGTACGCCAGAGTGGCCACCCTGAAAGCGGTCAATAAAGGTCTCGCCGAGACGATTGCGCAAAACAAGTCTCGGAAAAAATCCCAAAAGAAAAAGAAAAAGTAACTAAGGATCGAGCGGCGTCACTGATTACTCAAGCTCACCGCCGCACTTGGAAGTTCCGGAGTACCTGGATTGCCGCGTGGTCCCCGACGGAGTCCGTCGCGATCGCCGCGATCGTTCGGGCCTCGATCGATTCCGGGACCGCCGCGCAGTTGATTTCCCGAAGCTGGAGAGGAACCCGATCCGGTCGAATCAGTCACGGCATAGGCGAGTGTCCCGGTGAAGCACAGCAGCATCGTCGCTGTAGCGGCCATAAATATCCGCGTGAGGGTGCGCTCGCGGTAGTAGCGATGTTCCCAGTTAGCCGCATCTGCCGTTATAGAGGTTTCTCGTGGATCATCGGTATCAGTCATTGGACTAGCAGTAGTGCTCTTGATCGGTTCGGTCGCTAATTCGTCACTGGATTCAGTCGTTAGATCATCATTGGATGTTGCATCACCCGATAGTGGTTCGGTCCCGTGCTGGGGTTCATCATTCATATCCGCAGCGTCTTACTCGCAGGTCAAAACTGAACTAAATGCAGGTAGGAGTTTGGTGAGGACCATCGGGAACATGTTCGTGGTTACCCTCCGGAAAGGAGTGCTCGCACCCAGTAACTTCGCTGTGATCAAGACCGCAACTCAGTTGACGCGATAAAACTCTCCCAGCCACGGTCGCTACCGTGAACAAACTCATGAGGGTTTGAGTCAAGTGCGGTGGCGGTTGAACTTTAGTTACTCATGCCGGTTGGGGAAACTTGTTCACAGTTGGAGGACACTGATGTTGTCACGCACGTGCGCTTTTCGTATCCCGGCCACATTGACCGCACTAGCGGTCGTGAGCGCCCTAACGTCAGCCCCCGTAGCAGC
>PAAU01000014.1 GCA_002699445.1 Micrococcales bacterium | reverse complement strand
GTCGTGCGGTCGCCCTAATCCTTATCGCCGGTATGGGGTTGTCAGTTCTGCTTGCAGCGGGTGCAACCATGTACGTGAGCACGAGTCCGGATGGGTTGGAGCGCGTGGCTGAGGACACCGGGGTGGCCAGCACTGGTGAGGATTCGGCCACAGCCGATTCGCCTTTTGCCGACTACGGGGTTTCTGGATTAGACGATCAAAGTTGGTCGGCAAGCGTAGCGGGTCTACTGGGAGTCGCGGCCACGAGTGCGATCGCATTTGCACTATTTCGAGCTCTGACCCGCAACCGCAGCGACCGAACCGCAGCCGACGATAGCCCGATTGATGGGTGATCATCCCGGGGGTCACCAGTTAGGCGAACGGCTCTTTATCCCGGGAAATACCTGGATCCATCAGCTGCCTGCCCAGACAAAGATCGCGTCCTTACTGCTCACCATGCTGGTCATTGTTGCGACGCCGGGCGATCGATATTGGGCATTCCTGGGTTACGCGCTGCTGATGATCGGCGTAGTAGTGGCGGCGGCGGTCCCACTGCGAACGCTATTGGCCCGCATGACTGTCGAGATTCCGTTCGTGATTTTTGCCCTACTCATGCCCTTCATCGGATCAGGTCCCTATCTGCAGTTGGGACCGCTGACCGTATCGGAACCGGGACTTCTGGCTGCCTGGACGCTATTAGCGAAAGCGACGCTGGGTGTCGTGGGATCGATTGTGCTCGCTGCTACAACGAGTACGACAGAAATGGTCTCGGGCCTGCGCAAACTCCGGCTGCCCGATCTGCTCGTTCAAATCTTTGCAAGCATGATTCGTTATGTGCACGTTGTGTTCAATGAGGCTGCCCGTATGTCGCGCGCTCGAAAAGCTCGTGGTTTCACGGCTCGAGGACCAGCAGCGTGGACGACATTGGCAAAAACCCTCGGAACCCTATTTATTCGCTCCTACGAGCGGGGTGAACGAGTACACCTGGCAATGGCGGCTCGTGGGTACAGCGGGCAGATGCCTGAGCTCCATTCGTTGCCTCCGGCGACAGCCCGCCAGTTCATCTACGCCTCAGTCTTGCCGCTAGCAGCAGCAGCGGTTCTGCTTGTTGCGTGGCGCTGGGGTGTTTCCCAGTGACCTCAGCATTGGATTTCAAGGGTGTGCATTTCAGCTATCCCGATGGAACACCGGCTCTGCAGGGCGTAGATCTGGAGATCATGCCGGGGGAGCGAGTAGCCGTTTTGGGCCCCAATGGTGCGGGAAAAACTACGCTTATGCTGCACGCCAATGGCTTGCTGCGACCAACCAATGGCGAGATAGCGGTGGCGGGGACTCTGCTCACTGAAGAGAATCTCGCGAAAGCCCGGCAACTAGTCGGCATGGTATTTCAGGATCCAGACGATCAACTCTTTATGCCTACGGTGGCGGATGATGTCGCCTTTGGCCCCGCCAACGCGGGATTGGCACCAGAAGAAGTCGCGTCACGAGTGGAGGCGGCACTGGTTGAGGTGGGAATGCTAGCTGTGAAAAACCGGCCGCCGCACCATTTATCGCTGGGACAGCGTCGCCGAGTCGCAATAGCGACAGTGTTAGCGACTGATCCTGAAGTGTTAGTTATGGATGAACCAAGTTCCAATATGGACCCAGCTTCCCGTCGAGAGTTGGCAGATGTTCTGCTCGGTTTGGACCGTACTTTGGTGATGGTCACCCATGATCTGCCGTATGCCGCCCAACTCTGCCCCCGCAGTGTGATCTTGAGTGACGGGAAAATACGTGCTGATGGGTGGACTCTAGATTTACTGATGGATGAGGCGTTACTGCGACAGAACCGACTCGAACTGCCATACGGGTTCGACCCGGCGGCGCTGACCGCGTAGGCTTCCCTACGACCGACAGAGTGGAGGACCTTGTGAGCGATACGACCGCGGAGAAGTCGGAGCACCGCTCCATGGACGATATCCAAACCGATCTGGATGCCACCAGGCAACGACTTGCCGAGAGCATTGCCCAGCTAAAGCAAGAGGCTCGGCCCGAGGTTCTTAAGGCGAAAGCCCGCAGCGTAGTGCTCTCAGTAGTGATTGATCCCGAGACCGGTCTCGTGCGTACGGAACGCGTCGCCGCTGTGGTTGGTGTCGCTCTGGGCTTGATTCTCCTACGCAAGGGGATCAAGGCACGAGGTCGCAAGCGGCAGCTTCGACGCTTGGGTGAGGTGGTTTGGGTTCCTGTGCCTCGGGCAGCCGTCAAGCCAGAGCTGAAGTCAATCTCGCGGGAAGCTATCGAGTTGGCTCCGGCGCCAACTGTCGCCACCTCGTAATGGCAGAGGAGACCGAGGGCAACCCGATCAAGATGTTGCATGATCGGGTTCTCGTTCGTGGTGCTGGCCCTGACGGGGATCGGACCTCGACTGGCGGAATTCTGATACCGGCTACCGCACAGGTGGGTCGCCGGTTGCAGTGGGCTGCGGTCGTAGGAACGGGCCCAAATGTTCGGACCGTTGAAGTTGGCGACCAGGTGCTATTTGAGCCCGAGGATCGAGCAAATGTCGAAATCCAAGGTGAGGAATACATTCTGATGCGGGAACGGGACGTTCACGCCATTGCGAGTGGGCGCAACGGAGATAGCGACACCGGGCTATACCTATAGGTGGGTCGCCATCGATCTTGTTGGTGACAAAAGGCACAATAGCGACGTGACCATTCAGGGCCAACTGCTGTGGGAGCCGACCGAAGGCGCCGTTGCCGATGCCGCCATGACCAGGTTTCGGCATGCTTACGCGCCACACTGCGGTAATTCGTCGGAACTGCATAGTTGGTCGATTACACATCCGAATTCGTTTTGGAATGCGGCGTGGGATTTCTGCGGGGTAGTCGGAGATCGAGGACCTGGTCCGGCTGTTATCGACACCGGGATGAGAAGCTCACAGTTTTTTCCCGGCGCCGAGATGTGTTACGCCGAGAATCTTTTACTCGGCGGAAACCGGTCTGGCGCTTCGCCGGTGGCGGTGATCTCCGTCGGAGAGAATGGCGACCGCATCGAAATTACTTGGCATCAACTGAGGCAACAGGTGGCAGCCGCCCAACAATGGTTGCGACGCCAGGGCGTACAGCGCGGTGACCATGTCGCAGCCTGGGTACCAAATACACCACAGGCTCTCGTGGCCATGTTGGCGACCAACAGTATCGGAGCCGTATTCACCAGCACCAGCCCAGATTTTGGAGTGAGCGGAGTCTTAGATCGGTTTGCTCAGGTGAATCCAAAAGTCCTGATAGCTGCTGACGGATATCGTTACAACGGCAAGGAACATGAGCGACTTTCCGAACTAAACGAGGTAGTTCGTGGACTACCTAATGTTCGAGCAGTTGCGGTGGCTGCCGAGCTGGGCCGCGACCTGCCAATCTCGATCGAGAATGTGCCATTAACGGATTGGCATCAACTCCTCGCAGAACCAGTGGGTGAACTCGAGTTCGTTCGGCAACCTATTTCTGAACCGGGTTTGGTGCTGTACTCCTCGGGGACCACCGGTAAGCCAAAATGCATCGTTCATACAGCTACTGGCGTTCTCCTGAAGCAACTAACCGAACATCAACTGCACTGCGGGATCGCTCCCGGAGATCGCGTCTTTTATTACACGACCTGCGGTTGGATGATGTGGAACTGGTTGGTCTCAACGCTAGCTAGTGGCGCAACGATTGTGTTGTACGACGGATCCCCAATGTTTCCGGATCCTGAGGGACTGTGGGAGCTTGCCGCGACCGAACAAGTGACCTTGTTTGGGACTAGCGCCAAATTTCTGGACGCCTGCGCCAAAGCTGAAGTGAAAGCCGGATCTCATCACGATCTCAAATCGCTGCGTACGATCACCTCAACCGGATCTCCGCTGTCGGCTGAGGGATTCGCCTACGTCTATCGCAGTTTGAAGTCAGACGTTCACTTGGCCTCTATCAGCGGCGGAACCGACTTATGCGGCTGTTTCGTACTCGGGGACCCGACCCGCGCCGTGCATGCGGGAGAAATTCAGGGTCCGGCATTAGGTTGTGCGATCGATGTCTGGGACGAGGTAGGCCAGTCGCTCTACGAGAACGCCGGAGTGCGAGGCGAGTTAGTGTGTCTTGAGCCATTTCCGTCGATGCCGCTTAAGTTCGCGAATGATCCTGATGGGGAACGATACACATCGGCCTATTTTGAGCGATATCCGGGAGTGTGGGCACAAGGTGATTTCGCCTCGTGGACAAAGAGTCACGGCTTCGTAATTCACGGGCGATCAGACGCAACCCTCAACGCTGGCGGAGTGCGCATCGGCACCGCCGAGATCTACCGACAGGTAGAGCAGTTGCCAGAGGTGGCGGAGTCACTGGCGATCGGTCAGGAATGGGAGGGGGATACCCGGATAGTGCTTTTTCTTCGATTGCAGCCCGGTCAGCGTTTGGACGAGACGTTGAGCAACAAGATCAGGTCTCAGCTGAGGGTGGAATGCTCGCCGAGACACGTTCCGGCCCGCATTATGCAGGTGAGCGACCTGCCTAGGACTCGATCGGGCAAGCTTGCTGAGTTAGCAGTTTCGGATGTCGTGCACGATCGAAAAGTTCGTAATACCGCGGCTCTCGCCAACCCGGAGTCATTGCAGGAGTTTGCGGATCTGCCTGATCTGAGTCGATAGCCGAGATCCCGCAAAGATTGGCGCGGTTTTTCGACTCTGCTCGCGTCACGGCTCATGCCGTGACTGACGCCTTGCGTCATGCGGAGATATCGCCCAGGGCCTCTACCGCCCTGAACTACCGGCCTGTTGTCCTGGCCAAGGTGTTCTCTAGACCGACTCGGCTAACCTTTCGGACCAACACCGGGGACCGGCGCCGACCGAATCGGAAGGCCGCATCTTTCGCTCTGCGAAGCGCCACCAGACCGGATTGCTGCCCGCCGGTTCAGCCCGGTGCGTCTAGCGAATGTGGTGCCCTCCTATGCCGATTGGTTCGCAGCGGTCAACGACATTCGGCCACTGATTCAAACAAATATCCGATGACTCAAACGGAGCCGGGCTAAACATGTTGCACAGCCGATAGTGTTCGGACCCATGAAGGGACTTGCCGTGATAGTTGGTCTTGCGGCTCTACTGCTCTCGGGATGTTCCAGAGTTGACAGTGCAGAAGTCGCTGCTGAAGCAACACGTTCACCAACAGTCACCGAGATCGACTATGGACAGCAGTACCTCGCCATCGTCTGCCCCAAGAATATTGAGGGCGACAAGCAAAAAGAGTCTTGGGAAAATCTTGAGTTCGGTGTCGATACCCCCCAGGCCTATCGAAAGTGGGCAGGGGATATGGCTGAAGCGAACAAGGTCGAAGCCCAGGCCCTTTCTGACGCCGAATGGCCTGCTGAGGTCCAAAAGAGCATCGACAAAATTGCGGTTGCGGCTTACGACGATGTAGCGCCTTACGAGTCGCGTGCGAACAAGCCAGACCCAGAGGACTGGGACGACTTCAACGACTCGGCCAGTTACGGCAAGGCGGCGTCAGATATTCGTCTGAAACTAGATTTGCCGCCGCGTGGCGAGGGCTGCGACGCGTTCAAATAACCAGTCCGGATTGTTGTACGGGTTGAAGCCGACTCGATCGGGCCACACATCCAGGCCACTCCGATGCAGAATATTAAGCGGAGATGTGAAAATCCCCCCGGTATTGCTGGGGGATTGGATGTAGGCCGCCGGGGACTCGAACCCCGAACCCACGGATTAAGAGTCCGTTGCTCTGCCAGTTGAGCTAGCGACCCACGGGAAGCGTACCACCTTGGCGGTGTCAGAAGATCGAGGAGTAGGTCGATGGAGATGCCTGCCAACAAGATCTCCCTACCTCGATCTTCACTGGACATGATGATGACCCCTTCTCGTCTACTTCATCATGTATCGGCCGGTCCCGATTCCAGGATTAGTCCGAAGTCGAGAAGACTGACTTTTTCAGCTGCGTGAGCCTAAGGACAGGACTGGGTAGGCTGACGCTGTGGGTTCGTCACCGAAGTACGAGTCTGACGGCCTGTCCAGGTAACAATTGCGCGCACTTATCAAGGTCGTCGGGCGCGATAACTGCGATAACGGGGTAGCCACCAGTTGTCGGATGGTCTACGCCCAAAATGATGGGTGCGCCGTCTGGAGGTACCTCGATAGAGCCTCGTACCAGACCCTCAGAAGCCAAGGAACGATGCAGGTAGGCAGCTGCCCTTCTCAAGGGTGCACCCAGGAGGCGGAGGCCTACTCGGTCGGATTGTGAACTCACCGTGAAATCTCCACTAGCGAGAAGTGCCCAGCTCTCGGCAGTGAACCACTCTTGCCTCGGCCCTGCATCAAGCTCGAGATTTACTGTCTCTGGAGACGGCTCGGGGACTGGAGCGTTGCCCACACTAGGTTCCCGAGCGATAGCGACGCCGATAGGGAGCAGCGATCCCGGAGTTAGGGGAGCGGGCCCAATACATCCCAAGGTGTCCCACGAGCGTGATCCGAGTACTGGGTTGACTGCTAACCCACCCCTGAAGGACAAATAGGTTCGCAGACCATGCGTCGGTGGACGAATTTCCAGTGGTGACCCAGGGTGTAGGAAGAATGAACTGTTGGGGCCTTCTTGGCCTGTGGTACCAACGACATCCCCAGATGCTCCGGCGATAGCCATCAATACTGGCTTATCCGTAGTGATCCGGAGGCCACCACCTAGCGTTTCTAAGGCAGCGGCGTTCGTGTCATTACCCACCAGGCGATTGGCAAGTTTCAGCGCGGAACGATCAAATGCTCCCGCGGCGCCAACACCCATAGCCGCGAAACCTGGGCGCCCCAAATCCTGGATTGTGGTCATCAGCCCAGCTGATAAGACAGTAATGGTCATAGCTGCGGCTGAAATCTCACCGAGTCGCCCGGCTGGATCAATGCGGGTGGTTGTCGGTCTTGATCGAACAATTGAACATCTGTTGTACCAATGAGGTGCCAACCTCCCGGAGATGAGCTCGGATAAATCGCGCAGTAGTGATCGGAAATCGCCAAACTGCCCGATGGAACTGTGGAACGTGGTGTTGACCGGCGTGGCAGCCGCAACGCCGGGTCGATACCGGTGAGGTAGGCAAAGCCAGGACTGAAACCAATGAAGTCCGCAAGGTAATCAACTGCAGCATGTCGGGCGATGACCTCGGCTGCAGTTAATCCGGTAGTCTCCGCTACGGCCGCTAGATCAGGTCCGTCATATCGAACCGAGATGTAATGCGCCTTGGCAGTCGATTCAACCGGCTGCTGGGCTGCAGATTGAATAGCGGTAACGAGAGCTCGCACAGAGGTTACGTCGGGATCGAAACGGGCCAAGACTGTTTCAGCGCCGGGTACCAATTCAGATAGACCGGCAACACTGTCCGAACCAATGCTTGCTACTTCGTGCCGAAGTTGCGGGCGCGGTAGCAACAGTAAAATCGCATCTCGACCCACAAGCCGGTAGCGCATTGGCGGCTGAGTATCGGGCGCAACGAATGATGCAATCTCAATGCCGGCATCAATGAGCATTGCGCGCACTAAGCTGGCGGACTCGACAGCGTTAGCGCTATCGGAGTGCAGACAAAGGCTGTCTGGGGCAATGCGGAGTTGGCTGCCCGTGACTGTGGTGACCGGCCGGTGCAGGGCTAACGCGACGGCACGCTTGCTCACTTGACCAGGATCGGTGAGCATCGCATCGGGCTTTGAGCGAGGTTGCAAGGTTCCCGCATCAGTGTAGTTGCGGTCCACAAATGCTTCAGCGAAGCTCGCCAGCCCGAACCGCCCCGCGGCACGACTTAACTCACTGTGGGGAAGCGACAGCACGGGTAGGCCGTATCCATCGATAGCTGAAACCACGGTCTCAGCCAGTGCAGGATCTGTACTGGCTAGGTTGTACAAAGCGCCGTGCGGCTTCACGTAGGACACTTGAGTGTGGCTAGCCGCGGCGGCGTCGGCCAAATCTTGCAGCTGACTGGTCAAGCTCGCAACGAGTTCATCGGTTCCGATGTTCATCGGCGAACGGCCGAAGTTGTCCCGATCAGGAAATGAGATGTGAGCTCCAACAGCGACGCCATTGGAGGCCGCAAGTCTGCATACTCTCGCCATTGATTCCTTAGTGCCGGCATGGCCACCAGTCGCCACATTGGCGCTACTCACTATCGCGAGCAGTTCGGTATCAAGAGCCTCGCCAGTAGGGCCTGGCTGCTCACCCAGATCTGCATTCAGATCAATCGACGCCATGACGACAGACTACGCCGGGCATTGGGGTGAGTGACGGGACTTGAACCCGCGACATCCTGGACCACAACCAGGTGCTCTACCGACTGAGCTACACCCACCAAGGGCCGCGCAAGCAGCCGAACTTAGTGTAGCCGCCACACAACACTGCACGGTACTGGGACAGCACCTAACCGATACTCGGCACTTACCTAGTGTCGGTTAGCTGGATTTGTTGGGGTCGTTGTCCATCAGCTTGTCGCGGTAGTAGCGCAGCTCGGCTATAGAATCCAAGATGTCTCCCATCGCCCGATGATTTCCGGTCTTCTCCGGGGAGCCGTAATAGATCTTGGGATACCAACGTCGAGCTAATTCCTTAAGCGAGGAGACATCAATCACGCGGTAGTGAAGATGGTTATCCAACGCCGGCATGTCCCTCGCTAAGAAGCCTCGATCGACGTAGATGGTGGAACCAGCCAGGGGCGCTTTTCTATTGTCAGGTACATGTCCCCGCACATAGCTCAGTACTTGGGAAGCGGCGTCTGCCAGCGAGATCCCCTCAGGGATTTCCTCGATGAGACCGGAGTTCTGGTGCATCTCAACCACCACTTCCGCCATCTGATCGAGGGCGTCCGCTGGCGGCCGGATCACGACAGTTATGCCGTCATCCAATGGGGTGAGGTCAGCTTCGGTGACGATACAGGCGATTTCGACCAGCGCGTCTTGTTTCAGATCAAGACCAGTCATCTCGCAGTCAATCCATACGATTCGCCCGTCTGGAGTGCCTTTCTTTTTAGGCGGGGGTTCTTCATTGATTGTGGAAGTGTCCGCGGAGTCGGATGCCATGTGTCTAATGTAGCCGGGAACCCGAAAACGATCGCGTTGTCGGGGTAGGGGTAGACCTCGCCGACGTCAACGGACAATAGCGACGCTGCATTTGGCGTGGTGCGCGACACCATGACTCACCGAACCGAGAAGTAAACCGAGAAATCCACCACGACCACGAGACCCAACCACGACCATCGCGGCAGATTCAGAGGCTTCCGTGAGTAGTTCGACAGGATTTCCCTGCTGCTCGTCTTCCACCACCTCAATATCGGGGTAGCGATTTCGCACTCCACTCAGTAATTCTGTGACCGCGCGAGCCGCATCATCCCGCAACTGAGTAACCAGTTCCGGAGTGGAGAGTCTCGGAACGCCGGTGATCACACCAATCGGTGGTATCTCCCAGCCGTGCAACACCCGCAGTGATCCGTCGATGAGATCAGTCTCCGCAAAGGCGAACTCAATCGAGGCGCGTGATTCCTGGGAGCCGTCGACACCCACCACAACTTCTAGACTCTCGGGGTCTGCCGCATCGCGAACGATGACGGTAGTGCAGCGGGCGTGCGTGGCAACCTGCCGCGACACACTCCCCAGGAGCAGCGAAGCAAATGTGCCTTGACCCCGTGATCCGACGACGAGGAGGCTAGCTGCTTTTGAGGCATCAATTAAGGCGCGTGCCGGCGAATCCGCCATGACCGCGCCAGTAGCAGGCACTCCACCCTCCACGGCGATACCCAGTGCCTCTTGCAGAATGTCCTCTCCCATGTCTCGTTCGGTAGCAACGAGTTGAGAATCGCCTACTGGTTGATCAATTCCTGTCAGTTCGAGCGCAGGAAGCGTCCAGGAGACGACGATAGAAAGTCGACCATTTGTTTTCACTGCGTGCCATATCGCCCAACGAAGCGCTCCATGGGCTTCTGGTGATCCATCAAATCCAACCACGATGGTGTCACTCATGGTGACCTCCCGCCTCTAAGTACGACCTGGCTGTTCCTTGGAAACAGTAACGAAAGTCCCCCCTCATTCGAGCGCTCCAGTGTACCCCTGGGAGTACGGCCCAGTACAACGTAAGACGTCTAGCGGCGGGATTCAAAGCCCTCCTCTGACCGATGAGAACTGTGTGATGGCGCAAGAGCATTCGGGTAGGGAAGGAGTGCGCATTCCGTGTCGCTGCTCGGGCCCGGTCAGTTTGGGCCGCGATGACACGAGACAAGCTCCCAAAGGCTGTTGTCTGCCGGCAACTCGCTGGGGACCAGCCGATATGGGGTGTTGCTGGTCCGGAATAAGGGATGAACGATTTACTCCTTAACCCAGCCCAGCGTGCGTTGCACTGCTTCCTTCCAACGATCAAACAATGCTTGTCGTTCTTCGTCGGGCATTTGTGGTTCCCAACGTTTGCCTTCAGCCCAGTTCTTGCGGATATCGTCTTCGCCTTCCCAGAAACCCACAGCCAAGCCGGCTGCGTAGGCCGCTCCCAAGGCTGTGGTCTCGATTACCTCTGGACGAACTACCTCGACTCCGAGAATGTCGCTCTGGAACTGCATGAGCAATTCATTGACCACCATCCCGCCATCCACTTTTAGCGTGATGAGGTCGACCCCGGAGTCAACCTGCATGGCGTCAGTTACCTCACGTGTCTGATAGGCCGCCGATTCAAGTGCTGCCCGCGCGATGTGTCCGCGATTGATAAATCGGGTCAAGCCGACGATTACACCACGAGCATCGCTGCGCCAGTAGGGTGCATAGAGTCCAGAAAATGCCGGAACAAAATAGCAGTCGCCATTGTCAGGCACGCTATTTGCTAGCTGCTCTACTTCAGGTGCAGCCTTAATTAGTTCGAGGTTATCTCGCAACCATTGGACCAGGCTGCCGGCCATTGCGATAGAGCCCTCTAGCGCGTAGACGGTATCGCGGTCGCCGATTTTGTAACACACCGTGGTGATTAATCCATTTTGACTCATCACCTGCTCGGTACCGGTGTTCAGCAAGATGAAGCTACCCGTGCCGTACGTGTTCTTGGCCTCTCCTGGACTTAGACAAGCTTGACCGAAAGTGGCCGCTTGCTGATCTCCAAGAATGCCTGCGATAGGGACGCCCTCCATTGATGCTGGGTTCTGAACGTATCCATAAACCTCAGATGATGACTTAATTTCAGGGAGCATAGATCGGGGGACGCCGATAGCCTCGCAAAGTCCATCATCCCAATCCAACGTTTCCAGATCCATCAGCAGGGTTCGGGAGGCATTGGTGGGGTCGGTGATGTGGGTCCCACCGGTGAGGTTCCATATCAGCCAACTGTCGATAGTCCCCGCGATAAGATCTCCTGCGTCTGCTCTGGCACGAGCTCCGGGTACGTTGTCAAGAATCCAGCGAATCTTCGGTCCGCAGAAGTAGGTGGCGAGGGGAAGACCAGTTTGGGCCCGAAACCGGTCCGGATCCCCTAATTTATCGATGATGCTTTTTGTGCGTGTGTCTTGCCAGACGATTGCGTTGTACACCGGCTGGCCGCTAGTACGGTCCCAGACAATCGTTGTTTCGCGTTGCTGAGTAATTCCGATCGACACGACATCCTTGATGGCAGTGCCGGCGTCTGCGAGGGCTGCCCCCATAACTTTGCGTGTATTCGCCCAGATCTCCATCGGGTCATGCTCGACCCACCCAGTTTGGGGGAAAATTTGTCGGTGCTCAACCTGGCTGCTCGCTATGGGTCGACCATCGTGACCAAATAAGATTGCTCTGGTCGATGTAGTGCCCTGATCCAGGGCCATGACACATTTTGTCATTGGTACTCCTCATCCGTCGCCGTGCTTTGCAGATTACCGATTTGATTGCCGGTGAGGCGCGCGCAGCGCTAGGAGTTGTTACTGCAGGAGCTTCCAGATGATGAAAAGGTAGCGACGTGCGTTTGTTAGGAGTGGACCTGGCCGCGGCCGACGATAATACCGCTATGGCGGTATTGGACTACCGCAACTCGGTATGGACGTTGTCTGAAATATGCCACCCTTGTGCGGACGAGGACATAGTTAAGGCGGTCTCTCGATTGCCGTCCAATGCGTTGGCTGGGTTTGATTGTCCGCTGGGATGGCCGCGTGAGTTCGGAAAGTTTCTTGCCGATCATCGAGGTGAGGCGAATCGAGCGATACCGGTGAAGGTTGATCTGCTGCGGCGACTGACCGACGTCCGAGTGCCAGAAGTCGTTGAAAGAAATACACCTACCTCAATCAGGCTGCATCCGCTCAGCGTGTCATCGGATCGAATCGCTGTTCCCGCGTTGCGTATGGCTGGGCTAGAACGTCAACTCCTGGGCCCTTTAGCGCCAGATAGGTCCGGCGAGAGGGTTATTGTTGAGGTTTATCCGGCAGCAGCATTAGCCCTGTGGAATTTGCCCCACCGTGGATATAAGGGGGCCAAAGGCCAGTTGATCCGCGACGAGATTTTACGTGGATTGAGCGAGCGAGCCGGTGCCCGACTAGATATTGCGAATTTTCAGCAGAAACTTTCGACCAACGATCACTGCTTGGATGCGCTGCTGTGCGCTCTGGTGACCGTTGCCACAGTCACTGGTCGACGTGTCTCCGATTCGGTTCCGCGAGACCAGGATGAACGCCACCTCGCGGTTGAGGAGGGTTGGATTCAGCTGCCAGCCACGGATCTAGCGGCAGTACTGGGTGCAGTGTGATCGGTAGGACACTCACTTTTGGCCCCAGACTCAATAACGGCCCGCTAGCGTGACACCATGTCGGCTCGTCATATTCCGTTGATGCTCGTTGCGGCTCTGGGCGCTTTCGTAGCAGCGGCCATCGTATACGCCGGGCTTACCTTGAGTGTGGACTGGATTTGGCACGGTGAAGGGTCGCTTTGGGGCGGGAATCCTCCCGTGTGGTTTGCCATCGTTATCCCGGCCCTGGCGGGCCTTATCGTCTACCTGATACGGAGTCGGGGGGCAGAAGGCCCTGGTCCACTTGATGGCTTGTCCTTAGAGTCAATCGAGCCTGCAAAATACCCCTGGATCCTGGGCGCGATCATCGTGACCATGCTCGGCGGTATGGCGCTGGGACCCGAAAATGCGGTTCTCGTGACCGCAGGCTTCGTAGGAGGTTTGGCTGCATCACGAGTCAAAGACTCCCAGGACATGATCATCAAATGGACGGGCTTGTGGGCTTTGGCAGGTTTGTTCTTTGGTGCCTATCTCTTAGGTGGCATGTCAGTGGCAGCCAATGCCAATTTCACCCTCGGGGCGATGATGATCGGATTGGTCTCGGCAATACTGGCCATCACCTTCCTTTTTGTTGTCCGCTGGGTAAGCGTCGAGTTATTCCGCAGGACCGGCGGCAAGCCGTTACTCGTCGTATTGGTAGGAGGCGGTGTTGCCGCCGGTTTAATCGCTTCGGGGTATCACCAAATCACCGGAGAAACTGTGTCATTGGCGCTTACTAGTGGTGAGCAGATGACGCAGGATTTACTCCGATTGGGAACCGCAGGTGCTATCGCGTTAGCGGTGCTCGCCAAGACTTTCGTGTACATCCTTAGCCTGGGTCTAGGGTTTCGTGGTGGTGAATATTTCCCGGCGATTTTTATTGGGGCGGGATCCGGTGGGATTACCGCGCTACTGCTGAGCGGTTCGATTGAGGTTGGTGCGGCCTCAGGGGTGGCGGCTGGAGTCACCTATCTGGCTCAACCACCATGGTGGGCGGCCATCGTGCTGGGTGTCGCGATCGGATTCTTAGTGGGTGGCCTGCCTGCGATCCCCATGTGTGTCCTTGCGGCTCTGATTGCGTCATTCGTACCTAGGGTCGATCCGCCTAGCCATGGCGACTTGGAGCAGGAATCAACTAGTCCAGTAAGTACATGACTGATCTTTACGATCTGTTCAGAAGTCGCGTTGTATCTTGTGCAGTCCAACCGCTTGGCGGCAAAATTATGGTCCAAGCCGCTGCTTCATTGTCTCCGTAAACATGGCCGTATCCTGCTGGCACGCTCTGACTGTCAATCATATCGCCGCTGAGGCCAACAAAAGTAAAGAAGGGGAGCCACTGCAGTTGAGGCAGCACCCCAGGCCCACGTGGTTCCTGCAACCAGTCGGGTTGCTCCCAGATCAACTTGGGTGACCACCAAACAACGGGGTCGGAGGCGTTTTGCAGATAGGCAATTCGGGCTCCTCGCCAGATCGCGGCGGGCTCAGTCAACGCTATCGGCAGATTGGCCCAGCGAAGGCTGCGGCCACGGTCAAATATCGGTTGTCGCTCGGGCGATCCGGGATCGCGATTCTCGGTGTAGTCGGTCCAAAATGGTGTGGCGTTAGGAGGTCCCGCCAGTAACGCACCGTCCGTTCGGGCTGTCAGGTCGTCGAGATCGGCAAAAGGAGCGGTTGCTCCGAAAGCACCGAGACTCTCGCCGAAAATCACCAACTTCGGACGGCCCGAAGAGTCAAGTTTCGACCAGTGGCCGTAAACAGCGGCGAATAGGGCGACGGCCTCGGCCTGAGCGGCCTCTTTATCCAAGAGAAACGACAAAAAACTAGGGAAAATAGAATACTGCGTAGCAACTGTTGCCGTGTCCCCGTTGTACATGAACTCGAGTGGTTCCACTGCGCTCTCGTCTACCGTGCCGGTGCCAGTGCTGGTTCCCACCAGCAGCACCGAACGATCAAAGGCACCGAAACGCTTCAAGTCGGCTAGAGCCAACTGTGCACGTTGATCAGCAGTGTCCGCGGATTCGTATCCGGCAAAGACTCTCACTGGCGTATCGGCACCTCCGCCGGAGAAATCATCTAGCTCCGTAGCGGAAGGCGTATTGCCAATGAACTGTCTACCTTCGGCTCCGAGGCTCTGCCACGGGATGTCAGAGTCAGGTCCACCAGAGACCGTGGGAAGCGTTGTAGCTGGTGTGTCTGCACCTGTGTTGTTCATCGAAGTAAACAGTGGACCTAGCGGGGCGATCAGAACGGGAAGTGCTCGACCAGTGACCAGCGGGATGACGAACAGCGCAACTACGAGACCTGCAGTCACCGTCGCCCCGCGGATACTCATGTAACGACTTAGCCACCGCTGAAAAAGAAGCAAAAGATTCCGAATGCCCCTTCCGATCGCGAGAAGTATGAAGCCCACGGCTACTGCGGATATCAAGACGACCGGGGGCCAGAGAAGACTTGGTGGATCGGTACCGACGATCTCCGTCAGTTCTCGCTGCCAGTGGAATCCAAGTGCGAGCCAGACAAGACACCACAAAAAAGCGATGCTGGTCAGAATGAGTTTCGACATAAAGCCGGTGCGCCAATCGGCTCGATCTCGAGAAGTGCGGATAGCCCAGCCGATTCCAACCCCAATGGCGTAGGCGGTGGCCGCGACGACAGCGACGAGTAGCCCTTGAATGATGGCTGCCCGTGGTACCAGCGACGGCAGCGTTGTCAGTGGCGCGCATAGGACCGCGGCTGATGCTCCCGAGAAAGACAGTGGACGCACCCAACTATTGTCCTGCTACCCCTAGCTAGGGGTGTGGCACCCTAACTGGGCCGGCGTGGCGCATCGGCGGGAGTGTTGTCGATGAGGTGGTCTATGTAGCACCAACGCCAATCTTCACCCGGCTCTACACTGCGAATGACCGCGTGTTTTGTATCCCGGTGATGCTGCCGGGCGTGCAGTCGCTCTGATGAATCACAACAACCAACGGTGCCGCACTCAAGACACATCCTGAGGTGCACCCACGTACTGCCTTCGGCTATGCACGCCTCGCATTCCAGTGGTGGTGGTGGAACTGGGAGTGATTTGGCATCAGTGAGATGCTCACACTCTCCCGCAATAGTTTCCGGTACAGCAACGTCGCGCGCACCCTCGGATCGGGTGACTCGAATCGCGTCGAGTCGAGCCTCCTCGACATCAAGGAGGTTGATGACTTGACGAATGATTTCGTCGGAGTAGTTGCCGCTATCTCGATCCTCGAGCACCGAAGTTCGTTCCGCGTTAAGCATGATGAGACGCAATCGGCTATAGGCTTCGACAGGGGTTTCCTCCCCACCCGGTTCGGCGACTTTTTCCCAGGCCGCGTTAGTTCGTTCCCGTGCCCCTAGCCGAAGACGTTCGACCACTTCCGCAGGATCAGCTGGCGTGACAACTTCCCCGAGGCGTTTTGTTCCCGCGTTGGCGGCGCGCTCCAATAGTGATGCCTCTTCCAGCGCCATGCTCGCCGGATCGGGCGGGCTGAGTCGCAAGTAACGAACGAGGGCAGGCAGTGTAAATCCTTGGATCATGAGCGAGGCAAGAACGACTACGAACGAGACAAAAATGAGCAAGTCCCGCGAGGGAAATCCAGCCGGTAGCGTGAGTGCCGCGGCCAAGGTGACAACTCCTCGCATACCTGCCCAAGCGATCACCACTCTTTCCCGAGTACCGGATCTTTTATTTCGGAGCGAGGCTGGCAACCATGGGATGAACATCCAGACAAATCTGGTGATGACTAAGGCCAGGTAGATCGAGACAGTGAAAAGAATGACATCTGGCGTGGTGTGGTTATCCGCACCGAGGCCCTCGAGAACATTGCGCATTTGAAGCCCAACCAAAAGGAAGACTGCATTTTCCAGAAAGAAAATGAGTGTTCGCCAGTTTGCTTGCGTGGTAAGTCTGGCCGAACCAGTTTGAACTCCGGGAGAGCCGTGACCGACAAGCAGTCCCGCTACCACGACGGCTACTACTCCGGACGCATCAATGAACTCAGCTGGTAGAAAGGCTATGAACGGAACAGTGAACGAAAAAATAGTGTCGAAAGTTGGCGTGGTTATTTTGCGCCGGATGGGGATGGCAATTTGGGCGACGAGATAACCGAGCAATACTCCGCCACCCGCAGCAACAATGAAGTTAAAGCTGACTTGCCACAACGAGAACGTGGCCGAAACTGTGATTATGGCGGCTCGCAAGGTGGTGAGCGCACTTGCGTCGTTCACCAACGATTCTCCTTCGAGAATCTGGACAATTGAGGTGGGCATCCCCACTCGTTTTGCCACTGCAGTTGCAGCGACGGCATCTGGCGGCGCCACCACGGCACCCAGCGCTATTCCCGCTGCCAACGGAATATCCGGAATTACCAGATGAGCGACGACACCGACGATGAGTGAGGTGAAGATAACCAAACCCACCGACAACGATCCAATACTCCATTTCTTATTCCGGAAGTCTATGAATGACGTGTTGTAGGCGGCGCCGTACAGCAGCGGGGGCAAAATTCCAACCAAAACGAGTTCCGGAGGGAGAGGAGGAATTTCCGCAATGACGAATGAGAGGCCGATACCCACGATGATGAGCAAAAGTGGGGCGGATATGCGGATGCGGTTAGCTATCGCAACGACAACGAGAAGCAATATGGTGAAAGCCAATATTTGGAGCGCTAACTTTTCCGCAGAGTCAAGTTCGATCGTTAATACGACTCCACCGATCTCTAGTTCCACTGGCGAAGAATAGAACGACCAAGGCCATCATGAAAGCTGGAAGGTAACTTATCTTCCTCGCGATTAGCCTCAAGTCTCTTCGGCGATGATGAATCTTACGACTATGGATTCGATCTCATCTCGAGTGAAGGGTTTTGAAATAAAGTCATCCATCCCGGCCAGGTGGCTGCGCAACCGATCAGTTGCGCTGGTCAACGCGGTGAGCGCAACTATGGGTGTGTCAGCAGCGACGCGCCCCGCTTGACCAAGACGTATCGCCCGAGTGGCTTCGAACCCATCCAGTCCAGGCATACCGATGTCCATCAGGATGACTGCGTAGTTCCGTTCAGACATCTTTTCGATAGCCGCTAACCCGTCTGATGCGGTGTCGACTTCATATCCCAAAGATTTCAAGATTCCGCGACCCAAATGACGAGCGACCTCGGTGTCGTCGACGAGCAACACTCGGCGACCGTTTCCGTAACGTTGCACAGTGGCGGAAGCCGTCGGAATACGCGATGTCACGATGTACCGATTATCTTTGTTTTTCTCGGTAGCTGATCCTCCCGCCGCAGCAACAATTTGTTCGACGATCTTTGCGGTGCTGACGTGTTCAGAGCGATCAGTACCAGAGATGGAGATGCTGATATTTCCACCCGTGACCGTCAAGGAAATTTTCAGAGGACCGGTGGTGTTCGTAATTACCAGAGACATGGAGGCCTCAAAGGCAGCGATAAGAGCCGATCGATCAAAAATGAACTCGGACTTGGCGACCGCACTGGTTTGGATTTCTATTCGACGGTCCTGAGTGTGGAGGATTTCGGTGAACTCATCGATGGAGGGTAAGAGCGCGGGCAGCGGAGCGGCGCTGACAGGGTCAGCTTCTTGTGCCGTATAAGCCAGAAGTTCCATGAGCCGCATGATCTGACCACGCAACTTCTCGCTCGATACCTGAACGATGTCGCAAAATTCACCGAGGTCCTCGGGCTGAGAGCCCTTGGCCTGTTCGGTTGCTGCGATAACCGCATGCAGCGGGGTCAACAGTTCGTGACTCAACGTTGCCTGAAGCGATTCACGCGCGTGGGCTGACTGTTGGTTATGGCTGCGGGCTCGCAGTAAGTCCTCGGTTCGCAACTCGACTTCTTGTGCGAGTCGCTGTTGTTCCTCTTCTTTTTGCGCGAGGCGTATCTCGCGCTCAACGACCTGGCCAAGTTGTCGCGACAGCAAAATCGCACGTTCCGCAAATCCGCTGTCAGGTTTTGCGGGGGCAAGAGCGAAAAGCACTAAGGCACCCACTGCCGCTCCGTTGGCGACGATGGCAAAGGCGCAGGCTGCGCCCTCCATCAGAGGTACCCCATCCACGTTGTAATCCTGCTTGGCGAGGTCCGACACCCAGATGGGCTCAATGAGGGCCAGACTCGCAAGATCAGCGGGTTCCACCAATCCGCGAGTCGATGAGGACTGTCCCGGAGATGGGCCGGGCGCAAAACTCCCATGGCCGCGCACCAGCTCAAGACGCGGCTCACCTGCGGCCCCGGCACTCTCCAAGAGGAAAGCTTGTCCGCTGTCCCAAGGCCCCAACTCGACCAATATCGGCAGCGCGTCGCGCAATGCATCCTCGATAGAGGTTGAACGGTTTGAGATATCGGCGACCTTACCCAAGAGATCAAGGTTCCGATTACTCAAATATAAATTGCGTAGCGCTCGCTCCGCAACGGCTTCGGCCTCAGTCCGAGCCGCTCGCTCGCGCGCCAGACGACGTTCTAGTCGCGAAGGATCAGTGTCGTCAGACATTGGGGATCCACTGCAAGCGCAGGACGCAGCTCCTGGCGCCGTGATGCTGACACACCGGCTGAGAAAGTTCGATCGATTCGTCGAAATGATCGGCACATCCCATAATCAGTCCCTCGGCGAAATAGCACAGCTGTCGGTTGGAGACGTATTCGATCTCCAAGACTGCCTCGTCGCTTGCGCGATACTCAAACGTGGGAACATCCGAACCGGGATAGAGCTTGCGAACCTCCGGGTGAATAACTTCATTCAACGCCAGAACGAATGATCTGGCGGACTGATGGCCTACAGCCATGTCTGGATACTTGGCGATCAGAATGGCAAATCCTCGGCGACCGATGAACCGTACGACATCCTCTGGCGGCAGCGAGAGTTTCTCGGAGGCTGCAGTCACAATCGCCAGAAGTTGTTCGACGGGATAATCTCCCAGAGCGGTGTAAGAGCCTTCCAAGCCGGCCTCATCAAGCAGGTCGTCCCAGGTGTCTTCGCCAAACTCCTGGGAGACCGTAGCTTCTGCGACGTTGAAAATTATGCCTTTCATCACCGCTCCCGTGGTTGCCTCTATCTCACGCGACTGAATCCGCGCCGCTCTCTTACGATATTGCCCAAGAGGTTTCTAGTCACGCACAGGATTGGATTGCTGGTCACAGCGCATCGTCACCGCGTTCACCCGTTCGTACTCGGACCACCGTCTCGACGGGTACAACCCACACCTTGCCGTCACCGATTCGGTCGGTCCGGGCTGAGTCCACCAAGGCGTCAACAATGCGGGCCGCATCTTCATCTTCGGCCAATATTTCAATCTTGACCTTGGGCACGAGATTGACTACGTACTCGGCTCCTCGATACACCTCGACATGGCCACCTTGACGTCCGAAGCCGCTGACTTCCGACACCGTGAGGCCCTGAACGCCAACCTGCTCGAGGGCAGACTTAACATCCTCCATCTTGAATGGTCGAACTATCGCCGTAACCAGTTTCATCAGTAGGTGTCCTCTATCTGTGGTTCGTTTCGTGCTCTTCGACTTGATTTTCCTCGTAGTTCTACTTGTCTTCGTGCTTCTCGTCGCGCCCTTCTTGCTGGAGGTACTCGCTCAACCCGTGTTGTCCGACCCCAGCGAAAGCGCCCGAGGTGGTGTCAGTGAGCTCGTAACCGGATTCTGCGTGTTGATCGAGATCAATTCCGCTGACCTCTGCCTCCGGTGAAACGCGGAACCCAATCACTTTGTCGATCAACATGGCGATTAGCCAGGTAACGATGAAGACGTAGGCCATTGTGGCAAAAGATGCGATCAACTGTTTGTTCAACAGATCAAAGCCGCCACCCGCGAAAAGTCCGTTTCCACCCGCATCATTGACAGCAGTGGTGGCAACCAGCCCGATTCCGATCATACCGACTAAACCACCGATGCCGTGGACACCCAGCACGTCTAGGGAGTCGTCATAACCGAGTTTGTACTTCAGGCTTACAGCCCAGGCACAGATAGCGCCGGCAGCGAGACCGATGAGCAACGCGCCCATCGGATTGACGAAGCCGCAGCTAGGAGTAATCGCCACCGCACCGGAGATGGCACCGGATGCGATGCCCAATGTGGTGGGTTTACCGTCCCGAATCTTCTCGACGAAGATCCAGGCCAGCGCTGCAGCGGCCGTACACACCTGGGTATTGATCATCGCGGTGGCGGCTAAGTCGCCGGCTGACAGCGCAGAACCGGCGTTAAATCCGAACCAACCGAACCACAGCATGCCAGCGCCCAGCAGAACTATAGGTAGGTTGTGTGGCCGCATTGGATCACGGCGGAACCCAATTCGTTGGCCGACCACAATTGCCAAGGCCAGTGCTGAGAAGCCCGAGTTGATTTCCACGACGGTGCCACCGGCGAAATCCAAAGCCCCGAGTTGATTACCAATCCAGCCACCGCCCCAGGTCCAATGAGCCAATGGGATATAGACCAGCGTGGTCCACAGTACGATCACCGCGATCCAGGCAATAGTGCGGATTCGATCCGCAACTGCACCAGCCAGCAGCGCGCAGGTGATAATGCCGAAAGTCATTTGAAACATTACAAAAGCAAGGGTGGGAATCGTGCCCTCTACTTCACCGACGGTGTTAGCCATACCGATGAAGTCGAAGTTGCCGATCAGTCCAGCGCCGGAATCGGGGCCGAACGCTAACGAGTATCCGTACAACACCCAAATGATGCTCACCACGCCAAGCGCGAGGAAACACATCATCATCATGTTGAGCACACTCTTCACGCGGACCATGCCGCCGTAGAACAGCGCTAGCCCAGGCGTCATCAGCATTACCAACGCCGCACTTATAAGTACCCAGGCGGTATCGCCCGAATTTATTTCCATAGTGGACCCCTCCAGGAATCTTGAGGTTAATCCCAGGCGATATTTCACGTTGCAGGGGGGCGAGTGAAGTCCGCCCAGCATCTAGTGAGATGGACACATTTAGATTCCCGCGTGCCAATGCTCTTGGTAGCGGAAACAATGCGCATGTGCCCAACGAGATATTTTGGATATTCGGAGATCAACTAGGTGATCACTTTCTTCCGCAAGACTCTGAAGAACGCGTAGTCATTATCGAGTCTCGCGGGGTGTTTCGACGTCGTGCTTATCATCGGGCGAAAGCACACCTGGTCCTCACCGCTATGCGTCGGCGCGCTAACGAACTGGGGGATCGTGCGCTCTACATTCAAGCCGATTCCTACTCAGAAGCGTTAGAGCAACTGCCCAATCGGCTTCGCGTACGTCACCCGACCTCGTGGGCTGCTCTCAGGTTTCTTGAAAGACTCGGCGATCGAGTCGAGATCTTGCCACCAGCGGGATTTGTGACCTCCGCGCCGGAGTTTGAGGAATGGACCGAACGTCGGGGTCGCAAACGTCTCTTGATGGAGGATTTTTATCGAGATGTGCGTCGTCGTACCGGATTACTGATGATGAATGATGAACCTGTTGGCGGACGCTGGAATTTTGATAGTGAAAATAGAGAGCCACCTCCCAAGGCGCAATCTGATCTAGGTTTACCGGAGCCTTGGTGGCCGGATGAGGATGAGGTTGACGACGAGGTTCGGCATGATCTGGATCGTTGGGAAGCCGAAGGAACCCAGTTTATTGGTCGTGACGGTCCACGACGTTTCGCCACATCAGATGCCGAAGCGCAACGGGTACTGACTGACTTCATCGATAACCGGCTATCGGCTTTTGGCAAATACGAAGACGCCATGATGGCCAGTGATGATTGGATGGCGCATTCGATGCTGTCAGTCCCGATGAATCTGGGCATCCTCGATCCGCTTCGAGTCGCCAAACGTGTGGAGCAGGCTTACCACGAAGGGGCCGCTCCTATAGCAGCGGTTGAAGGTTTTATCCGTCAAGTCGTCGGTTGGCGAGACTATGTGTGGCATCTGTACTGGCATCTCGGCGAGGACTACCGAGACGGCAATGAGTTGAATGCTCGTGAGCCGTTGCCAGAATGGTGGGAACAGTTGGACGCTGATGCGATCGAGGCGCGTTGTTTAGCAGACTCGTTCCAAAAGACCCGGGACTACGGCTGGGCTCATCACATCGAACGGCTCATGGTCTTGGGAAGTTGGGCGCTACAACGTGGATACGATCCCGTCTCCCTAACTGACTGGTTCCGACGTAGTTTTGTGGATGGCTACGACTGGGTAATGGTCCCCAACGTCATTGGAATGTCGCAGTATGCGGATGGCGGTCTGATGGCAACCAAGCCGTATACCTCTGGTGGTGCCTATTTGAATCGAATGGGGGACCACTGCCGCGATTGTCGCTATCGGCCCACGGAAAGAGTGGGCGAACGAGCCTGTCCCTTTACTACCGGCTATTGGAACTTCCTGGCCGACAATGCGGAGGCCTTGTCTGGAAACGCGCGCATGAATCAACCACTGGCCGGAATGCGGCGACTGTCCAACCTGACGGAAGTCCGTGAGCAGCAGGCGGCACGTGGATCCGATCCGCCCTAATCAGTGATCGATCATGGTCACGGCATGAGAAATCTCGCGGGAAAGTCTTGAAATCCACGATGGCAGGACACGGATCCTGTGGTTGCGCTAACTTCAGCGCCATGAGCGTTAAAGATTCCCGAACGGTAACTGTCAATGCACCGGTAGCAGATGTTCTGGCGAAACTACAGGATGTGGCCAATCAATCCTCCTGGTTCCCAGGATGTCTCGAGAGTGAGGTTATCGAAACTGACGATCAGGGCCGGCCCAAGCGGGCGAGGCTTGTCCAGGATCAAAAAGTAACGAAAGATGAATTCCAACTCGACTATGTCCACATGGATAACGGGTTTTCGTGGACGTTGGTAGAGCCGACCAAAGTACAGAAGAGCCAGTCCGGTTCGTGGACGTTGGTCGATAAGGGCGGCAAGACAGAGGCGACTCTGGAGTTGGAAATCGACACCAGCATGCCTCTGCCTGGGTTTGTCCAGAAAAAGACATTAAAGGGAACGCTAAAGGACGCGACGAACGCGCTGGTTAAGCAGTTCTAGGCAAATATTGGTCGCCGCGTTAGGTGACCAGCTAAACCCCCGGTAACCTTTCGGAACTAGACCTCGGCTAGGACCGAAAGGGGTGTGACGTGACCGAAAGTCGAATCAGCCCTTACGAGTTGTTCAGTATCGACGATCTTTTAACGGAGAAGGAGCGTCCCGTCCGCGATCGGGCGCGCATCTTTGTCGATGATGTGGTGCGACCCGACGTGGCATCGTGGTACGAGCGGGGGACCGCTCCTGTTCGGGATTTGGCCAAGCACTTAGGTTCACTAGGCATGCTTGGCATGCACCTCTCTGGCTATGGCTGCCCGGAGGCGTCGGCGATTGAGTACGGACTTGTGTGTCAGGAACTTGAAGCCGGTGACTCAGGAGTTCGTTCGCTCGTCAGCGTTCAAGGATCGCTGGCTATGCATGCGATTCATACCTTCGGCACTGAGGAACAACGTGAGTCCTGGCTGCCAGGTATGGCCGCTGGAGAGCTGATTGGGTCGTTCGCCCTTACCGAACCAGACGTTGGATCTAATCCGACCGAGATGAAAACATTCGCGAGACTGGATGGATCCGATTGGGTTTTGAGCGGCGATAAAGCGTGGGTCACCAATGGAACAGTCGCGGATGTCACCATCGTCTGGGTCAACACTGATCAAGGGATTCGTGGCTTCCTCGTGCCAATGAGCACAGCTGGGATTGAAGTAGTCGAAGTCGCCAATAAAATGTCGCTACGTGCTTCGGCGACAGCTCATCTTCGACTGAATGATGTTCGATTGCCGCAAGAGGCCATGCTTTCGGTTGAGGGAGTACGCGGGCCGCTATCGTGCCTGAACGAAGCTAGATACGGAATCATCTTTGGCGCACTGGGAGCTGCTCGGGACTGTCTTGAAAGTGCGTTGACTTATGCGACGGAGCGGGTGCAGTTCGATCGGCCAATCTCGAGCTTTCAACTTACCCAACAAAAACTTGTCAATATGTCGGTGAAGCTGGGCAATGGCATGCTGCTAGCGATCCAGCTAGGGCGGCTCAAAGATTCGGGACAGTTACGACCGCAGCAAGTGAGTGTGGGCAAATTAAATAGCACGCGGACTGCGATCGATATAGCCAGGGAATCCCGCACGATTCTTGGCGCCAACGGTGTAACAACTGCTTTTCCAGTTATGCGGCATGCCAATAACTTGGAGTCGGTATTGACGTATGAAGGTACCGAGGAAATGCACACGCTTGTGGTGGGTCAAGCTCTCACGGGAATAGCCGCCTTCCGCTAATCGCGCGACGGTGATTTGGCTCAGCGGGTTCACACCCAAGAGTCGTGCTGGGTAAATGTGGAGAACCATTCTCGCAGCCATCAGTCGTTGAGTAATCTATGGCATGGTGTCGTCCTGCTTGGGTGTCGATCGCGCAGGATTGTGATGGAGGATAGTGATGCGGCTGTTACGGTCCCGTAGTTCCCTGGTGGGTGCTGCAATTATCTCGGGTTCGTTGATTTTGCCTGCCGCCACTACTGCCGCACAGGTAACTGGCGAAACGACCGCCATGGAAGAAGTCACTAGTGAAGAGTCACAGTTCGACCCTGCGACTGATCCGGAGGGGAGCTCTCAGCGAGCGCGCAATAGCTGGAAGCAGAACAGTTGGTGGAATCAGCCTCCGAGTAACCGCAATCCAAGGATTCCGGAAAAATGCGGTGCCAAGATCACGTTGGTGCTTGATGCATCGGGCTCCATCGGTGACAAGAACAATGATGTGAGACGGGCGGCGAATGCTTTCCTCGAGGCCCTAAAAGACACCGGGTCTAGTGGTCGTGTTGTGGATTTCGCGACCGCTGCGCGCCAGACCGCCCCGATGACGTTGATTACCTCGGGTTCTCTGGCATCAGGCGGTGCTCACCGACAGGCACTGAACAGTTACTACCAGTTTGGCAAAAACGGTGGGGCGGGACCCGCACCCAACACGCGTAGAACGCAGCGCGGGAACCCAACGGCTGATCGGTCCTACCAAAATCGGCAAGATCGGCCGCAATTCACGAACTGGCAAGAGGCTCTTAATAAGTCTGAAGGCTCTGGGACAGAGCTCATCGTTTTCATCACCGACGGAGATCCAACAGCTGCTACCAGCAACGGACGCAGCAATGGCAGCGGCCGACTGCAAATGCCCGAACCGTTTGCAGGCTCAGACACCCGGCTAGTGGGATCCGGCGGAGATTTCAAGCAGTACGCGTTTTACAAAGGAGTCAATGCTGCCAATGCGTTGAAGTCGTCTGGACCTCGCATGCTCACGGTAGGGGTGGGTAGCGCCCTAAATAACTCGAACAGTGTGAGTCGGCTTCAAGCAATCTCTGGGCCCACGGTGTATCGGTCTGGTGATTTCAATATCAACAGCTATGACGTGGCGCTGGTGCAAAATTTCGATGCGCTAGGGCGATCACTGAAAAAGGTCGCAACGGAACTGTGCTCACCGTCCCTCACCATCACGAAGCGTGCACAGACTCCTGATAGTGCTTCATTTGACCCGACGCCGGGGTGGGAGTACACCGTAAATCCCACAGTTCCACAAAGTACCTATGTCTGGACTCAGCCAGGTAAGGGTGATCCGCCAGGTGCCAAATCGAAAACCACCAATAAGTTCGGTCAGGCTCAGTTTCAGTGGGAACCTAATGGACCGCGACGATCAGTCGCTTCGGTCTCAGAGAAAAACAAGCCGGGCTGGTCGTTCGAGCGGGCCGAATGTCGCCGCTTAGATGATGGAACCCCTTCAAGTGATCCACCTTTTAGCAACGGGTCAACAACTTATTATCAGAAAGATTTCACGGTTCCGATCGGTACCGATTCGATCGTGACCTGTGAGTACTACAACAGTTTCGATTACCAACCAGCAATCGAACTCACCAAGACGGTTGAAGATGACCCAGTTCGCGGCAACGCGCAGGGCTGGAATCAGATCTATCGTTTCACGGTGAAGAACACCGGAAACTCGCCGCTGTCCCAAATTGTGCTGTCCGATGCTCAGTGTCGAACGGGCACTCTCACCGGTCCGACTGGAGACGCCAATAACGATCAGGTGCTGCAGCGAAGTGAGACCTGGTCGTATAGCTGCGAACGCTTAATCAGATATGCGACGACCACGCAGAAAATCTCTGATACCAATAACGCCATCGTGCAGGGAGTCTCACCGAATCGAAAGATTGTGAAGGATCGTGCGCAGAAGACTATCGACGTCAAGACCCCGGAACTAGATCTGATCAAGACCGCAAAGCGTCCCGATGGAACCGCCATCAATGACGGTGATACGGTCCCGGCCGGCACATTGGTCACCTATGGCTACCGCGTGACAAACATCGGAAACGACACGGTCGGCGATATTCAGATCTCAGATGACAAGTGTTCGCCTCTGACGCGCACAACTGGCAGTGGAACTGCAATCGCGCCAGGAGATAGCTGGGACTACGTGTGCCAAGCACGACTGCTGCCGCCGAGTACAGAATCATCTGTCACGAACACCGCCACTGTCTCCGGCTTGTGGTCCAACCCCAATAACAAGGCTCAGAACAATGGTCGGGTAACAGACACCGCCCGGAAGACCATCCGCGTCTCGAAAACTGCGGTTATCAATGTCATTAAGAAGGTCAATCCACTCCCAGCCACGGATCAGGACTTCAACTTCACCATCACGGGTAGCGGTGCTGGAGTGGCCAGTGCTGATGCCGCCTTCACCCTGAACCCAGGTGCGAGTGCACCAGTGTTTTCCCGGCAAATCTCGGTGACCCCCACGCCAGGAAACAACGACTATGTCATCGCTGAGGGGCAGCTGCCCAACGGCTGGACCTTTACCGCACTGGATTGCGTCAGCGGCACCGGCGATGGAGTCACCATCACCGTAGACAACACCAATCCGGTCGCAACGCTATCCGGGATGGCGATCGGCGACGTCGTCACCTGTGTATTCGAAAATCAGCAGCAGCCTAAGCTCACAATTCGCAAACAAGCTGTGGGCGTCGATGGTAACCCGGATAACACGACCACGTTCAAGTTCAGCAGTCCTCCGATAAGTTCTGACTTCGACCTGAAGAACGGTGCGTCCAAAGTGCTGTCGCTCAGCGCTGGCCAGGCACCGACAGTTACCGAGGAGAGTTCAAATCCGGGAGGTACGCTGAGCGACGACTGGAGTACGTCTGTCACGTGTACCGGTTTGGGAGCAAGTCGTGGGAGTGTCGGCACGATAATTCCTCAGGTAGAGTTTGACCCGCTGCAGCCAGGCGATGACATCACGTGTCTTTTCGTGAATGCCAAAAAGCTGGTACCGCCACCGCCCCAGTTGGCGACGTTGACCATTACTAAGCAACTGGATCCGGTGGGTCCTGGTCCCGCCTTCGACTTCAATCTCTCCGGTGGTCAATCCGAGTCCTTCGCACTCCAACCGGACGCAACCGGATCGGCGTCGCGAACATTCACTCTTCAGCCCGATACATATACCGTGTCCGAGCAGGTGTCTGCGGGTTGGGCTCTCGCGGGAATCACCTGTGATGGTGCATCGAACAGTTCCCTAGGCACAGACTCGGTGACGCTGGAAATCGGCCCGGGCGACGCGGTCACGTGTCAGTTCACCAATAAAAGGAATCCATCACTGACAGTCGCCAAGTCGGCGTCTTTTGATGCGGCTGGGTCCGTTCCTTTTCCCTTCGGCGTGACTGGGCCGACACCGCAAACGTTCTCGCTAGCTAATGGCGATCAGGAACGTGAACAAGTCGATGCGGCTAACTATCAGATCACCGAGCGACTGAGTTCGGGTGAGGCGCCGAAGGATTGGCGTCTGGCGGGTAATCCGGTATGCACGGGCACCGTCGTCCCACCCGCTGCTATTCCATTGCCGAATCCGGGCGTCGATATCACAATCGGCGAGAATGAAGACGCTCGCTGTGTGTTCACCAACTACTACGACTACCGTCCTGCGATTCAACTCGTAAAGACGGTGGACAAGCCAGAGATCCTGCAAGGTGGTTCCGCGACCTACACCTATGTAGTGACCAATACGGGGGAAGAAGATCTGGAGACAACCGATGTAGCCGGGATGATTTCCGATGATAAGTGTGCACCCGTGACGCGGACGTCTGGATCGGGCAATCGGTTAGCGACATCAGGAAATCCGGCGATACCGGGGGAGTCGTGGACCTTTACGTGTCAGGCGACCAATATCACCGAAGACACTGTCAATACTGCTACCACCACAATGACCGGCGTCGAGACCGGAAAGACCGTGACTTCAACCGATAATGCATTTGTCGCAGTCAAGAAGCCTGGTCTGGAACTGACCAAGGAAGCACGCCGAAGTTTGGTCTATGACGGGAAGGACGTGAAGTTCGTTTATCGCCTTCAGAACTACGGACAGACGGATTTCCGATACCCAGACCGAAGCCGAGATCAATGGCTCGACGATGACAAATGCAGCTCCATAGCTTACGAGTCTGGCGACAGTGGCAATGACAGTGTTTTGTCGATTGGTGAGGTCTGGAAATTCGCCTGCACTACGAGTGTTGATGGTGAGACGACAAATGTAGCCACGACAACACCCACTCCATTCCTGCCAAAAACCCCAAACCTCACTGGCACACCGGTACCGGTGAAGAAGACCGCCATCGTCAAGGTGGTGAACAAGGCTGGCATCAAAGTTGTAAAGAGCGCGTCGAACGACAAAGTGCGTTCTGGGTCTGCCGTCACCTACACCTACAAGGTCACTAATACTGGCAGTCTGCCGTTAGCGAAGGTGGCGCGTCTCATCAGCGACGACCGCTGCTCGGATGTTCAGTTTGTCAGCGGTGACCGTAACGGCAACAACTTGTTGGAAAACAAAAATTCTGGTGCCAAAACCAATGAGACCTGGGTCTTTGAATGTACGGCGACCTTAAATCGCTCAACGACCAACACCGTCACGGTGACCGGACAGCCCAAGGTGAATGGAAAGAGCGTCGGTACACCCGTAACGGACTCGGACAAGTTAACCGTAACTATCGTTGGTCCCGGTGGTGGTACACCAGCGAACACCGGCAGTTACATCCTGTTGGGTTTCCTCACCTCGATTGTGTTGATTGCCTCCGGTTTGACGCTGTTTCTTCTGGTTCGCGAACGCGCCTAGTTGATTCGGAGCGAGCTCGCTTTACCGATATCGAAGTTGTGCCCAGGCGTTACGACTAGGAGCCGGCGTAGTACTTGTCTACTTCGTTCAAAGCCTGGTCAAGTAAGGCGAGCCCTTCTTTGGCTTCATCCTCGGTCACCACACATGGGGGAACCACATGTAGGCGGTTGAAGTTCGCGAAGGGGAGTAGTCCACGGGCAATACATCCCTTAGTGAGGACGCCCATGGCTTCGCTTGTGCCACCGTAGGGCGCCAGCGGTTCCCGAGTAGCTCGATCGGTGACCAGGTCTAACGCCCAGAAGACTCCAAGGCCACGGACCTCACCAATCACCGGATGCTTTTCGGCAAGGGTGCGCAACCCCGGGCCTAACACGTTGTCGCCAATCCAAGCGGCATGTTCGATGATGCCTTCGTCCTGCATGGCCTTAATAGATGCCAATGAAGACGCGCACGCTAACGGGTGACCACTATAGGTGAGACCCCCCGGAAAAACCCGATCATCGAAAGTCGCTGCGATGTCATCCTGAATAATCACACCACCCAGCGGTACGTAGCCGGAGTTCGAACCCTTTGCGAAAATGATCAGGTCAGGATCGACATTCCAGTTATCGTAGGCAAACCACTTGCCGGTCCGACCAAATCCCGCCATTACCTCATCAGCGATATAGACGACTCCATATTTATCGCATAGATCGCGAACGCCTTGAAGGTAACCGGGTGGCGGGATCAAAACACCAGCGGTTCCCACGACAGACTCAATCATCACCGCCGCCACGGTTTTTGGGCCCTCGAACTGAATAACCTGCTCAAGGTGCGCTAGTGCACGCTCACACTCTTCTCCCTCGCTTGTGGCGTGAAACGCGGAGCGATAAAGATACGGACCAAAGAAGTGGACATGACCAAAGGAGTACTCGTTGGGCCAGCGCCGAGGATCTCCCGTCGCATTGATAGCCGAACCAGTATTGCCGTGATAACTGCGGTAAAAGCTTAAGACCTTATGGCGGCCGGTATGGATTCGAGCCATTCGAACCGCATTTTCGGCAGCATCAGCGCCGCCATTGGTGAAGAAAACCTTGTGATGTTTGGGGGGTGCTAGTTCGCTGATGGCCCGGGCTGTCCGGCCGCGAACCAACGATGCATGTTGAGGTGCCAAAGTCGCTTGAACTGCAGCTTGGGACTGGATTGCTTCAACGACCTTGGGGTGCTGATGTCCAATATTGGTGTTCACAAGTTGGCTAGAAAAATCGAGGTAAACGTTCCCATCGAAATCCCACACTTTGGTGCCTGCTCCGGAAGCGATCACCAATGGGTTTAAGCCGCCTTGCGCACTCCAGGAATGAAACACGTGGCTGCGATCGAGTTCAAACGCCTCCGTATTACTGCCCTCGGCCCAGGGATTGTTGTGGATGTTGTCGTCCGGCATAGGTTTAGCGTAGCCGCTTCCGGTGTCGCATTGATTGGGTGATTTTATGAATCCGACTACCTGTGGGATGCGACGAAGGAGTGAAAATCTCTCAAATCGCGGAGAAATCTCAGTTCCCACACTTTACAAATCGCCACATAATGTAAACTGTCTAGGACGAAGCCGTCGCCTAGCAATTCGATGGCGCGAGGTTAGGAGATTTCATGACTTCGGTGGCACCAGAGACATCCACTTCTGAGGAAGCGTGGACTGATCGAAAGCGTTATCTCTGGCTCTTCGGTTTGCTAATCCCCACTTTCCCTTTCCTAGGTGGCGGCTTGGCTTCGTTGACGGGTTGGAATGGATTTTGGTATATCGGACCAGTTCTGATCCTGGTCGTCATTCCCCTTATAGACCTGAGTACGGGTTTGGACCGATCCAACCCACCAGATGACCTCATTAAGTCGTTAGAGGAGGACAAGTACTACCGGTGGGTGACGTTCCTCTACTTGCCGCTGCAATACGCAGCATTGATCTGGGCTTGTTGGCTCTGGTCTGGCGATTCGTTGTCCTTAGCCGCTGAGATAGGTCTCGCACTCACCGTGGGCACGGTTGCCGGCGTCGGAATTAACACCGCACATGAACTGGGTCATAAACGTGAGAGCGTGGAACGGTGGCTAGCTAAAATAGCCCTTGCCCAATCCTTTTACGGGCACTTCTACATCGAACACAACCGTGGTCATCACGTGAAGGTGGCCACACCCGAGGATCCTGCCAGCGCAAGAATGGGAGAAAGCCTCTATATGTTCTTGCCCCGAACAATCGGAGGCAGTGTAAGGAGCGCCTGGCGCCTGGAGCAGCCGCGCTTCAAGCGCCGGAATCAGTCGCACTGGTCGCTGCGCAATGACGTACTCAACGCGTGGCTCATGTCGATTGTTTTGTGGACCGCTTTGGTCATTTTCTTCGGTCCGCAAATCTTGCCCTTCTTAATCCTGCAAGCCTTCGTGGGCATTGTGTTGCTGGAAACCGTGAACTATCTCGAACATTACGGTCTGCTGCGGCAACGAACTCAAACTGGCCGATGGGAGCGGGTTATCCCCGCCCACAGCTGGAACAGCAACAACATAGCCACGAACGTACTGCTCTATCACCTGCAGCGGCATAGTGATCATCATGCGAATCCGACTCGGCGATATCAGGCTTTGCGTGACGATCAGGAAGCGCCGGTACTACCCACGGGTTATGCCGGAATGATCGTGCTTGCGCTTTTCCCACCGCTGTGGCGTCGAGTTATGGATCCTCGGGTATTGAATCACTACGACAACGATGTGACCTTAGCGAACATTCAGCCCAACAAACGAGACAAAATTCTGGAAACCTACGGCACCGCAGATCAGCAATCTGTGTCTTCATGAGTAGCTACCAGTGCGATAGTTGCGGCTATACGTTCAATGAGGTGGACGGCGATCCACGCGAGGGCTTTCCAAGCGGAACTGATTGGGATGATGTTCCAGACGATTGGGCTTGCCCTGATTGTGGCGTGCGGGAAAAGATCGATTTCGTTGTTCTTGATGAAGCGGGCTAATTCGATGTCAACCTTGCGCGACAGAATCTTGGATTCTGCGGTTGAGGTGGTCGCAGAGTCCGGCTGGTCAGCAGTGACCATGGTTGCCGTGGGGGAGCGAGCGGGAGTATCCCGTCAGTCGGTCTACAACGAAATCGGATCGAAGCCGCTTCTGGCCGAAGCCCTTATCGCTCGGGAAGTGACTTTCTTTCTGAGGGCAGTTTCCGCTGCGATTGAGGGGGAATCGCAGCCGAACGACTCGGTTCGTGCCGCGGCCTGCTCGGTCTTTAGCATTGCCTCCGACAACGTCTTGTTAGCCGCGACGCTGTCACCCGGGTCCGATGCGGCGACTGAACTCCTGCCTCTGCTAACGACCCAGTCGGGACCCATTCTGGAAGGAGCGGCCGGGCTGGTAATCGACTCACTTGACCGCCAATATCCAGAAATATTGCCCCGAGGAGAGACCCTGCGGGCCGGCGTAGTCGTAGTCGTCCGCCTTGTATTGAGCTACCTCATCCGCCCATTGGGTAGTCCTGAGCAGATGGCGGACCAAGTTGGTTGGGTAGCCGCTCAGTTGTTGAGCGATGAGTCGGCTCCGGCGGTAATCGTAGGAAACTGAATGTGGAACACGGCACCTCCGCCGAGCCGTTCACTGCACCACACAGTCGCTTGATGGGTTTCGGCCACGTCCTTCACGATAGACAGCCCGAGTCCAGAGCCAGGAAGACTGCGCGAAGATATCGGTCGGTAGAAGCGCTCAAAGATCTGATCACGGTCCTCGTCGGAAACTCCGGGGCCGCGATCTGAAACGGTTAATTGATTGTCGCGAACCTCTATGTCGATCGGGCCCTTATTCTCGTCAAACTTCATAGCATTTTCGACGAGGTTCCACACCGCACGTTCCAACAAAGTCTCGTAACCGGTCACCAGGGAACCATCACAGACGACGCGAACGTCAATATCGGATTTACGTCGAATCCGTTCAACGACTTGGGAGACGACATCGGCGAGTAGCACAGGTGCAGATTCACCCGTGGGGCTTGTTCCAGCGGCAATCTCCAGTAACTCGTTAACCAGGTCTGTCAGTTCAGCTGATTCGCCGCGAAGATCAGCTACGACTCGTCTTTGGACCTCCGGATCCAGTTCAGCGAAGCGCTGCAACAGGCTGATATTTGTGCGGATAGAAGTAAGCGGTGTGCGCAGCTCGTGTCCGGCATCTTGCACTAGCCTTTGCTGCTCAGACTGCGACTGGGTAAGGCGCAACAACATGGTGTTAAAAGCAGATGCTAGGCGACCGACTTCATCCGTTCCTTCGCCAGGGACCTCCACATTAAGTGAACCGGTTTGGCTTACCTGAACTGCGGCGGCGGTCAGCGATTCCAACCGCGCGGTGATCCTACGAGCCAACAGCCATCCTGCAAAAGCGGCTACTACGGCCAACGCACCTGCTAGTCCGATCATGACCAAAGCCAGGCCGCGCAAGACTGCCGTCTGTTCAGTCCAGTCACGACCAACTAATATCGCGGTGCTGCCATTGCCATTAGTCGCTACGGCGACTCGATAGGGAACCCCATCAATGTCCTGAGTTCGAGCAAGATTGGTCGGCTCCGCGCTAGCAGCCACATCGACATCGGCTGGCTCCGCAGTGAGTGGCGGATCTCCGCGCAGAGTCTGAGCCTCTCCGCTTGAGGTCACTTTTGTGATCAGAAGAGTTCTATCTTGCGGCGGCAGCGGGTTGCGTCGCCCCTGAAGCTGATCTCGGGAAAATGCGAGGCCATCTCCGGTTCGTGGCGCGTTTAGTACTCGTTGAGCTGCATTGAGCAGGCCCTCATCGGTCTGGGTAGTGATTCGCGAGGCTACGGCCGCATAGCCAAGGGCGCCCATGAGGATCGCCACGACCGTTACCAGGGCGGCAAAGCTGATCGCCAATCTCGCCCGTAGGGTCATGATGTCCGCAGACTGTAGCCGACTCCCCGCACGCTCCGAATGAGCTCCTCGCCGGGAGCATGAAGCTTGCGCCTCAAATAGCCGATGTAGACGGCCAGATTCTTGGAATCTGGACCAAAATCGTATCCCCAGATCCGTTCGTAAATAGTTAGTCGCTCAAGCACAATGCCAGCGTTCAACATAAGGAGCTCTAAGAGGTCGAACTCGGTCTTGGACAGTTCGACCTCATCAGGGCCGCGCCATACCCGTCGTGCCGTGGGAGACAAGCGTAGATCCCCGATACGAAGGTCTTGGTTGTCTTCAATCGTGGTGGAGCGACGTAACAACGCACGGAGTCGGGCCAGAACCTCATCGATTTCGTGTGGCTTGGGTACGTAGTCGTCAGCTCCAGCATCCAGCCCTGCCACCCTGTCGGCGGTCTCCACCCGGGCGGTAAGCATGAGGATTGGAATTTGGTCTCCTTCGGCGCGCAGGAGCCTGCATACGCCTAGACCATCTATTCCCGGCATCATCACGTCGAGCACGATGACGTCAACAGGTTCTTCGCGGTAGGCAGCCAGTGCTTCTACTCCGTCGGCACAGGAAATGACCTGATAGCCCTCCAGCTCCAGTGCGGCAGCAAGCGATTCGCGAATTGCCCGGTCATCATCGGCCAAAAGTACACGATCCATCTTCCAAGGCTCCCATCAGATTAGGGGCACCGGCAATATTGCCGGTGCCCCTAATCTCTTATGTGAAGAGTCTAGACATTCGAAGCTGTCTCAGCGCTTGAATCACCAGGTCCCTGAGGGCCTGGACCACGCATTCCGCGCTCGCGTGGCGGAAGTTCCTTGGTGTCTTTTACTTTGAAGTTCTTGTTCATTTTCACTCCAACGGCGCCATCATCGGTGCGCACGATCACGAAGAACTTTCCATCGCGCTTTGCTGAGCGGACTGCCTCACCTGGGACCTCCGCAAGAGCCGCCTTCTCGGCTTTCTGCTTCGTTGTTCCCTTGAGAGGAGTTCCACGGCGATGCTTACCCGATACGACTTTCTCAACGCTGAACTCACTATCGAGCAGGACTTTTCGGATCTTGTCGTTTGGCATTTGGACGACGACCGCGTAACCATCGTTGTGCCCCTCGAACACTGCCTTGACAGTGCCTTTTTCAAGGTAGTCCAGTGCGGCTGCTGATGCGCTATCAGCTGCCTCACCGGTCACCGGGACTCCACGTGGTCCCTTCCGTCGCTCAGGGAGTTCCTTAGTGTCTTCGTAATTGAAGGAGTCATCCAGCAACACCACAACGGGTTTGCCGTCCGCATTGGTCATACCGACGGCATATCCACCGTCAGGTCGTTCAAAAACGCGGTAGGCAGTTCCGCCCTGCACTTTAGCTTCGGCGGCTGCGGTCGCTTGGTCGGCACTTTCGCCAGTCACGAGTTCGCCTTTGTCTCCCTTACCACCGCGATCGGGTAGATCTTTGACTTCCTCAGGCTCGAAGTTGTCGTTCAGGAGCACTACAACTCGGCCACTATCCGCCTTGCTCATCCCCACGGCATATCCGCCGTCACGTCTTTCGAAAACTCGGTACGCAGTGCCACCCGGTACTGCTTCTTCTGCAGCAGCCTTTGCCTGATCGGCTATATCGCCGGTGACCGCCTCGCCCTTGGGGCCGTGCGGGCCGCGATGCTTCCCCTCTGACTGAGCACCCGAACCACTGTCTTGTGCATTAGCTAAGCCAATACCACCCAGGGCAGCAGCGGAAAGAGCTAGTACTCCTGCCCCGACGCCGGCCATTTTGATTGTGCTATTCATGTCTGTCCCTCCGGATTGTCTTTTCCCGTTGCCAATAACTTGCACCTAAAAGTCCAGAGTTGGCTGTGACAGCGGTAAGAGTCAGTTGAGAACCGCGAGACTTCGAAAATTTCGTTCAACCAGCGTGGGGCTATCCGTCGCCGCATTGGGTGGTGAAACCACGGCTGGGTAGCGCCTTGTCCTGTTGACCTGGTGGCTCGAGCCGGGCAGCAAACGTGGTTGATCCGTTTGGCGGCCCGACTCGAACCTCAACAATCCCTATTGCGTCAGCAACCGACGTCGTTTGCGATCTGCTCCAGGTCGGAATTAAGAGTGGTTTGCGCGGTACGCAGCTGACTCGCTGCATCCTTGAGCGACAAATCTTTGTTGTCCTTAATCGACGACACCGTGTCTTGGTACTTGTCGAGCACGATATTGAGCTGCTCGGAGACGGCCTGATTGCGATCTTCTAGTGCCCCTTTTGCTGACTCCCATTGACTGGCGAGAGTATCGGCAGCGTCCTCAGCTTGGCCCACAGTTACCTCAGAGTCACCCGAGACACTCTCTGATGCAGCGGTCAGTGAAGTAGACAACGTAGCCCCTAAGTTCTGGACGGCATCGCATACTTCCGCATTAGCGTCGACGGTATTGTCAGCAGCTTGTTCTTCCGAGGTACTGCAACCGGAGAAGGCTAGGGCGGCGGCTGCGACTCCTAGGCCCAGTGCAATTGTGCGCATGAATGGCCTTTCGTTTGTCTGTGGTGGTTGTTTGCCACATCCTAGGACCCCGTGCACGACGACGCCCGGACAATGATGGGAATGGCGCGAACTAGCAAATACGAGCTAGCAACTACGAGGATGTTCGGCACTGCTTCGAATGAAAAATAGTAGGAGAGTACTTGATTGCGGAGCCGCAGCAAGGCCAATTTCACACCCGCCAAGCGGGAGGTCTAGTTTGTGGAACTGAGGTCCGTGACCCAGGTTTCGTGACTGACGGCTCCAGTGCAGCTGGCACATGGGCAGCAGCAGGCGAGACCTGAGGCATCCATACCTAGTTCGGCATCAGAAACTGATGCCTCGATAGGCGCCGGGGGTATCGGAAAGCGGTGTATCGCCTTCATTCCACGGCCGGTGGTGTGCCAATCGCCCGGTTTCGCGCCTTGGTCTTCAAAAAATTCCACTTCATATCGATCAGGAAAGACCAACCCTTCATTATGAAGAATCGGGGTCGGGTCATCAATCAACGCAGCCTTGAAATCAGTGTCGACCCATGCGCGTGCAATAACTCGGGAAATCACGTTTTCCCATTCCTGACGGAATTCACTGAAGTCATCCACGGCAGCCTGCTCCATAATGTTCTCGAATCAGTGACTTGCGACCGCTGCTGGGCTTATGGTTCGTAACTTCGGCGGCTCGGGTGCTTCGAGTCCAAACTCGGGCATGACCTTTGTCGCGAAGAGATCAAGTTGTTCCAGGGTCTCATCTAGCGGCATGACTGCATAAGGCAAGTGCCAGACGAGATACTCGAACGGCACAGTCTTCAACTGCTCTTCGAGGTTGCGCTTCACATCGTCGACAGTTCCACCGATAAGTAGTCCTACCTTGGTGAGTCGCTGCAGAACACTTTCGCCAGGAGCCGGGATCGGCCCATCCTCATCGGGAAATTTGAAGCCTCGCAGGTGACCGAATGCGCCGTACCAATCACGCCAGGCAAGTACCTCATACTTTTCCATCGCTTCCTGAGCGGCAATGCGTGACTTATGAATACTGAAGCCACGAAGCAGGCCCATATTTTGACCAATACCAAAATCGAACCCAGCTTTACCGGCCTCATGTCGGTAAAGGTCGGCGTACCACTGGGCCAACATGACGGGAGCGAACATTGTGATGGGGATCAGTCCTTGCGAACCGGCCCAACGCACCGTACTTGGGCTGACCGAGAATGGCTGGAACATGGGAGGGTGTGGGTCCTGCAGTGGTGCGGGTACTACAGAAACCCCCAGTAGGGTGCCGTCTTCATCAACCTCGCCGGGAGCGCCGTACTTCCGTGTCAGAGTGTCAGCTGGTGGCCAGTCGGGTATCCCTTCATCAAAAGGGAAAGGAGCCTCGTAGTGTCGACTCTTGTATTGCAGCAACTCCATTTCCCAAGCAAGTTTCATGATGCGGTAATGCTCGAAGTAGAGCTCTTTGTTGCGCTCTTCGGCCGCCTCGTCATTTCGGTCAGAGGCGCCGACATCTAGACGCTGGCCTAGAACATTCATCCAGCGTTTCTGGTAGCCACGTGCGATACCAACGAACAGTCGACCACCCACCATATGATCGATCATCGCGATCTTTTCTGCTAGCCGGATCGGATCGCGACTTGGCAGTACATAGCCCAGTTGACCGTGGCGTAAGCGTTCCGTGGCTTGGCCCAGGTACAGATTCCACAGACCAGGATCCGGCGACATCTCCATGCCCTCGGAGTGGAAATGGTGTTCGACGTGGGAAAGTCCCCAATAGCCGAGTTCGTCCATCGCTACCGCGATGTCTCGCATCCCCTTCATGACTTCTTGGAAGACCATGGGGTCACGCCCGATGGGTCGATGCGCTTGCATCTGCTCGTATCCGCCCATTGATGGATAGATCTGAACAATGACTTTGGGCATACAACGTCTCCCTCAGCTCCCAGCAGTACCCTCACCATATCCGTGCCAACGCTTTTTGCACGGCGGTTTGCGATCGAAACATCCGACTGTCGGAGGCCTTGGCCAGAGCAATCTCAGGATCGGATCGGCTGCAAGACCCAAAAGACGACATCTGGGTGAATTCGGTTATTTGTTGCTGGTGACCTTGCGACCCAAGGACCGAAGACGATTGACTCATGGTGCCGTGATAGATAACTGGAGGAACGTATGGCTACATACGAACGCGCCGCTGGCGCCGCGACAGATCCCAAGGATGACTACGCCGAAGAAGTCAACGAAGCGATGCATAAGGTCATCGGGCGAGCCTGGCATGATCCGAATTTCAAGACGGAGCTGATTGCCAATCCGTACAAGGCTTTTGCCGACGAAGGTGTGCATTGGCCCGACCACTACAAGGTTGAGTTCTACGACGATCCATCAGCCCACGTAGGTGACTGGACAAATGTGGGACGCGGCCAAAACGGCATGCTGAAAATTCCTATCCCTCCCGCTCCGGCTAGCGGCAAGGTAAGTGAGGACGACTTAGCAGCAGTTGGAGGTGCCGGAACTGATTGCTGTTGCTGCTCAGGTCTTTGCACTTGCACGGGTGCGGTGAGTCACGATACCTGGTACTGAGCTAACACCTCGAAACGGAGGTGGTGGCGCTTGTGAGAGCGCCACCACCTCCATTTCTGCGCTCGAGAGCCCACGCGCGTGCGGTTACAGCTTCCATATTTCGCAACCAAATCAAAGGAGATGACACAGCAAAGATGGCTATTGATGTTCCGAAATTTAGACCTGACTTTCACGTCTCGACCATCTCGGGACAAGGTATTTTTCTGTTGACTGAGACCACTCCGACGGTGCTAAACGGCGCAATCTATGAAGCGATCTGTCCGCTCATCGATGGAACGAGATCGAGCCGTGAAATCGTAGCCGAACTGTCCAGCGCAATGAGTCCAGCCGAAATCTATTTCGGTCTCTCCCGACTAGAGCAGCGTGGTTTTATCGAAGAGGCTGATCCCGAGATACCGTCGGGTATCGCTGCTTTCTGGCGGGGGCTCGGTCAAGATCCGGCCAAAGCGCTGAGCGTACTAGCTGATAACCCCGTTCAGCTCATCACGGTTGGTGAGACTGCTGTAGAAAAAATGGGAGAGGCCCTTGAAGATGCCGGGCTTAGGATTTCGGAAGACGCCGATTTTGTCCTTGTAGTGACTGACGACTATCGCCACCCGGAGCTCGATGACATTGACGCCAAGATGTTCGCAAACGAGAAGCGATGGGGTTTGGTTAAACCCACGGGCATCTATCCATGGGCGGGTCCTTTTCTGGATCCGAGATCGGGGGGATGTCTGCGGTGCCTTGTGGATCGAATCAATATGAACTACATGGCGGATACTTTCGTCTTGGAGCGGTCAGGTGAAACCCCGGTAACCTCCAAAGCCAGCAACGTGGCTGCTATGGGAATCCTGAGTAATCTCGCCGCAGTCGAGCTAGCGAAGTGGCTGGTCACCGACGAAACTCAACTGCACAACGAGTTGGTCTCTCTCCATATAACTTCAATGCAACTGGATCGACATAAGTTAACCCCGCGCCCGCAATGCCACAGATGCGGAGAAACTGACTATCGTGAGCGGCGTACTAAGTTCCGCGAACCTGCTCGCATCGAGTTTCAATCGCGTCCGCATCTGCATGTCAGTGACGGTGGCCATCGGACCGCGACCGCAGAAGAAACGATTGCGAACTACGAACATCTGGTGAGTCCAATAACTGGAGTGGTTTCCCGACTAGTAAGCGTCGCGGATCCAGATCATCCAGTGGTACACGCATATTCGGCCAGCCACAACTGGGCAACTCACCCGGACAGTCTTTCCTTTATGCGACACTCCTTGCGCTCTGCAAGCGGTGGAAAGGGTACCTCTGATATTCAAGCCAAGGTAGGCGCGATGGCCGAAGCCTTCGAACGTTATAGCGGAGTCTTTAGAGCTGATGAGATCCGTAAGCGGGCCACGGTAGCCGAAATGGAATCAGAGGGTCTTGAAATAGTAGAACCAGATCGAGTTCTTTTGTTTAGCGATTCTCAGTACGAAGAACGTGCTGAGATAAACGCCTTGGGCAACAGCTTCCAAATTGTTCCGGAGCCATTCGATCCGAAACAGCCAGCGGATTGGTCTCCCATGTGGGCGCCAACATCAGATCGTTTTGTGTGGCTTCCAACAGGTTTGTTGTATTACTCCTACAGCAAGCTAGCTCCACACGATACGCCAAATCGGATGGCCTACTACGCGGATTCCAACGGTTGCGCGGCCGGCAATAGTCGAGAAGAAGCTGCGCTGCAGGCACTGCTAGAGCTAGTGGAACGGGATGCCGTCGCAACATGGTGGTACAACCAGGTACAGCGTCCCAAGGTTGAACTGAAGGATTTGGATATCCCTTATCTAGATGAACTTCGCGGCTGGCTGGACAGTGAGGGTCGGGACCTTTGGGTATTGGATATAACCAATGACATCGGAATTCCTACATTCGCTGCAGTGTCGCTATTGCGCGAGCCGAGGGAGAACGACAGCGAAAATATCGTGGTTGGGTTTGGCGCTCATCTCGATCCGCAAGTGGGAATAATGCGGTCAATCACGGAAGTGAATCAGTTCTTTGCGAGTTTGTTCGAACTCGGTGAAGGGGATCTAGCAAAGGCGTTCGACCCAGGTGCGGTTGATTGGTGGGAAAACGCATCCACCAGGGAGAAAAAGTATCTGATTCCGATGGATGAACCCGCTCGACGACTCTCCGAAATCCCGGATCTATCTTCCGGCGATCTATTAGTTGAACTGCAGACGACCATACGGATGATTGAGGATCGTGATCTCGAAGTTCTGCTGTTGGACCAGACGCGTCCGGACGTGGAATTCCCGGTCATGAAAGCGATCGTCCCGGGAATGCGGCACTTTTGGTCGCGGTTGGGGGAAGGCCGCCTATTTGATGTTCCCGTCGAACTAGGCTGGTTGTCTGAGCCAGTCGCTGAAGAGGATCTGAATCAAACGCCCATCTTCTTCTAGATAGGATCTCGATCAATGAAACTAATGTTGGCTGACGGCCACACGTTGGAAAATGACGGCACAGATTCAACAATCACTACACCGCGTGGCCCAGTGCGGTTTTCAGATCTATCCGAGACGCAACTGCAGTCGCTCGACTTATTGGCGTCAGGTGTTTCCGAGCGAGATCTGATTGCAGCCTTACCCGAAGTGGAGGAGCAGATTTGGGCTCGAATGATAGTCAATCGACTCATCTCGCTCGCCATATTGAGTCGAGAACACGACATCGGAATTAGGATCGAAGTAATCGGAGATGGTTATCAGGCTAACGGTCGAAAAATCGGTCCCGACCAACCTTTTCGGTTGAGTAAGTTTAGTTATCTGAGGCGAGATGCGGATAGTTTGGTCCTCGAGTCGCCTCGCTCGCTATCCCGACTGATCCTTACGGATGCACGAGGTGTGCTGCCGATTCTTGATGATATTGCAGCACCGACAACGTTGGATGAAATCACTGAGCGCGGCAACAACTCGGAAGAACTGTT
>PAAU01000013.1 GCA_002699445.1 Micrococcales bacterium | reverse complement strand
TGACTCCATCGATGAAGATGAAGCGCAACGTCGTTATGGCCGAGAATGCCGAAGATGTCGAGGCCCTCTACGCAAAGTGAGCAAGTAAAACGAGGCCAAGACGGTCCGTCAGCCGGTTCTCCGGTTGGCGGACCGTCTTGCTTCATCCAACCTTGCGTCATCTCGGTCAAAGCGTGGGTCTCTCAGCGGCGCTACCAGCCCGTGATCCGCGAGAACGACTAAAGCAGCCCCTTCACGCTCGTCAAGCTCAGGTGGACCGAGCAGAGCCGTCACAACACAGTCTCCGCAGGCATCGCCACGAACTGGGCATGTCTCGCAATCGATTTGCATCTTGACGCACTCACTTTCCGCTCCCGACGAGCTTGCTCTTGAACTCGTGTTCAGAAGCATGGCTGCGACTTCGGCCAACTACGCTATTGGCTCGACCTACTGGAAAAGTAGCGACACCCTCCGACAGATTGATCAACCTTTGATCGGGGCATCGCCCGCTGCGTTAGTCGGCCAGCCAGCAACACCACCGTCGCTGTACATCCTTCGCATACTGCGAGCTACGGACCACCGACTTCGTTCGGTGACTCTTCGAGTCCGTGCCGAGGCACAATCTCAATGCGATCACTGGCTCCACACCAACGGCACGAGACCTGTTGAAGGTCCTCGTTCGTGACCTCAGCCTCTTCAATTTCCGGTTCGCCGCCGATCGTGAAGTGCCAATACTCCGAAGCGGTACGGGCTCTCACCACATCAAAGCGAGTCAGATTCCCGCAGTGGCCACAGCGCCAGCGGGTATGTGCATCGGGGAGTTCGACTGTCATTGTTCTTAAATCGTAGCCAACGCTTCGTTCCAAGAGATCGGCGGCTGCTTCGAATCGAGTCTGTTGAACCGGTCCCATTCCCTGCGCTGATTTCCCTCAGCCGCTCATTAGCGCGGCTGAATCAAAACATTCTGCGCTAACCGACCGATAACCCCGGTTTCGCTGTGCATCGTTGCTGCGCTCATACCAATACCGTCCACCCCAATCGACGTCTCGGCCGCAATTCCTAACCACCAGCCCTGCGGCTCCTCGAAGAAGTGCAGTACGAGATCGGTATTGACGAAGGTCCAGTCGACTGGGTCCAGCCTGGCACCTATCCCATTCGCCACATCGCTGATAGTCACCGCGGATTCTAAGTACGACATCTCTTCGCCAACGACGAGGGGCTGAGTCATTCGCAACCATGCCGTAGTCGGATCTCCTCGCACCCCTACTACATTTATGAGTTGGGCTTCTAGCGATGCCGCGAAACCAATTCGCCACGCGGCTGGCCAATCAAGCTTGGTTGAATCGGGATCCCCCGTGACAATGGAACTATCTGAGCGGTAGGCAACGTGAGCAGTAGCTCGAGTTGCCAGCCGCCACGCTGCTCCGCGTGCGAGGAGCCGCTCTTGGCCGTCAGGCGTAACGGCCCGCATCTCTGACATCAGCAGTTCAACTCGTTGTCCTGGACGTTCTATCCACGCGGTAACAGTGACAGGCGACATCGGGATAGCCCCGAAAATATCAACACTTATTCGACTGATCCGGCTGCCCTGCCTGGGGGCTAATCGGTCCATTGCCCGGGTTAGCAGCCCCGCCACTGGGCCGCCGTGTTGGACCTCGAGACCCCACACTGAAGCCGCATGCTGGGTCGGTCGAAATTGACCGGAATACGGGGACGACGACTCCGCAATAAGTTCGTAACAGCCGGATTCAGACAGCATGTCCGACATGACTATGCTTGTGGCTTCAACGATGTACTAGTCGTAACTACGACTGTTCGGAACCGCCATCACCGTTGTCAGACGTAGTCTCCGGGGCGTCAACCGCCGGCTTGGCCAAGACTGACCCGTCGTGAGCAACGTGCATCGACTCTTCGCGTTCCAGCAATGGTGCTTCGAAATCGTCTTCCGCTTCGATCGCTTCGTCACCATGGTGAATCTCTGCCTCAGTAGGCTTTTCAATGGTGTCGCGATACAGGAATCGAGACAGGCCAGCCGCACGACGACCCGACTTGTACTTGGGATTCCGCACTCCTGCACTGTCGCTTTCGGGCGGCTCGGGCAATGGTTTGTCATCCGGCTTGGATTCCAGAACAGCCCGCTCTTCCTCGTTCACCGGTGCGTGAACCTCGATGAACTCTCCAGTAGGCAGACGAAGAATTCTTCCTGTCTCTCTGCCGTGTAGCAGCTTGTCTCGATCGCGTCGCTGCAAACTCAAGCAAATGCGTTTCGTGATGATGAATGCCAGGGCTGGCAAAATAATCAGAGCGAACCGCAAGAACCAAATCATAAAGTTGATCGACAAGTCGAAGCCGACAGCAATGATGTCATTGCCACCACCCACCCACAGGATGACGTAGAACACGATCGCCATAACACCAAGTGCCGTCCTAGTCGGCGCATTCCGAGGACGATCCAAAACGTGATGTTCACGTTTATCTCCGGTGGCCCATGCCTCAAGCCAGGGATAAATTATGGCAGCCGTCACTATCAGCCCAGGCAGGACCACGGTTGGTATCAGTACATTGAGCGAGATGGTGTAGTCGAAAATAATCCACTCAATGTTGGGCATCAGTCGTAGTGCGCCGTCGAGCCAACCGATGTACCAGTCTGGCTGAGTTCCTGCTGAGACTTGATCAGGCGTGTACGGACCGAAAATCCAAATGGGGTTGATCTGCACAATTCCGGCGATAATGGTGATGAGACCGAAGATGAGGAAAAAGAAACCGCCCGCTTTGGCCATGTAGACCGGCATTAATGGATAGCCCACCACGTTTTTGTCGGTGCGTCCTGGGCCGGGGAACTGGGTGTGTTTTTGGGTCCACACCATCATCAAATGGACAGTAATCAGCCCCACAATGATGCCCGGCACCAAAAGTATGTGAATTCCATACAGTCGAGAAATAATATCCACGCCGGGGAATTCGCCGCCAAAGACCAGGAAACTTGCCCACGTGCCAATGACAGGAATCGCGAGAATGATGCCCTCGATAATTCTGAGACCCGTCCCCGAGAGTAAGTCATCCGGTAGCGAGTAACCGGTAAACCCTGCTGCTAGTGCCATCAGCGCCAGTGTCATACCCACAACCCAGTTCAACTCGCGGGGCTTGCGGAACGCGCCGGTGAAAAAGACCCGGAACATATGCACTGCGATAGCGACGACGAAGAAGAGTGCTGACCAGTGATGGATCTGACGCATCAACAAACCACCACGTACTTCAAACGAGATCGCTAGTGCAGAGTCATAGGCTTCTGAGATCGTCACGCCCTTGAGCGGGATATAGGGACCGTCATAGATGACTTCGACAACACTGGGCTTATAGAACAGCGTCAAGTAGACACCGGACAGCAAAACGACGACGAAGGAGTAGAGTGCGATCTCCCCGAGCATGAATGACCAGTGGTCCGGAAAGACTTTGTTGAGATTTCGTGAGAACCACGAATTGGAGTGAACGCGCTCGTCTACATACGTGGCCGCCGAAGCGCCCTTTTTCTCGATCCCACTGATCTGTTCTGTACTCATGGCCTACTGATCTCCCAGAAGCTGGGGCCGACAGGTTCAGGAAAATCACTGACGGCTACAAGATATCCTTCATCATCTACTTCAATTGGCAACTGGGGCATCCGCCTATAGGCCGGTCCGAAGACAACCTCAGCCGAATCCGACAGATCGAATGTGGATTGATGACATGGGCAGAGCAGCAAGTGCGTCCGCTGCTGATAGAGCGAGATTGGGCAGCCCACGTGGGTACAGATCTTCGAGAAGCACAAAATACCCTCGTAGCCCCAGTCAGTGCCTTCAGGACTCTGCTGCGACTGGATCTCCTCCGGAAGCATACGAACCACGATTACTGCCGCTTTTGCTCGTGCGTTGAGGTTGTGGTCATCTTCTTCCACCTCACGGAGGTTTTCTGGAACCGCATTAACCAGGCCGCCGGTAGGAATCTCATCCGCCTTAATAGGCTGGTAGGTGATGTCCGTGACGAGACGCATCCCCGGCTCCCAAATGGTGCGTCTCAACTCCGCGGACGGTGTACCCACATCTGCCGGCTGGATCCATAGATCTCGGAGAGACACGATGAAAGGGATGGGGACCAATGCCATCGCCGCTAACATCGTTCGACGAATGATGGGGAACTTCGCCCAAGTGCTTTGTTCCTTACCTACTTCGTAGATGTCAGCGGCCAGCTCGGTCTCGTCCTCAGTTGACTTCATAGGATGTCGTTCCTGGACGACCTCCACATTGCTCATCAACTTTTTCGCCCAGTGAACTGCGCCGGCACCGATCAGGAAAATAGCCAACCCAAAGGTGAGCCCCATCGCGGAGTTCAATGCGCTAATCGGCCCGATGAAGGGAATCGAAACAACGGCATCGCGCGGTATCGCAATGAAAGCCACTATGAAGAGGACAACCATGACCGCGGAAAGCATGAACATGGTCGCGACCTGACGAACCGCACGTGCTTGCGCTTTTGGATCCGTATCCGTTCGACGCAGATGGTGCTCGACATCGGCCGGCGGCCATTCTCCGGGGCGTAACGCTTTGGTATCCCCATCCGACGGGGCTACTTCTTGGCCCGGCTCCGTGCCCGTAATCTCGTCGCTCATCGAACTTTTGCTCCGATCCAGACGGCCAGGATTACTGCTAAGAGCATCCCACCAATCCAAACGAACAGTCCTTCAGTGACGGGACCGAATCTACCTAAGGCCCAGCCGCCAGGATCATCACTGGCGCGAATCGACTCGATGTAGGAAATGATTTCCTTCTTATCTTGCGGGGGAAGTGTCGTGTCAGCGAACACCGGCATTTGCTGAGGACCGGTCAGCATTGCTTCCCAAATGTGCTCAGGAGTGGTCTTCATGAGGTTGGGCGCATATTGTCCGTTACTCAAGGCTCCACCTCTCCCAGCAGCCTGATGACATTGCGAACAGTTGGCGCGGAAAAGTTCACCGCCCCGAGCAACGTCAACCCCGGTGAAGTCAAGATCTTCTGCCGAGGGAATGGACGGACCAGGCGCGAGCGATGCCACAAAAGCAGCTATTGCTCGAATCTGCTCATCGGTATATTCCACTGCCTTCGAAGGTGCCTGTGCCCCGAAGTTAGCCAGTGGCATTCGGCCGGTACCTACCTGGAAGTCGACAGCCGCGGCACCTACTCCAATGAGACTGGGCCCATTGTCAGAACCCTGACCTGCCAGACCGTGACAGCTGGAGCAGCCTTCGAGGAACAAGCGCTTGCCTTCTTCGATCAGCAAGGCATCAGCTTCAACCGATCGAGCCTCGGTTGCCGTATTGGCAGCCGCATAGAGCCCGCCAGTCAGCAGCAGACCGAGCATGATCACGACGAGCACGGCTGCCGGGTGGCGCCGATGCTTTGCCAGTGACTTCACACTTTCACCTCTCGATGGTCGTTGGTCAGGGCTTAAAACGTTATTGCAGGATGTAGATCATGGCGAATAGGGCAACCCACACCACATCTACGAAGTGCCAATAATACGAGGTAACGATCGCGGACGTGGCTTCTTGGTGAGTGAATCTTCGGGCCATGTAGGTACGGCCGAGGACGAAGAGGAATGCGATGAGGCCACCCGTGACGTGAAGGCCGTGGAAACCAGTTGTTAGGAAGAAGACCGATCCGTAGGCGGAACCCGAGAAACTCAGTCCTTCTTCAAAAAGCTTGGCGTATTCATATACCTGCCCGGCGATAAAAAATGAGCCCATCAAAAACGTAATGACGAACCAAAACCTCATTCGGCTGCGATCGCCACGCTCTGCAGCGAAAACACCCAACTGACAGGTCACGGAACTGAGTACGAGAATCGTCGTGTTCGCAGCGGCAAACGGAATATTTAGCTTTTCCGTGTCTTCTTTCCACACATCAATGTTGATTCCGCGTGTGGTCAAGTACATCGCGAAGAGTCCAGCGAAGAACATCAACTCACTCGACAGCCACACAATTGTGCCAACTGACACCATGTTGGGTCGATTCGCCGGCGCGTTCGCCTGCGCTTCAACAGCGGTTGCGGTAGCCACGTTTGGATTCTTGCAGAGTCCGGGCCGAAGCGCTCCACGACCCCCCGAAATCCGGCGCATTACGGACCTAAAGTCGGGGAATTCCGGGATCAGGGGGCTGACCCCGCGAAAAACCCTCCGAAACGACGTCCCAAAAGTGCCATTTCGGTGCGCCAGACTGAAGCCGGCAGGGCCCTACCTTCAAACTTTCGCTACGCCTTGGATACCGCTAGTCGTCGGATGCTGTTGTCAGAGCTAACTTTGCGGGCGTGACATCCAGCGCTCGTGGTCCTGCGGCACCTTCGGAAAGGTTTGCTGATCCCAACTTTGCTTGGCTGTTTCGATCAGTTCGCGGTCCGAAGCTACGAAGTTCCGCCAGATGAATCGTTCGCCGACCGGATCACCCGCCAAGAGCATGGCTCGCCCGGTTCCAGTCAGTTCGACCTCCTCGTCGGGAGTTAGTACCGCGAGTTGTCCCTCCCCGAGCGTCTGTCCCGCAACTGCAAGCTCGCCGCTGAGGTTTATCACACCGCGTTCGCGATGCTCAGTTGGAATTCCATTCTCACCCGCATGCTCAAAAAAAGCCCCAGATGCCTCGGCGTCTTTGGTTAGAGCGACCCACGTTTGTAGGCCGGCCAGATCCGAGTCGATCAGCCGATCGTGCGGTGTTGATCGTTCGGTGTGGCAGACTCCCGAACCCGACGTCATCCAGTTCACTTCGCCAGGTTCGATTTGTTGCACGGCCCCGGTGGAATCACGGTGCACCAGCGATCCAGCTGTGAGGTAGGTAAGCGTCGATAATCCGATGTGCGGGTGGGCATCGATATCGGCGCCGACACCGGGATCAAAGCGCTCCGGACCCATGATGTCGGCGTAGATGAAAGGGCCAATCATCCGGCGTCTTCGAAATGGCAAAACCCGTCGCACGGTTGCGTGACCTAGGGGCGCTGACGAGGATCAATGACCATCTCGATCGCACTTGAAGTCATCTCCAAAGACAATCATCTTCGGTAAAGAATAGCCCTACGATCACGGCATGAGTCACTACGAGGTCAAAGTCCCAAAATCACTTCCCCGCGCTGCAGTTGGCGTTATAGCATCCCTACTTCTGCTCGTCGGTTGCACTTCTGGAGCAGACTCGACCGATGCTGGAGCTGCTTCAGCGGACTTCTGCACTCCCGAAGGACTTATGGAGGCTGTTCCTTCACTGCGCAATGCGGAGGGGCAGTTAGAAATTCCCGATCCAACTAAAGATCTTGATGCGTTCTACAACGCACATCAAGCGGTCACTCGCGCAATCGATACCGCGCTCGTACAAGCATCCAACTCGCTAACCCCGGCCGAAGCCGCTGAGCAGATACACAAACCGCTTACGTTTGGCCCTGCATGGCGTAGTGCTGAAGTTGGGCTCGGAGCTCTCGGTGACGACATTGTTTTGGAAGAGAAGAAAGGAAAGCGACTAGCTTCCTACGGTGGGCCCTCGTTTCTCAGCGGAATAAAGCCGGTTCCGGGAACAAATAACGGCTTCTACCAAATCGACAATCAAACTGAAGTTGCGTCTTTGGTTACCCCGCAAGCCACGAATCTTCCCTGTGTCAATCGCCTGCTGCTTGCGGAGGCTTCCGCAGGCGGGATGTGGGTACCACCTTCTTACGCGATCGGCCCCGAAGGCGGCGATGCGTTCTTCATCGTCGATCTATGTTTGGAAAACGTTTCGGTTGTCAAAGATCAGGTTGGCCCTGGTGCTTCACTATTTGTCGCTATCCAATGGGCAGATATCCCAGCGTTTGTGCACATGCAGACGGAACAGAAATCGATAATGCATCAAGGTCACAGCTCCTAACGGGTCTGGAGGCTTGCCGCGAATACCGATCAGGGTTGAGTGAACCCACACTTGGACCTTCATGGCACTCGGCTGAATCTGAGGCATTTGGCGTTTGTCGCTGCGGGAACTCACGAACTGTGAGTATTTTTTGGGTTCCTCGGTCACAAGTTGCCACCACGGCGGGTCTACTACCGGTAGGGCCGCTAGGATCACGCCATGGCAGCAAGTGCGCTGAATGTCCTCCTCTATTCCGACGACAGCAATTTCCGGGCGCAGGTGATGGAGTTGCTGGGACCTCGACCGTCCGCCGAGCTCCCCCGCGTGGAGTACGCCCAGACGGCGACCGAGGGAGGGACGATCGAACGAATGGACGCCGGCGGTATCGATCTCGCCATCCTCGATGGCGAAGCTGCCCCCGCGGGCGGTATGGGTGTCTGCCGCCAGCTAAAGGATGAGATTTACAACTGCCCCCCGATCCTGCTGGTGGTTGGACGTCAGGCTGACGCGTGGCTCGCCACGTGGTCGCGGGCTGATGATGTCGCTCCACTGCCGTTAGATCCATTGGTTTTCGCTGAATCCGTGGCCGGGCTCCTCAGGCGTCGGATCGCTGCGCTGCCCACGTCCTGATAAAGCGAAGAAATGACCTCCCGTGTCCCGGGAGATTAGATCTTGGTCTAATCTGCTGCGATGAGCGCAACCACTTGGCCGTCAGTTTTGGAAAACCTACTCTCGGGTAAAGATTTAGACGAGAGTCAGTCCCACTGGGCTATGGACAGCATCATGTCCGGTGCGGCCACATCTGCTCAGATCGCTGGCTTTCTTGTTGCCTTGCGCGCCAAGGGCACCTCGGGTGCAGAGTTGGCCTGGTTGGTCGACAGCATGCTTGATCATTCACTACCCGTCGAGGTCTCCGGGACGACGGTCGACACCTGCGGCACCGGAGGTGACAACTCCCACTCGGCAAATATTTCCACGATGGCAGCTGTTGTCGTTGCCGCGGCCGGGCAAAAGGTGGTCAAGCACGGTAACCGTTCCGCTTCATCCCAATCCGGTTCCGCCGATGTACTAGAAGCACTGGGGATACCGCTCGAACTTTCGGCCGAACAAGTCGTCGAGTCGGTGAATCGGGCGTCAATCGGTTTCTGTTTTGCTCGTACTTTTCACCCCGCGATGCGGTTTGCTGGCCCAGTCCGAGCTGAATTGGGCATCCGAACCATTTTCAATGTGCTCGGGCCGCTCGCTAATCCGGCCAGGCCAGCGGCACAAGTCGTAGGTGTCGCAGATGTGCAGATGGCGCCTATCGTGGCCGCTGCACTCGCCAAACGTGGCACTTCCGCACTCGTTGTGCGGGGGGAAGACGGTCTAGATGAGGTCACCACTACGACTACTACTCGAGTCTGGGACTGTCGGGCCGGCTCGGTTAGCGAAACCGTTCTCGATGCGGCAGATCTTGGAATACCTAGAGTCAATCAGTCCGACCTACGAGGCGGCGACGCGACTCGCAATGCAGAGATAATGCGCTCAGTACTCGAACCGGATTCAGCGGAAGACCTGACCGCAATCCGTGATGCGGTTCTAGTGAACGCGGCGGCTGCTCTAGTAGCCGCCGATTCAGTGGGGCGGGACACGCCAAAAGATCTCCTGCCAGCCATGCAGGCTCAACTGGAACGAGCAAAACTTGCCGTGGAATCGGGCGCTGCGAGTGAAATTCTCGACTTGTGGGAGGCAGCCGGCGCCGATATGCGCTGACTGGGATCGCTGGGCCTGGTCGGTTTCGGGAGTTCCTCACCGAATCGCTGGGGCGCCGTCAGCGGAAAGCTCAGCGGTTCGCTCACCGAAACCAATCGGGTACCTGACTTCCATAGCCAAGCGATAATCAGCGAACTTTCTTCCGGAAGTGCGGCAGTCTCGCCCCAGCCAGGTGGGGAGACATGTTCTGCTGCAGCAACCGCGGCAGCTACTGCCAGTTGTGGGTCTTCATCCGGTCGCACCAAGGTCGTCGCTGCCAATCGTCCGTAGCGAATCACATGCACTTCCCAATCGCGTCCTTGAGCGCGAGCAGCCACTATCTCAGCTGTGCTGCCGAGTAGCAGCCGCTCGGTCATCCTCGTCGTACCAACCAATAGAGCCCGCAGCTGCTCTCGTTCTCGAGCAGCTTCTTCGAACCGCTCCTCGTGGGCTAGTTCCCGCATCCGTTGCCGAACCGCTGTCACCACCCTGACCGGGTCCTGCATCGCCACCGCAGCTTGACTTGCCAATTCGCGATATTTGTCGTGGGAATCGGGGTTAACGCACGGCGCGCAGCACGTACCTAGTTCAGCTGAGATACACGCCGGTGAGCGGATCGATTTAGCAATCCGGGGGGTACACGTCCGTAAGGGCAAGGCAGTATGTATCGCTTCTCGTGCTCGTTGTGCCCCTACTCCAGAAGCAAACGGACCCACATAGTGCGCGCCCCGGTGACTATCGGCACCGATTTTTCGGGCAACGACTAGCCGCGGAAACGGCTCAGCGGTCAACTTAAGCCAGACCGCACGCTCCGGGTTACGCGACCGACGGTTGTACGGCGGACGGTGCTCTGCGATGAGTCTGATCTCGCGCACCTGAGCTTCGAGATCGGTGGCACAGGGTATGGGGTGCACCCGTTGAGCGATCCGGATCATCTCCATCATGCGGCCACGCTGTTCGGAACGAGTGAAGTAGCTGCGAACTCGAGTCCGAATTGATTTCGATTTCCCTACGTAAAGTGGTTTGTCATCCGGCCCCAGGAACAGATAGACCCCGGGCTTGTCTGGCAGTCCATCCGCTAGCGTCCGCTTACTTCGCTGCTCTTTGGTGATCCTGGTACTGATTTGGACCAGATCTTCCAAGTGCGTGACTCCGAAACCGGCAGCGCGCTCCAGTAATCCATGTAGCACCGTCATGGTCGCTCGGGCATCATGGAGGGCGCGATGATCGGGAACGGTCTCTGCGCGAAAAAAGTTGGCCAATGTGGCCAACTTGTTGTTTCGCACTTCATCCCGATTCATCAAAACTCGTGCGAGTCGTGCTGTATCCAGCACGGTAACCGCGGGCCATAATGTGTCAACCTCTCGACAAGCGGCCTTCAGGAAGCTCATATCAAAGCCCGCATTATGGGCAACCAAGACAGCACCATGCGCGAACTCCAGGAACGCAGGCAACACGCTATGAATGCGCGGCGCCCCAGCTAGTACTGCATCGGTGATCCCGGTGAGCGCTGAAATGAACGGTGGCACAGGTACGCCCGGATTTACGAGTGTCTGGAACTCACCCAGCTGCTCGCCACCCCGAGATCGCACCGCCCCTATCTCGGTAATGTGGCAATCCTTGGCGGAACCACCTGTGGTCTCCAAATCGACAACGACGAAATCGACAGAGTGGAGCGCTGCACCAAGATCGTCGAAGGCGGCCTGCACCGGCGTTTGGCCACTCGTAGTCATAAAACGAACGTATGCCGAGGCTCCGACAACAGCAGAGCGACACGCCCTATCAACACTCGGCCGGTTGTAGTTACCCAAGTAGCTAAAACCACAGCAGTTAAGACAGCCTGCACCTCATGATCAGGCCTCTAGAGCGCTGCCGGATTTCCAGTCGTTCCAGGACTCTTCCCACATGGTCCAACCATTCCCAAGATCTTGGGTGCGGCCGGTGTTCTTGACCTCAACCGGATCACCGATCTTGGCCTGGTTGAACAGCCACGTTGCGTTGCTTGGTGCCAGGTTGATGCAGCCGTGGCTCACGTTTGAACTGCCCTGAGAGCCGACTGACCAGGGCGCGGAGTGGACATATTCGCCAGACCAAGTGATTCGCATGGCCCAGTAGACATCAAGTCGGTAGTACTCGGGATCGTCTTTGGCGATCCCCGTACTGGCAGCGTCCATGACGACGTGCTGCTCCTTGCTCATAATGACTTTGTCGCCAGATCGCGTCTCGTAGCCTGGCTTTCCGCTAGAAGACGGCATTACTCGAATCGTCTTATTATTCTTTTTTACCTTCATCTGCTTGGACGCAGAGTCTTGGATCATCACAAATTTACGCGCGATAGAAAACTTCTCCCGCTTATTATCCAGGGCGTAGAAGTCATTGCCGGCGTTGACGCCCTTGATGTCAGCGTTCAACTGGACCTTGGTGTTCGCTGGCCAATACTGCTTCGGCCGATAGGTCACCTGGGTATCACTCTCCCAGTTCCACGCCCCAACGATAGGGTTCGGTGTGTTCGTTTCGACATTCAGGCGCTCTTCAATCTCTGCCTTGTTCTCAACCGGGGAGTTGAATGTGACGATCAGCGGCATTCCAACACCGTAGGAACTGCCCGTTGTGATGTTGGTCGTAGCAACTAGTTCATTCTCCGGGACGAAGGTGCGGAACGAATCCACTGCGTTCGTCTGATTGCCTCGCATATCCACGGCTACGACTGAGACGGTGTAATCGGTTCCAAAATCAAGGTCACTGGTGTCGATTTGCCAGGCAGAGCCGTTGCGGGTCATCTCGCCGCCAACTCGCTCACCATCGGGGCCCACAACAGTGACCTGCTGGATCTGTCCGTCTACAGCTTTGACGATGGGAACGTTGTCGAAGTTGACATTTTTCTTGCCAAACAACTTGGACTTCACTACAGCCTCTGGTTCCGACCAAGGCGCGGTAATCATACTGAGATTCGGCCCACACCCAGCTAGACCCACTGCAGCAATAGTGACAACAGCAGCCGCTACCCCACGGCCCGCAAAACCGCGTTTATTCTTCTTCGTGGCCAAAGCTCAGCCCCCCAAGCGCTCGATATTGGTTAATCGAATAAAGTCTTTCCATTTAAGTGTCGGTCAAACCTGCACCAAGCGCCAGTATTTGCGGCCAATGTCTCACCGTGGGTTTCCGATGCTGTTCTGTGACCTAATTTAAGCCCAAGCGCCACCTGGACAGCACAAAGTCAGTGAGCGAAGTCGCCGTAGTAGTACTCGAAGAGCCATCCCGCGGCAGTGAGCAGAACGAGTAAGATGCCGAAAGCAAACATCCAAGCGGCAAATATGAAACCCATCACGAGCACGAAGACAGCGAAACCAACTGCTAACGGCCACCACGAGTGAGGGCTGAAGAAGCCGTATTCCGGATCCGCCTCGTCGATGTTGCCGTCTCGACGATCCTCAGGTCTGGGATACACCCGTTTCGAGGTAAACAGAATGTAGAAGCCAGCGACCAGTGTCAGCATGCCGGTGAAAAGTAATAAGACCGTTCCGATGATGTCCTGGCTTAACCAGGCGTACGCGACGCCGACGATCGTATAGAAGATAAAGCCGAAAACAAATAGCCAACCTTCGATCTTCACTTGTCTGTCCCTTCGGCAGTACTAGCGTCGGAATCGCCCGGAGGTGCCCCTACCGCATCTGCGAAATGACCAACGACCTGTTCGCCACCGGTTTTGTGTTCGATGTCAGGATAATGCAGATCGAAGGCTGGACGCTCCGAACGGATCTTGGGCAGTGACGTGAAGTTATGCCGTGGCGGGGGACATGAGGTGGCCCACTCCAGCGAACCCCCGAAACCCCAAGGATCGTCCACACCCACCATCGGCGCCTTGCGCCAGGTGTAGAACACGTTGATCAGGAAGAACACCGTGGAGAGCGCAACCATGACCGACCCCACGGTAGAGACCACGTTCATCTCCGTAAATCCGTCACTCGGCAGATACTCACCGTACCGACGCGGCATGCCCTTGACCCCGAGCCAGTGCTGAATCAAGAAGGTGACCTGGAACCCAATAAAGAGTAACCAGAACTGCCACTTTCCGAGCGTTTCGTTTAATTTACGCCCAGTCCATTTCGGCCACCAGAAATAGTAAGCCGCGAACATCAGGAAGACGACCGTGCCGAAGACGGTGTAGTGGAAGTGAGCAACGACAAAGTAGGAGTCCGAGACCGGGAAATCAAGCGGCGGCGAGGCAAGGATCACCCCTGTGAGTCCGCCGAACAGGAAGGTTGCCATAAAACCCAATGTGAAGAGCATAGGCGTCTCGAAAGAGAGAGACCCCTTCCACATAGTTCCCACCCAGTTGAAGAACTTCACGCCCGTCGGAACCGCAATCAGCATGGTCATCAGAGCGAAGAATGGCAGGTAGATCGACCCGGTGACGTACATGTGGTGTGCCCATACCGCGACCGAAAGTCCTGCAATCGCAATTGTGGCGAAGACCAACCCCTTGTATCCAAAGATGGGTTTCCGGCTGAAGACTGGCAGAATTTCGCTGGCAACCCCGAAGAATGGCAACGCGAGGATGTAGACCTCGGGGTGCCCAAAGAACCAAAACAGGTGTTGCCACAGGATCGCGCCGCCATTTTCGGCGGCGAAGACGACGGTCCCAAATTTTCGATCGACTTCGAGAACAACTAGTGCGGCGGCCAAGAGCGGGAAGGCGAACAGCACCAGGATGCTCGTGACGAAGACGGTCCAAGAGAAGATCGGCATGCGGAACATGGTCATTCCAGGCGCCCGCATGCAGAAAATAGTCGTGATGAAATTAACTGCCCCCAGGATCGTTCCCAGGCCACCCATGGTGAGACCCATTAACCACATATCTCCGCCGACACCGGGTGAGAAGACTCCGTCAGAAAGTGGTGCGTAAGCCGTCCAGCCGAAAGCAGCCGCCCCTTGTGGGGTGAGCAGGCTCAGCGAAACGATCAATCCGCCGAAGAAAAAGAGCCAGTAGCCAAGCATGTTGAGTCGCGGGAAGGCTACGTCTGGCGCACCGATTTGTAGCGGCATAATCGCATTGCCGAGACCGACGAAAAGCGGCGTGGCAAATAGGAACAACATGATCGTTCCATGCATCGTGAAGAGCTGGTTGTACTGCTCTAACGAAACAAATTGAAGTCCAGGTGACGTCAACTCTGCTCGGATGACCAGAGCCATAATGCCGGCAATTAGGAAGAAGACGAATGACTGAATTAGATAGAGGTACCCGATGATTTTGTGATCGGTACTAGTTAGCCAGTTAACGATTGTGCGACCTAAGCGGAAATCGCTCTTAGGCTCCCAAGGCTCCCCTTGTTCGCGTGGGGGTATGAGGTCCGGACTTTCTTGGGGGGGTTCTGCCAAAATCGTCATGAAGAACTCACTCCCTCCGGTCCGGGAACTCCGGACGTATCTACACGCCCCGTTTCAAGTTGACCCGCCTGGCCCTTCGCCCGCAGCTTGTCCATATGGCTTTCGAACTCCGCTCTGGGGACGACCTTCACATCAAATAGCATCCGGGAGTGATCCACACCGCACAACTCGGCGCACTTGCCAACGAAGTCGCCCTCCTTGTTGGGTGTGACCACAAACTGATTAAGTTTTCCGGGGATAACGTCTTTTTTGAATAGCCATGCCGGGATCCAGAATGAATGAATCACGTCCGGGGAGGTGAGATCAATCCGAACGGGCTCATCAACCGGTAGCCAGAGAACTGGATCATCTTGCGGCGTTCCAATGTCGTATACGTCTTCTTCTATATAGTTGAAAGCCCAACTCCAGCGGAAACCCACCACGTTGACGCTGTGATCGCTCTCTTTTTCTACGCTCAGGATTTCCGAACCATCTCGGGCCGCGAACCAGAAGAGACCAAAGATCATGATCAACGGAGCTACGGTGTACATCACCTCAAGCGGCAGGTTGTAAGCAGTCTGTTCCGGAACCTCGTCTTTCTTGCGCCGAGCAAAGAAGATGATCGAAATAATCATCAGGCCCCACACCAGAATGCCCACAGGCCAAGCCGCTACCCACGCACCTTCCCACAAGTCTTCAATCAGCTCGCCCTCTTTCGTTGCGGGCTCAGGGATACCGATGAATAGAGTTTCGCGGGCCGAGCAGCCAGTGAGCGTTATGAGTCCAGCGGTTCCCAGACCTAAAATTCCGAGCCTGCGCCGAGTCTGCGAGGCGCTACTGGACTTAGCCACTGCATCAACTCCTTGTCGGGCCCACTTTGGGGCTGCCGCGCATCTCGCGGCACAGTCGACAAAATGCCGTCGGCACGAGACTAGCGCACCCATCGACCGTCTACACCCGAGGGAGCCGGGTAACGTGCACTTATGTCCGCATCGGCAACTGGTGCCACACCTGATCACGCGGGAAGCGCCCCTATTGCGTCTAATCTAGACCGATATTTGGATGCTGCATCGGGTCTTCCCATGTCTGCGGCCACGCAGGAAGCGTTGAATGCCGGTTGGAATCTCGGTTGGGCGGACGCCTCTCGACGTTACCAATCGGCTGCTCAATCACGTCGGCTGCTGGACTCGGCTCGAAACTCAGTAGCTCATCGTTTAGGAATATCGGCTGCCGGAATATTCTTCCTTCCCGATTTTGAGGTTGCGTTCGAATTGGCATTATCGGGATTCACAGATCATCAGGTGGCGGTAAGCACGGTTGAGGATGCCGCGCTACTGCGGGAAGTTGACCGCCATAGCCACCAGGGCGCTCGCGTACAAACGCTAGATGTGTCTCCCAGCGGACATATCGACTGGAAGACAGCCGCCGCATTGACGGAGCTGGGGCCGACCGCGTTTGTAGTGCAGGACGTGAATCTTGAGATCGGTTGCCGCCAACCGCTGGAATCGCTAGCGCAGGCCGCAGGCAAGGATGCCGCACTCATTGTTGATGCCCGGGCTACTTTGGGGCGAGATCAAGTCACCGCTGATTGGGATGTGCTGCTTTCCGATCCACGAATCTGGGGTGGACCCCCCGGCTGCGCGCTACTGGCAGTGCGCGCTCCCGATAAATTTACTGCTCCTCGAACCTCAGTTGGCGGGTTTGGAGGTCTAGAGCCGGCGTCTCCCCCGGTTCCGTTGGTTGCTGCGTGTGCACTGGCCCTCGAAGCAGCCGAGGCTCAGGAGAGCGACACTGCGGCGGTAAGTACGTACTTGCGTACTGAGGTCCTGCAACGAATCGATGCCTGCGAAGTCGTAGGAGAGCCCGACTCGAGTTTCATCACTATGTTTTCTTTCCTCTACGTAGCCGCTGATGAACTGATTGATGAACTCGCACAGCTTGGCTGGTCTTGCGCCAGTGGCGCATCCTGTACCTCTGACACCCGGCGGCCACACCATGTGTTGACTGAGGTTGGGGCATCAAGCCACGGCAGTCTTCGTATTTCATTGCCCCCTGGCTTTCCTCACGTTCAGGCGGAAGCTTTCGCAGCCGATCTAACGGCCGTAGTGATGAAGTTGCGCCGCGAGGCTGGAGCGCCGAGCGCGTGACAGATCCTAAGAACCCACCAAATCTCGGTTCACCAACCACAATCGATGCACGCGGGCTGATGTGCCCCGCCCCGGTTATTGAACTGGCCAAGGCAGCGGCTGAACTGGGCGAAGGAGTCATTGAACTGCTTGCGGATGATCCGGCCGCAGAAACCGACGTGCCCGCCTGGTGTCGAATGCGAGATGTGCGTCTGGTGGCCCGGGAAAGGCACGCAGACTCAATGCGCTACATCATTGTGGTGTGAGCCGGTCGACATTGGCGGCGCACATATCAAAATCTAAACCCGTCCTACCCCTTGCTGGGTACATAAAGATTAGCCAGCGCGGCCATTCTCAGGTCAGTCCTCGAGGCCGTCGGTGGCGGGCTCAAAGGCTGGTGACAGATCTGCCACTCGACGCAGTCGGGCAACGTACTCCCTCCGCTTGATCGCTGTCACACCGAGTGACTGTAAGTGCGGCGTCAGCCACTGAACATCTAACAGCCGATTGCCGCCAGCTTTAACTAGTCGTTCGACCAAAGCCACCACCGCTACTTTCGAAGCGTCACGTTCCCGGTGGAACATTGACTCTCCAGAGAAGAAACCAGCTACCTCAACGCCGAATAAACCACCGGCCAGTTCATCGTTGGTGTCCCACACCTCAATACTGTGTGCCCAACCCATTCGATGCAGTTCGCGATAGCAATCTACGAAGTCCGGGGCTATCCAGTGACCTTCCCGCTGCGGGTCCGCGCAGCCTTCAACAACGTCTTCAAATGCCCTATCTATGCTTACCCGATAGCGACGTAGAGCCCGTCGCAGCGATCTGCTGACGTGAAGTCGCTCTAGGGGCAAGACCCCCCGAGGATCCGGCGAAAACCAGCCGACTAGCGTGTCGGCCAATGGCATGGCAAAGAGGCCTTGCCGATACCCGGCGAGCATGAGAGCGGGTTCGATGGCTGAGCCCGCAGCTATGAGGTCTGCTCCCTGAGGCGCCAACAAGGGATCGGGAAGCTGCCAGCGCGAGGCTTCGGGCTCGATCCGACGCATGGAGTCACGCGATTTTCAGGTGCGCTGCTACCTCGGCACGGGCGTCGCTTCCAAAAACCTCACCTAAACGATCGGCAAATCCGGCATGAGAGAACTGATATTCCTGGGGCCCCACCGTCTCAACGACATAGGCCGCCAACGTGGCTCCGATCTGTGCACATCGCTCCACATCGCAGCCCCAGGCCATTCCGGCTAAATATCCGGATCTAAAGGCATCACCTACACCCGTGGGGTCAGCTTTACGCTTCTCCAGCACTACGCCGACCTCGACTGGCTCTTCGCCACGACGTTCGATGAGGGCACCTTTGGCACCCAACGTGGTGATTCGGACAGGGACTCGTTCCAGTACCTCTTGCGCGCTAAGTCCAGTCCGCTCGTGGATCAGGGCGCTCTCGTACTCGTTATTAATGAGGATTGCGGCACCCTCGATAAGATTCAGCACCTCGTCCTGGTTCATCGAGGACAACTGTTGTGACGGATCGGCCATAAAGGGAATATTCCGTTGGCGACATTCCTCGGCATGGTTGGCCATGGCGCCGGGGTCATTGGGGCTGATGAGCAGGAAATCGATTCCCTCAAGCCGAGCTTCGATCGGCCCCAGCTCAATCAGTTTGGCGTCAGCCATCGCACCCGCGTAGAAGGTCGCGATTTGGTTGCCATCCTCATCAGTGGTGCACACAAATCGAGCGGTCTGATGCACTTCCGACACGTGAACTGAGTCAGTATCGACACCATGTCGATCCAGCCAAGAACGATAGTCATCAAAGTCCGGTCCGACGGCGCCCACTAGCGCCGGGTGCAGGCCCAGTTGGGCCATACCGAAACTGATGTTGGCGGCTGAGCCACCTCGCCGAACTTCCAAATGATTGGCCAAGAAGGAAACCGAAATGGATTCTAGTTGTTCTTTCATAAGTGAGTCAGCGAACCGCCCTGGGAACACCATGAGGTGATCCGTTGCGATCGAACCCGTTACGACTACCTGCACAACACTCCCTCGCCGTTGATTCGACGTCAGCGTAGGACATGCCTCGGCGGCGCAGTTGCACGGCCCAAGAAATCAATCAGGTCAAGATACGTACGCGACGTGCTTGCCGCGGCGCCCTAGCTCAGTGGAAGGACTCACCACATGCACAGGAGCCCCCGGCATTGGGGTTATCGATGGTGAAGCCTTGCTTCTCGATGGTGTCGACGAAGTCAATCGTGGCGCCGCCAAGATAGGGGGCGCTCATTCGATCGACAACAACGTTTACACCGCTAAAGTCGAGCAAGTTGTCCCCATCTAGGGAGCGATCGTCGAAGAACAACTGATAGCGCAATCCACTGCAGCCTCCGGGTTGTACCGCGATCCGTAGAGCCAGATCGTCCCGTCCCTCGGCGTCTAGTAGCGCTTTCACTTTGGTAGATGCCGTGTCGGTGAGGTTCACTGTGCTGGAAACCTCGCTGGTGGCGTCGGGTGCGGTATCTGCAGTCTGAGTGCTGTCGGCAGTCATTCGGTTCTCCTGTCGTTGCGAACGTTCGTGATTCGGCCTATTCACAGAGTAGAACGAAACCAACCATAGGGCTATTCCCTATGAAGCCACTCACGATATTAGGCGCCCCTGCCCCCAACATGGCCGATCTTCGGACGCTCTCATCTCACTATTCGTCATGACGTGGCTCGCGAGATGTCCTATAACTCAGGCCCAGCGGACTGGCTTGGCAGGCACGCACAAGAGCACTGGGGTTCCCGGAGCCACGCCTTGGTGCAAAGATGGGAGTGTGAGCACGTTCACTGAGCCAGATCCCACGCCGTTGGCTTTGCTGCTTCTGGGTCAAGAGGCTGACCCCGACACAGAGCGCGGCATTGAATGTCCGGGGGATCTACCTCCCGTTTCTGATCCCGATCTGGTCGCCGAGGTTCGGGCTGCAAAAGCAGAGCTCGGCGATCGTCTCTTCGTCTTGGGCCATCACTATCAGCGGGACGAGGTTATTCAGTTCGCAGACGTCACAGGTGATTCCTTCAAACTCGCGCAGCAAGCCGCCGCGCGACCTGAAGCTGAATTCATCATGTTTTGTGGTGTGCATTTCATGGCCGAGTCAGCTGACATCCTGACGACACCCAGCCAACGCGTGATCTTGCCGGATCTTGCCGCCGGCTGCTCGATGGCCGACATGGCCAACATCAAGCAGGTGGAAGACGCTTGGCAGGTCCTTGAGCAGGAAGGTCTCGCTGAGGGAACCATTCCGATCACTTACATGAACTCGAGTGCAGCCATTAAGGCATTCACTGGTCGCAATGGGGGAGCTGTATGCACCTCCAGTAACGCCAACCAGTCCTTGGCTTGGGCCTTCGAACAAGGTGACCGTGTGCTCTTCCTACCTGATCAACATCTAGGTCGAAATACTGCTGTTCTCGAGATGGGTCTAACGCTCGACGATTGTGTGGTCTACGACCCGCACAAGCCTGGCGGCGGTCTCAATAAACATGAGCTAGCTGACGCCAAAATGGTGCTGTGGCGGGGCCACTGTTCGGTTCATGGCCATTTTGTACCTGAGAGGGTCGACGAAGTTCGGGCTCGAGTCCCAGGGATTAACGTCTTAGTTCATCCCGAAGTCCGATACGAGGTGGCTACCAAGGCCGATCTCATCGGCTCTACTGAGTTCATCATCAAGACCATTGCGGCCGCGGAGCCTGGATCGAAATGGGCGATTGGTACCGAGTTGAACCTAGTAAGGCGGCTAGCACTTCAGCATCCTGACAAGGAAATAGTGTTTCTCGATCGGTCAGTGTGCTTTTGCGCCACGATGAACCGCATCGACTTGCCCCACCTGAATTGGGCCCTTCAGGAACTAAGGCGCGGCAACGTCGTGAACCACATCGTGGTGGATGACGAAACGAGTCACTGGGCTCGGGTCGCTTTGGACCGGATGTTGGCGTTGCCGGGAATTAGCTCCGCCACGGTAACTGGGGACTAGCCGTCCGCGCCATCCGAATGTGGCGCCAAGCCAGGCGCCCCCCACACGGCAAACCAGCGTGATAACTGATTCTCCATGGTGAGTTCGCCAGCCAGTAAATCCCTTATCTGAATCTCCAAGAGATTGTCGCGAGCACCCGAATGCCCGGAACCATCGGATCCTGGTTCTGGAGCAAAGGGATAAAAAGTGCCCTGTTTAAACAAATAGACCATCCCGAGACGGCGTTGGTCAGGTCCGGTGAAGACGACAAGCGAACATAATAGGGCGGCACCGAAGCCGTGATCTTGCAAAGTGACATTGATTGCGTGCAGATCTGTCACTAGCCCCGCGATGTCAGCCGGATCGGTCCGGACTACCAACCAGGTGAACCCAAAGTCGTCGACTTCAGCTTCCACCGCGGGACCGCCGTCGGAATCTAGAAGTTCTTGCACCTCACGCTGAACATCGGCAAAAGCTTTACCTTGCGGGGCTCGGAAGGCAACCGAACCGACCCCCGCGGGCATGTAATCGAGGCCCGCTTGCAAGGTGATAGCAGCACTAGGTAGCCCAAAGAGCTGATCCAAATCTGCTCGGGGTGGCTTCTTCCGCCCCATAATGCTGTCGAGAAAACCCACGTTGTCACTGACCCAGCTCTGCTGCGACTTTGGCTAAGTTTTCTAGCCGCTTGTCGAGCGGAGGATGACTCGCGAAGAACCTGGCCAAATCGACTCCGCCTCCTTTGCCTAGCGCTGGGAAAAAGGCCATTGAAGAAACCGCATCCATCTCTCGAAGATCTCGGGTAGGAATTTGCGCCATATCGCCGCTGATTTTCTGAAGTGCACGGGCTAAACCGTCCGGGTTGCCGGTCAAAAGCGCACCCGACCGGTCCGCGGAAAGCTCGCGGTACCGGGACAAAGCCGCAGTCAGCACGTAGGAGATGACATAGACCAGCGCCGAGACAACTACAACTGCCAAGAACACCAGCGCGGTGTTGTTGTCGCGACGGTCCCGCATCAGACTTCCCCACATGGCAGTTCGGATGAGGAGTCCGGCCAAAATGGCAGAGAAGGAAGCCACGGTCATCACCGTGACGTCTCGATGAGCGACATGGGATAACTCGTGTGAGAGCACTCCTTCCAACTCGTCACGATCCACGCGCCGAAGAAGCCCAGTGGTGACGCACACCACTGCCCGTTTTGGCGAGCGACCCGTCGCAAAAGCATTCGGCACATCGGTCTCGGCAATTGCGACTCGCGGTTTCGGCATATCGGCCAAAGCGCAAAGTCGATCGACCATGCCATGAAGTTGGGGCGCCTGTTCTGGAGTTACTTCTCGCGCACCCATCGATCGCAACGCCATCGAATCAGAGAAATACCACTGGCCCCACAAAAGGCCACCCGCGAGAATCAGTACGAAAATTGCTCCGAATCCCAGCGCTACAAGCGCAACCATTAGCACCACGTAAACGGCGAACAGCCCGGCCATGGTGCCAAACATGCGCCGGGTGAGCCCCGGGTCGCTCACGTATCTGGTCTTAGCCATGATTCAATTGTGCCCAAGATTGGTCTAAGCGAAAGCGGGCTCCGCTAAGGGCGCAATCTCGCCTACATCGCGTGGGTAACTGCTGAGGCTTAGGCCGGATTCTGAGGGTTGTTACCTTCGCCCTCGGTCTCTTTGACCGCCGCTGAACTGTCAGAACCCGACTCAATCGCGCTATTCGGCGTCGCCCCACCGATTTCGGCGCGGAGGGATGCCAGCTCGTCTTCGACCTGATTCGTCGAGGCCATGTCTTCCAGCTCTCGGGTCAGGTTGTCCTTTGTCGAGCCCGTGAAATCCTCGAGGGCACCGGACGCCACAAGCTCATCGATCGCACCTGCGCGAGCCGTCATCGTCTCGGTCTTCTCCTCAGCGCGCTGAATCGCTAGCCCAACGTCAGACATCTCGTCGGATACACCGGCGAATGCCTCGTTGATCTTGGTCTGCGCCTCAGCGGCGGAATACTGAGCCTTGATCGTTTCTTTTCGCGTCCGGAACGAGTCGATCTTGGTTTGCAGCCGTTGCGCGGCATCGACCATCTTTTCCTCTTGGGCCATGAGTTGGGTCAGCTGACCCTGAAGGTCATCAAGCTGCGCCGACAGCCCGCTGCGGCGAGTCAATGCCTCTCGGGCAAGATCCTCCCGGCCCCCGGCAAGGGCTGCTTTGGCTTGCTCGGTCAACTTGTCGGCCTGATTTTGCAACCCCTGGATCTGCAGTTCGACGCGTTTACGAGAAGTAGCGACATCAGCCACGCCACGCCGTACCTTTTGCAGCAGTTCCAACTGCTTCTCGTAGGAATAGTCCAGCGTCTCGCGGGGGTCTTCCGCCTTATCCAGCATCCGATTGGCTTTGGACTTGAAGATCATTTTGAAGCGTTGCCAGAAGCCCATCATGTTCCTTTCGTTGGACACGCCTTGCACTTATGGGCGATCGAAAAATCGGCCGCTCAGATCTAAGGTTATCCTGGGTTGCATGTTCGGACGCCGCAGCCAGCAGGAAACTGACCCCACACCCGATTCGCAACTCATTGATTCTGATGTTGCGGAGAGCCCTCAAGCACCCAAGGGCAGGCCTACGCCGTCCCGAAAAGAGGCTGAGGCAAAGCGCAAGCAGAAGCTTAAGGTCCCTGCGGATAAGAAGTCCGCAAAAAAGGCGATGAAAGAACGTGAGCGTGAAGAACGCACCAAATCCCGCGCTGGCATGATGGCCGGCGACGAACGCTACTACCCGGCGCGTGACCAGGGGCCCGGGAAGGCCTTTACCCGCGACTACGTCGATAGTCGCCGCAGGCTGAGTCAGTACTTCCTGTTCATCGCTATCGGCATCCTGCTTGCGGGCTTCGTTCAGTCACCTGTGGCAAAAAACATCGTGTCGCTGCTCTGGTTTGTGATTGCCGGGCTGGTGATCCTGGACATGGTCTGGTTCATCACCATGTTCAGCCGTCGACTCAAGACGGAGTTCCCAGACCCCGCGGATCGCAAGGGATGCAAGCTGTACGCCGGTATGCGAATGCTACAAATCCGACGACTTCGGATCCCGCCCCCTCGAGTGAAGCCAGGCGGGCAACCGGTCGAGCCTAAGGTGAAGAAACAGGACTGATTCGTCCGGCAGAAGGGCAGCCTCATGGAATACCGTCATTTGGGGAATAGCGGCCTCAAAGTCAGCACGCTCGCCTACGGGAATTGGATCACCCACGCTTCTCAAATCGAGCGAGAACAGGCCGAGAGTTGCGTTCACGCGGCTCTCGACGGTGGAATTACGACCTTCGATACCGCTGACGTCTATGCGGCAACAAAGGCCGAAGAGGTACTGGGAAACGCCCTACGCGGGCAGCGTCGGGACGGTCTCGAAATATTCACGAAGGTGTATTGGCCCACTGGCTCCGGGGCGAATGACGTAGGCCTGTCCCGGAAACACATCATTAGGTCGTGTGAAAACTCCTTGACCCGTCTGGGGACTGACTACATCGACCTCTACCAAGCTCATCGGTTCGACGTAGCCACTCCACTAGAGGAAACTCTCCGGGCCTTTGACGATTTGATTCGTTCCGGCAAGGTGATGTACATCGGAGTTTCCGAGTGGACGGCTGAGCAAATTCAGGCAGCGGTACAAATCGCTGATGACATGGGTTTGGACCGCATCGTTTCCAATCAGCCGCAGTACTCAATGCTCTGGCGCGTCATCGAAGCAGAGGTCGTACCCACCTGTATCGACAGCGGAATCGGTCAAATCGTTTGGTCCCCTCTAGCCCAGGGCGTTCTCACCGGAAAGTATCGACCCGGAGTCGAGCCTCCCGCTGAGTCCCGCGCTCAGTCAAAGGAAGGCTCTTTCTTCATCAAACGGTGGCTGGAGCAGCCGGGTCTGCTAGAGAAAGTGGAGCGACTGGGCGAGATAGCGGCGGCCGCTGACCTATCGCTTCCGCAGTTGGCCCTTGCCTGGGTACTTCAGCAACAGGGAGTTTCTGCGGCCATCATTGGAGCGACCCGCCCCGAACAGGTTGAGCAAAATATTCGAGCGGTCGGCGTCGAGTTAGACGATGCGCTTCTTCAGGCCATCGACGAGGTGCTGACCGATTCTGTTCTAGCTGACCCGGAACTGACCCGGTCCCCAGATCAACGACCCTGAACGAGTCGCGGCTCTGACCAAATCTTGTCTCTGGTTCCTCCTGACCGACCAAACGGCGACATCCGTCGCTACAGTCGAGCTATGGCATGGAGATGGCAATATTTATCCGCAGACGGTGCAAGCTTGCCCCCAACTTCGGACAACCTCACTTTTCCCAATCAGTCAGATGCTGAGACATGGTTGGGTGAGACTTGGCGTGAGCTCCGCGAACAAGGCGTGGCCTCAGTCACCCTGTTCGAGGACGACCGCGAGGTTTACGGTCCCATGTCGCTATTCGAGAGCTGAGCCCCGCACTTACTCACCGCCAGCGACGTCGATAGCGGAGGCCTGCCCAGCCAGCTAGTCCGACAAACGCCAGCACGACACTAAGCGTCCAGAGCGAAGGGCCACCTGCTCCATCGGATCCTGACGCTTCGGTCCGTGCTACGGCTAAGTCTTCCGAAGGTGTGACGCTTGCCGAACCCGGCTCCAGGGTCTGAGTAGTTGGCTTCCGCGACTGTTGGTTCCGCTGAGCCGCCTCTTTGTCTTGCGGTGACTTTTTTGTGGCCACAGGTGGACTGGATCCCTCGCCCGACTCCCCCGATTCTGCCGTGGCGGTCGGTTTGGCAGCAGTCCGTTGCGGGGAAGGAGCATCCTCCGGCTGGTTGGCAGCCGCAGTGGGCTTCGACTCCTTCGCTTTCGGACGGCTTGTCGCCGCATTGCCACGTTTCGTGTCACTCGGTTCTGCACTGGGTGACCTGCCTGAGTCTGCGACAGCCGGAGCGCATTCACCCGCGGGATAGCCCGCTATGGCACACACCAGGCCACTCTCACTCCGGATTTCAGCGACCTGCTGAAGTATCTGACTACCTGAAAAATCTAACGGAACCTGCGCACAATGCCCCACGACATTCGGTGGACTTTGCCCAGACGGAGCGTCGGCGGTACCCCCGAAGTCGATCAGCACCGCAACCCGCTTTGTTCCCGATCGCTGCGGCGTCTCGGCGCAAAAGTCTCCAAAAGCCGCTGCTGGCGTTTGACCGGGCTGGGCCCCCTGACCGCCGAGCCCAGCGCTAACCGCGAATCGCCAACCTTCGACAGCACCATCTGCGGGAAGCGCCGAAGCCGGACCCACTGCGGAGAAGGTCCACGTCGTATCGGTGCCCGACCAGTAGGTCCAGTACCGATACGAGGTGGCCTGCCCTGGAACCGTCGCGAAAACCCCGGAGGCGACTGTCGCCACAATCAGCGTCGCCGCCAACCGGGATCGTCTCACTGGAGAGAGCTCTTCAGCTCGGAAACCAGATCTACTCCACCAAAGGAGCGCGGATTGCTGTTCGTTGCTGCAGAAACCAACAGCAACGTCCCTAACGCACCTGCGTTAGGAGCGCCCTCGGTTTGCGTGAAAGTTGCGGCACCCTTCTTGAGCTCCTTCAATACTTTCTTCACCTGCTTGCCGTAGCGATCAGCTGAGGTCATAGCGAGTAAGGCGTACGCCGATGCCGATGAATCTGGGTCGCTACCGAAACTACTGGGCAGCAACCAGTTGTTCTTTTTCAGCTGCTTCTTCAACCCTGCCAAAACAGCCGCAGGGACGACTGGCTTCTTTGTGGATTTTCCCCCAGAACACTTGATGGCGCCGCCTTTGGTCGATACAGAGCTGGGCGAACTGGGGAGTGAGGTCAGCAGACCCAGAGCGCCTTGTGCTGATGCGAGTTCGTTCAGCACCTTGGGATCGCCTTGATAGGACAGCAGGCCACGTTGTGCCTTGGGCACCGAGCACCGCAACATGAGGGTCTTGAGATACTTTCCGCCACGTTTGAGCGCGTCCTGATTCTTATTGGACGCTCGAGCTCCACGAATGGCCGACAGCGCCAAACCGGTGCTGTTGGCATCGCTATCCCCACCTTCAATGAACGGGAAACCGCCATCGCTGTCGCTCTGCGCATCACGCAGCCAAGCCACCGCAGCTTTGCTGGCTTGCGACTCCCCAGTTGCTCGAAGAGCCATGGCTGCCATCGCGGTGGAGTTGGTGTCGGGGCCGGTGAACGTTTCCGGGTCAGCGGTATCGCACTCGCCAGTCGTGTCGGTGCGGTATGGCTGGAACGAGCCGTCGCTGCACTGTTGCGCTAGCAACCAAGAAACAGCTGATTTGGGCACCTTACGATCTACAGCTACTAATCCCGCAATGGCAAGCCCCTCACGGAAGGCCCCGTCATACGTTGGGTCCTGTGAGCCGTATAGGCCAGTGTCCTCGGCAGTGGGCAAACTCGGCGCCGCTGCCGCGCTGCTTCCAAATGAGACGGCTAAAGCAGCCGCAAGGCTGCCGACCACCAGCGATGTGAAGAACTTCATGAATCTCCCTGCTATTACGACACCAGCAGGGTGACTAGCGTCTTCATTACAAAACGCTAGGACTCCACTCCGCAGGCCTCGACGGTTAGAGCCGCCCATCTTCGTCAGGCACTCCGGCTTCCCAAGCGGGTTACGGTTGCGGGTCAGCGCCGGAGTTACACCGGCTTTCCCTGAACATCAAAGACGATCGGTTGGCCCAACAGTACATGATCAAGAGGAGCATTTCGAAGCCCAATTCGGGAAGTGTGCGTGGTCGATACCCTAGTAACTATGAAAATCGGAATCGTAGGAGCCACGGGCCAGGTCGGCACGGTCATGCGCGAGATCCTCAGCGAACGATCATTCCCCGTTACCGAGTTGCGCCTATTTGCCTCAGCTCGTTCAGTCGGTAAGACCATCCCATGGCAAGGACAGAACATCGCGGTCGAGGACGCCAGTCTGGCGGACCCCACCGGACTTGATCTCGCATTGTTCTCGGCTGGTGGGGCAACCTCACGGGCACTGGCACCGAGATACGCAGCGACGGGCGTGACCGTTATCGATAACTCAAGCGCCTGGCGACTAGATCCCGAGGTGCCCCTCGTCGTTGCAGAGGTCAACCCTCAACAAGCTCATCAGGCGACTAACGGGATTATCGCTAACCCCAACTGCACCACGATGGCGGCGATGCCAGTGCTTAAGCCGCTGCATGATGCTGCGGGACTGCAACGTCTCATCGTGAGTACGTATCAAGCCGTGAGCGGCAGCGGTGTGGCCGGTGTTGAAGAACTCTCCGACCAAACCCACTCGCTGAAAGATTCCGCAACAGAACTCACTCATGGAACTCAACAGCTGGACCTACCCATTCCAGAGGTATATGTCGCTCCGATCGCATTCAATGCGGTTCCTATTGCAGGAAATATCGTCGATGACGGCTCTGCGGAGACCGACGAAGAGCAAAAACTTCGCAATGAAAGCCGCAAGATTCTGGATATCCCCCACTTGGCTGTTTCCGGGACCTGCGTCAGGATTCCTGTTTTTACCGGACACTCGCTCAGCATCAACGCCGAGTTCGAACATTCACTTTCGGCAGCGACGGCCCGGAATCTCTTATCAACTGCACCAGGAGTGGAGCTCACCGATGTGCCCAATCCACTCGCTGCGGCTGGCCGCGACCCTAGTTATGTCGGTCGAGTCCGTCAGGATGACTCCATCGATGGGGAACGGGGCCTCGCTCTATTTATCAGTAACGACAACTTGCGAAAGGGTGCCGCACTGAATGCCGTACAGATTGCGGAGCTCTTTGCCTCATGACACTTGGTCGAGTTTTGTATGTGGGCGGTGCCCGATCGGGAAAGAGTCAGGCCGCGGAACGTCGGCTAGCCCATCTTGAAGCCACTTACATTGCCACGTCCGCAGTTGACAGTTCGGATCCCGATTGGGAAAACCGAGTACGACAGCACAGAGTTCGTCGTCCAACCCAGTGGCGCACGATCGAAACGCTTGACTTGCCAACCGCCGTAGCCAATGCGACGACCGAGCAGCCCGTTCTCATCGACTGCCTTACCCTTTGGCTGAGCCGAACTATGGATGATCACCTCAATTGGTCTAGTACCGGTAAGACAGACGACCTTGCGCCAGTGGAGCGCGCGATCGACGATCTCGCGACTGCGCTTAGCCACGCTGCTGGCAGCGTGGTCGTGGTGAGTAATGAGGTGGGCAGTGGCATAGTCCCGGAATTTCCCTCGGGTCGACTATTTCGAGACCTCCTAGGCTCGTGCAACGCACGGGTCGCCGCGCAGTGCGACGAAGTGAACCTGGTGGTCGCGGGATGTGTACTCCCGATAAAGCCGCAACGAAACCGAGACACATGAAGCCTGCCACAAGCGATGTCCCAGATCCTGACCAAAGCAGCAGGACAGCGACCGCCGAGCACCTTGATTCCCTGACTAAGCCATCTGGTTCGCTGGGCCGTCTGGAGCAACTAGCCACGTGGGCAGGTGGAGTACAGGCCCAAAGTCCACCACAACCGTTTCAGCATCCGCGACTTGTTATCTTCGCGGGAGATCATGGCGTCGCGTCAGCGGCCCGCACCTCAGCCTTTCCCAGTGAAGTAACCGCTCAAATGGTGGCTAATTTCCTCCACGGCGGAGCCGCAGCCAACGTGCTAGCCGATAGGGCTGGCGCCACAGTTCGGGTCATCGACGTAGCAGTCGACAGTGACTACGAGGGTCTGAGCGTGCCCGAATCCGTTTGGCGGAATCGGATCCGAAGGGGCAGCGGTTCATTCGATCGTGAAGATGCACTCACCGCTGCGGAAGCCCAAACTGCCCTCGCTCTGGGCGCTGCAATAGCAGACGAGGAGATTGACTCCGGTGCGGATTTGCTGATCGCGGGCGACATGGGGATTGGCAACACGACACCGGCTGCTGCGCTCATCGCAGCACTCACGGGGTCCGACCCAGTATCGGTGTGTGGCCGAGGAACCGGAATCGACGATGCTACCTGGATGCGTAAGGTTGCCGCGATCCGTGACGGTCTCTGGCGCGCTCGTGACTGGCGCCCCGACCCTACTCTGTTACTGCAAAAAGTAGGTGGTGCCGATCTCGGAGCAATCTCGGGATTTATCGCACAAGCGGCGCGACGCGGTACACCAGTTTTGCTTGACGGAGTCATTGTGGGGGCTTCGGCTCTTCTGGCTGAGCGGATGTATCCGGGCGCCAAACGCTGGTGGTGGGCAGCTCACCAATCTGCTGAACCAGCTCACGCGATTTGTCTGGACTATCTTGATCTTGAACCTCTACTCCATTTTTCTATGCGGCTAGGTGAGGGATCGGGTGCGTTACTCGCATTGCCGTTGCTCCAAGGCGCGGTATCGACTGCCGCCGATATGGCCACTTTCAGCGAGGCTGGGGTTTCAGGCCGATCCGAAAGTAGCGACATCTCGACAGCTGAAGCGAACGCGACTAAGTCGGAAGACAGCGATACATGACTCAAACCTTCCGACTCTCACTCGGCATGTTCACCGTCTTACCAGTCGCCCCACGTGGCGACTTCCAGCCCACTCCCCGTCAAGTTCGCGGGATGGTGCTCTTTGCGCCCGTCATCGGTTTACTGATCGGGCTAGGAGCGGCGCTCACGCTCTTCCTGCTGCAGGAGCTTTTTTCGCTCGTCGGGGGGACGACAGATGGTGGTCCGAAAAGCTGGCTCGCCGCGTTGCTCACTATGGGGCTTGTGGTGTTGATTACCGGAGGAATCCACCTTGACGGACTGGCCGATACGGTGGATGCGTTGGCCAGTCGAAGCGATCGAATCGCCGCACTCGAGGTCATGCGTCGATCAGATCTGGGACCCATGGGAGCGATTGCACTTCTCTTCATCCTCGCAATTCAGATCGTCTCGCTAACGGTCACTATTGATGCGGGTCACGCTACGCTCGCTCTTGTTTGTGCGTTGGTCACCGGACGAGTGACCGCGGTTTGGGCTTGTCGATTGCCTGCCGCCCGCCCCGATGGGCAGGGCTCTTGGGTCGCTCAATCCGTAACATCACGCCAAGCCGTTGGCGTGATGGCTATGACACTTTTCTTACCAGTGGCGGTGCTTTTTCTGACAGGTCAACTGGACTGGCCGGCCGCGGGCATTGCGCTCCTGGCCGTCGCTAGCGCACTAGTGTTGACCGGGTTGCTGCAGCGCTGGTGGTCTCGTCGCTTTGGCGGAATAACTGGCGACACCCTAGGTGCCGGAGTCGAGATCAGTACGGCAGTGGTGTTGGTCGTTATGGTTCTCGTCCCCTAATCACACTAGTTCTGGGTCACGGCCTGGACTGGCTCAACCACACGAGATAGCGGCGTGAATTCCAAAACCATCCGAATGCCCATCTGCTGCGACTAGGCTCCATACAGACGGCAGGTCGACACACATGGCGGCGAGGTGACAGTGACGGCGAATCTTGTGCGACTTGCCGGGGCCGTCATCGTGGGTATTGTCGTCAGTCTCATTAATCCACCCGCCTCGCCATCGGTTGCAATCAATCTCGTGCGCCAGCCCGAACCGACTGCATCAAGACTGGATTCTCCCCGACCATTCGCAAGGTCCGGCGGCATCGCGCTGACGCCGCCAACGAAAAAGGTGGTCAAATATACCTACCACGAGTCGATGTTCAGTCCAGCTCTTCGACTACGACCTCGGGGGCGTCCTCAACTAATCGGCAACTCGAACTTTCGCGCTCCGAAGCCGCGACCCGGTCCGCGCTACATCGTGTTGCCATCTCGCGGGCGTGGGACCGGCGCAGCAACTGCGACCGATATCGTGCTGCGCCGTAATGCACCGGTGACATCACCCGTTGATGGAACCGTAGTCGCGGTTACGGACTATCAGCTGTACTGCGCTAAACCTGACACCCGTATCATTCTGCGACCGCGTAACCGACCCGATCTACGCGTGGTTATTTTCCACGTGGACAGAGTCAAACTTCAGCGCGGTGATCGGGTGAAGGCAGGCGACACTAGATTGGGCCGGGTCAGATTTTTCCCAAATAGCCGAGCTCAATATGACAGCTTTGTCTCGGGTAACCACCCGCATGTACACATTGAGGTGCAGCAGGGTCGCGTCTTCCCGCTCCCCGGCTGTCGCTAATTTGCTCTGCTCGGCAACCACGCTCCATCGGGCCGCTGTTAGCACAAACGTGGCCCGCTGGCCTCGCTCACGGTGGTCAGAGTCGCAGCACCGCCGCCGGCCAAAACGTCACTGCACATTGCTAAGAAAATGATAGAGGGCGGTCCAGATGGACCGCCCCCATGCCGTAGCCCCGACGGGATTCGAACCCGCGCTACCGCCTTGAGAGGGCGGCGTGCTAGGCCGCTACACAACGGGGCCAGGGGTAACACCGGCTGTTCACCGGTATCGCTGGGGTACCAGGACTCGAACCTAGAACAACTGAACCAGAATCAGCCGTGTTGCCAATTACACCATACCCCAACGGCTATTCCGACAGCTCCGAAGAGCGGTCTGCCGCCGAGCCAGTATAGGCCATCAGCCCAGTGACTCGATACTCCGCTGTAGTCGGGAAAGCGAGGACTCCCGACCGAGAAGTTCCAGTGATTCAAAGAGCGGCGGCGAGACTCGACGACCAGTCACGGCGACGCGTACCGGGCCGAACGCCAGTCGGGGCTTCAACCCCATCCCGTCAATAAGGCTGTCCCGTAAGGCTGCCTCGATTGATTCCAGATCCCATACCGTGACAGCAGCAAGAGCGTTATGCGCGGCTTCAAGTGCTGGCATTGCTTCGGGCTTGAGCACCTTATCGACATCTTTGGGATCAAGCTCCAGATCCGCGTCCGAAACAAAGAGGAACTCAATCATGGGGACCGCTTGGTCCAATCGATCCATCCGCGTGTGGATCAAAGGAACAACTGAAGCTAAAGCTTCTTCTTGTTCCGATGTTGGCGGGTCCGCAATCAGATTGGCTGCGATAAGGAATGGACGAAGCCGTTGGCTGAGTTCAGCCTCCGATAACTCACGTATCCAATCACCATTTATGGCAGTGCATTTCTTCAGATCAAAGCGAGCTGGGTTGGGATTCACCCGTGATATATCAAAGTTCTCCGCCATCTCTTGCTGCGAAAAGAACTCACGGTCTTCACCTATGGACCAACCCAACAAAGCTAGATAGTTGACCAAACCTTCTGGCAGGTAGCCGCTTTGGCGGTACATAGCCAGTGAGGACTCCGGGTCTCGTTTCGATAGCTTTCGGTTGCCTTCCCCCATTACGTACGGCAGGTGACCAAACTGGGGATTAGGCAAATCTGTCATCCCGATTCCGCGCAATGCGTCATAAAGGGCCAGTTGTCTGGGCGTAGAACTCAGCAGATCTTCCCCGCGCAGAACGTGGGTTATCTGCATGAGCGCATCATCGAGTGGGTTGACCAACGTGTAGAGCGGGTCACCATTTCCTCGAACCAATACGAAATCAGGAATATTCTCCGCGGCGACTTCGATGCGTCCGCGTACTAAGTCGTCCCACGCGAAGTCAGTGCCAGGCATCCGAAATCGAATCGCGGGACGTCCCCCTGCTCGGTAGCGATCGTCTCGCTCCGTATCCGACAGGTTCCGGCAGTGCCCGTCATAGCCAGGCGGCCTACCCTCTTTGCGCGCCTGCTCACGCCGTTCCTCCAACTCCTTCGGTGTGCAAAAGCAGGGGTAGGCATAGTCTGCCTGCCGCAACCGTTCCACGGTGTCGGCATACAACTGCAACCGCTCGGATTGTCGATATGGTCCATACTCCCCGCCGGCCTCAGGTCCCTCGTCCCAATCCAGGCCAAGCCACCGGAGGGACTCCACCAGTGCAAGATAAGAATCTTCGCTATCACGCGCAGAGTCGGTGTCCTCGATCCGAAACACAAAGGTGCCGCCGTTGTGCCTCGCGAATGCCCAGTTGAATAGTGCGGTCCGGAGCATACCCACGTGCGGGTTTCCCGTCGGTGACGGACAAAACCGAACTCGAACCGTGGCGTCAACTGTCGTTTCAGTCACCCAAACTCACCTCATTAGTCAGGGCACCGATTCCCGGGATTTCCACCTTCACGTGATCACCGTCGTTCAGCTGACCAATGCCAGCTGGGGTGCCAGTCAGGATGACATCACCGGGGAGCAATGTCATAACGCTCGATACCCACTCCACAAGTTGTCCCACACCAAAGATGAGGTCAGCGCCGGACCCTTGTTGGCGCAACTCGCCGTTGACCGTCGTCTCTATCCGAGCTGAAGTGGGATCAAAGTCAGTTTGAATCCATGGGCCTAACGGGCAAAAGGTGTCGAAACCTTTGGCACGGGCCCACTGACCGTCGCGCTTCTGCAAATCACGCGCAGTGACGTCATTACCGCAGGTATAGCCGAGAATGACGGCAGCTGCGTCTTCCGCCGCAACATGACGGCACATCTTGCCGATTACGACCGCAAGTTCGCCTTCGTAGTCAACACGCTGCGACTGCTCCGGTATCTTGATCTCGTCTCGCGGCCCAATCACGCTAGTACTGGGCTTCAGGAAAGCCAACGGCTCTTCAGGAACATCGGCATTCATCTCGGCCGCATGATCTGCATAGTTCTTACCAATGCCGATGACTTTCGCTGGCAGCACTGGCGCCAGCAGTCGCACGGTGGATAGGGGTAAAGCGAGGTCTACCAGGTCTAGTTCGCCATATGGATGACCGCGCATAGGTCTCACGGAGGCTGATGCCGGATCAAACTCTTCGCCTTCGGCCGGCTCAATGACGCCGAAAGCCACAGTGCTTTCTAATGCGAAACGGGTGATCAACATAGTTGCTCCAGAGTAGGGGGCCGACGACATAATGACCTAACCCGGTGAGGCATGCCCACGTGCTGCACACTGAGTGAGTGCCATTTGCCCTTCCTGTGACTACAGCTTTGCCGAGTCACTAGTGCAAAGTCGGTCGTGGGTTTGGTCCTATCTCCTGTTGGCAACGCTGTGGGGAATGTCATTCGCGTTCAACCAAATTTCACTGCAGTCCTTCACCCCCCTCCAGATAACGGCAGGAAGAATGGCACTAGGGGGCCTGACTCTCCTGTTGATTTTGGTTTTGTCTGGAGCCACACCACGTCCGAACCGCACTGAGGTTGGACACCTCATTATCGTGGGTACCGTCGGATTAGCGCTTCCATTTACTCTCATCGCCTTCGCGCAAACCCAGATAACTTCTGTCCTGGCCGGCCTACTGAACGCAACTACTCCACTATTTGCCGGAATCATCATTACCTTGCTCATCCCGGACGAACGACCTGATCGCCCACAAGCGGTTGGTCTCGTTGTGGGCTTTGTCGGCATTGCTGTGCTCATCGGTGTGTGGGATGCCTTTAGCGGCAACTTCGCGACACCAGTGGGGATCGCGGCGATGCTGGCCGCAACCCTTTGCTACGGGTTTGCTACCTCTTTCAGTCGCCTGAAACTTTCCCGCTCTCGACTTTCGGGTACTCAACTCAGTTCGGTACAGCTATTGGCTGGCGCGACGTTGGCAGTTCTACTACTACCGATCGATCCAGGGGCTGACTACCCCACTCTTGAGATTCCGTCCGCAGTTGCTCTGGCAGTGCTGGGAGTCCTAGGAACTGGATTCGGAATGGTGCTGTTCTGGCGCATCATTCGTCAAGCTGGATCCACTATCGCCACTACCGTCACCTACGTCATCCCCGTAGTGTCCACCACGATCGGAGTCACGCTACTCGCCGAAGGTCTGGCATGGAATGAGATCTTGGGTGGCCTCATTGTGATTTTCGGTGTCATCCTCACCCAGTGGACCCAGCTCACTGCACGACGTAATTTCGGTGCAAATCAAAACACCGCAGTCGACTAGCGGAAAAATTTGGTCCGCTAAATCGAGGCTTGGCGGGTGAACCAGTACTTCAGCGCATCATCTAGCGCCAGCCACGACGCTTCGATCACGTTTTCGTGCACCCCAACGGTCTGCCATTCGTCGACACCGTCAGTACTGCTGATAAGGACCCGGGTGACGGCATCCGTGCCTTCCACTCCGTCCAGGATTCGCACCTTGTAATCCACAAGTTTCATGTCCGCTAAATCAGGATGTTTCGGTAACAACGCATTTCGAAGCGCATTGTCGAGCGCGTTCACCGGTCCATTGCCTTCTGCAGTAGAGATAACTCGTTCACCATCGATCATGATCTTGATCGTGGCTTCGCCTACGACGCCACCGTCCGAACGTCGCTCTACCTGCGCTCGCCACGACTCCAGGCGATAAGGCTCTGACGGATGATCTCCAGTCTCGTCGCGAAGCATCAACTCAAAGGAGGCGTCAGCAGCCTCGAAGGACCAACCACCCGCTTCAAGTTCCTTGACCCGATCCACGATCCTGGTGACCGCACTCGCATTTTCCGACAGATCAAAGCCGAGTTCGGCGCTCTTGAGTTCTACTGATGCTCGACCGGCCATTTCGGTCACCAGCACCCTCATATCGTTACCGACGAGATCTGGATCAATGTGGTTGTACAAATCGCTGGACACCTTCAGCGCACTCGCGTGTAGGCCAGCCTTGTGAGCGAATGACGAGAGACCCGCATAAGGCTGGTGGGTATCCGGCGGCAGGTTCGCGATATCCGCAATCGCATGGGAGACGCGCACGGTCTCGGGAAGATTACCTGCTGGAAGAACTGGGATACCAAGTTTGAGTTCTAGATTTGCAGTGACAGCGAAAAGATCTGCGTTGCCGGTACGTTCGCCGTACCCGTTTGCTGTCCCCTGAACATGGGTCACGCCAGCCTCTACCGCTGCCAGACTATTGGCGACTGCACATCCCGTGTCATCTTGGCAATGGATGCCCAAGCGCACCCCGCTGCGCTCTGATACGTCTTGGACAACGCGAAAGATACCGGATGGGAGCATTCCACCGTTGGTATCGCACAGCACCCCTACCGACGCCCCAGCGTCGGCAGCCGCAACCAGCAGTCGTACGCCGTAGTCGGGGTCGTGATCGTAGCCATCAAAGAAGTGCTCCATGTCGACGAAGACCCGTCGACCTTCCGAAACCAGATGAGCGACGGTATCGGCGACCATTGCCACGTTCTCATCGAGGCTGGTGCGCAACGCCTGCTCGACATGACGAACATCAGATTTCGCCACTAGCGTCACCACTGGAGCCTGCGACGCCAGCAGAGCAGCCACCTGTGGATCGGCCGCGACCTCAATGCCAGGCTTTCGCGTTGCTCCGAAAGCTACCAACTGAGCGTGCCTTAACTTCAGGTCGGTCTGTGTCAGTTCGAAGAACTCCGTATCTTTGGGCATCGCCCCCGGCCAGCCGCCCTCGATAAAACCCACACCGTATTCGTCGAGCAACCGCGCGACCGCAAGTTTGTCAGGCACTGAGAACGAAATACCTTCTCGCTGGGCGCCATCGCGCAGCGTGGTATCAAAAAGATGAAACTCATCATTGGGTAATTCCGGGGTCAGGGAGTCCTGATCGGGCACCATGTCCGTCCTCCTTTGATCGATCTGCTCACCAATGAAAAACCCCCTCGCCGTATGGCGTAGGGGGTTCGCGCGACGGGTTCGCCTGTCGCGCGCTAACTAATGATGATGACCGTCGTCACGTACCTATGGTGACACTCATTACCCACCTGGGGCAACCAAGACCAGGAACTAGCCGCTCCTGGGAGATGATTGGCTTGTCAGTGCGGCTCAACCCACTCGCTCGAGCCAACCGTGCGGATCAGCGGAACTTCCGGTCTGGATATCGAGGAGTGCTTGTCGCAGTTGCTGGGTTATGGGACCAGCTTCGCCGTCCCCCACCGACCAATTGCCTTGCCGACTCTTCACCTGTCCTACCGGAGTGATGACAGCAGCTGTGCCGCAGGCAAAGACCTCGGTCAACTCACCCGTCTCATTGCCCTGCCGCCATTCGTCGAGGCTAATGCGGCCTTCTTCCACCTGGTATCCAAGATCTGCTCCTAGTTGCAGCAGCGAGTCTCGGGTAATTCCTGGCAGTAACGAACCGGTCAGTGACGGTGTCATCAAGCGCGCATCATCGCCACTACCGAAGACGAAGTAGAGGTTCATGCCTCCCATCTCCTCTATCCAGCGATGTTCATTGGCGTCTAACCACACAACTTGATCGCAGCCATTTTCAGCAGCTTCCGCTTGCGCCAGCAAGGACGCAGCGTAGTTACCGGCGCATTTGGCTTCGCCAGTACCCCCAGGAGCTGCGCGTACGTAGTCTTGGGATAACCACACGCTGACTGGCTGCAGTCCGCCTCTGAAATAGGCACCGGCAGGTGACGCGATGAGTAGGTACAAGTACTCATCGGCGGGTCGAACTCCTAGACCCACTTCAGTCGAGAACATGAACGGGCGCAGATACAAGGATTTCTCTTGGTCCTGCGGCACCCAGTCTCCGTCCTCAGCAATCAGAGCCCGGATCGATTCCAAAAATAGGTCTTCCGGCAGTTCCGCCATCGCCAGTCGTCGCGCCGACCGCTGAAACCGTCGAGCATTTTCTCGTGGGCGAAAGGTATACGTCCCACCATCGGCATGGCGATAAGCCTTGAGACCCTCGAAAATGGACTGACCATAGTGGATGGAGTTGGTGGCGGGATCCAGCGACAGTGGCCCGTAAGGAACGACAGCACCGTCGTGCCAGCCATTGTCTATACTCCAGCGCGCCTGCACCATGTGATCGGTGAAAGTGTCGCCGAATCCAGGGTCCTGAAGCACCATCTCGCGCTCGTTGGCAGGGAGTGGAGCGGGATTCGGGCGCGATGGGAAATGCGTCTCTCGTGACATCATTCGAGTCTCCCTCTTCCCGCGTTGAGCCTATGGTTCCCTATGCAGCGCGATCGAATACGACGACCCCCTAATCGCCTGGCTTAGGTCGCACTCGCCGATATGACGGACCGACATCCCAACGCGCAGCAGGATGTCTTACGAATCGTTAACCACTTGCTCACGCAACGCGTTACCAATGTCCTGCGTCGAACGAAGACTGTCGGTGCGGTCCACCAAATCGGACGAAACCGCCTGCTCGACCGCGGTCGATGCCTCAGCGAGTCCTAAATGATCGAGCATCATTGCCACACTCAGCACCGTTGCAGTCGGATCCGCCTTAGCCTGACCCGCTATGTCTGGCGCGGACCCATGCACCGGTTCAAACATGCTTGGGTTATTTCCACTGGGATCAAGATTGCCGCTGGCAGCAAGACCAATCCCCCCGGCAATTGCCGCACCGATATCAGTCAGGATGTCGCCGAATAGGTTGTCGGTGACAACGACGTCGAAGCGCTCCGGTTGGGTCAGAAAAAACATAGCCGCCGCATCAACATGGAGGTAGTCCGTCGTTACGTCCGGGTGATCCGCGGCAACTTCAGAAAAAATCCGCTGCCACATACTGCCTGCATGAATCAGCACATTGGTCTTATGCACCATCGTCACCTTGCGGTCTCGCCGTTCAGCGCGAGCGAACGCATCACGAACGATCCCCTCTACGCCGTACGCAGTGTTGATGCTCTCTTCAGTCGCAACTTCGTGCTTACTTCCAGATCGAAGATTTCCGCCGGCGCCAGCATAGGGACCCTCCGTCCCTTCCCGACACACCACAAAGTCAATGTCTTTCGGACCCTTGCCCGCCAACGGGGTGGTGACGCCCGGGAATAGCTTGACAGGCCGCAGGTTCACGTGATGATCCAAGGCGAAACGCAACCGCAGTAGTAGCCCTCGCTCCAACACTCCTGGTGGTACCGCGGGATCACCAACCGCTCCCAAGAGGATGGCGTCATGCCCCCGCAACTCATCCAGAACTGCATCGGGCAATGCCTCTTGAGTAGCCAGATAACGTTGGGCACCCAAATCGTATGACTGAGCCTCAAACGCAACGTCGAAACGCTCTGAAACTGCATCCAGGACTTTCAGTCCTTCTGCGACAACCTCAGATCCAATGCCATCTCCGGGCACTACAGCGATACGAAAAGATTTGGCCATGCATATCAGGTTAAGTGGGACGGTCTAGTTCGCTAGCAGGCAGGTACCGCTCGGTTCGGAAAGGTATCGATCCCAACTGTGAAAGGTGCTACTCCCCGACTCCCTCGTGAGAAAGCAACCACTCCTTAATGACAAGTCCGTAGCCATAACCACCCAGCGATCCGTCGGCAGCAATCACCCGATGGCAGGGAACGAACGGAGCTACTCGATTGGCGCCACAAGCCGACCCCACCGCACGCGCCGCTCTCGGCTTACCAATCTCTTCAGCCAACTGCGAATACGACAGCGGCTCTCCAGGCGGAACCTGACGCAGCGAATCCCAGACGGCCGCTTGAGTTGGGCTGCCCTGCTGACGAATATTCATCTGGTCGAACGCTGCCAGGTCACCGTTGAGGTAGCGGGCCCACACCTCACGCAGCCATTCGATACGGGTCTGGGCAGGCGAATCAGTCACACCCACACGTTCCTGAAGTTCCGCCAACCCGGTAAAACCCGCTGCGACCACGCTGTCATCATCTGCCACGATGACGGTGAGCGGCCGAGGACCTCCGGTCAGCACGTCATAACGCATGCGTCACTGTAACCCCGGATCAGGAGAGCCTCAAAAGGCTTTCCTCGCGGCGAGACATAATCGCTTTCCCTATTCCTTGTCACGCTGGTACCGTTGAGGTGATGTTCGACGCGGCACTACTTCTTCGTAGCCGCGGCGGGGCCTGATCCGACTGGCTACTCCGCCGCGGTGGATAGTGCTTGCTGGTCGTCACGCGTCATAATGAGGATTCCAGATGATCGAACAGAACCCACAGCAACCTTCGGCGATGCCGTTCCAGCGCTACCAGCCGTTTACTCCCATCCAGCTCAACGATCGAACCTGGCCCAACACCGTCATTGAGCAGGCCCCTCGATGGTGTGCTGTAGATCTACGCGACGGTAACCAGGCCCTGATCGATCCGATGACATCCGACCGCAAGCGGAGAATGTTCGAGTTGCTCGTCAGCATGGGCTACAAGGAGATCGAAGTAGGGTTTCCATCAGCAAGCCAGACCGACTTTGACTTCGTGCGTCAGTTGATCGAAGAAGACCTCGTGCCCGACGACGTGGTGATTCAGGTCTTGACTCAGTCTCGTGAGCATCTAATTGAGCGCACCTTTGACTCCATCGTTGGAGCCAAACAAGCTGTAGTCCATCTCTACAACTCCACATCCACGCTGCAACGGCGGGTGGTTTTTGGACTCGATCGCGCTGGGATTATCGATGTCGCAGTGCACGGTGCTCAGCTGTGCAACAAATTCGCTGAAGACCACGCCAGCGAAATATTTTTCGAATACTCACCCGAGTCGTATACCGGGACCGAGTTGGAGTTCGCGGTTGACATCTGCGATGCGGTTACCGACGTCTGGCAACCCACCCCAGACCGGCCAGCCATCGTGAACCTGCCCGCAACCGTAGAGATGGCCACGCCTAATGTCTATGCAGACTCCATCGAATGGATGCACCGCAATCTAGCTCGACGAGACTCACTGGTATTAAGTCTGCACCCGCACAACGATCGTGGCACTGCAGTCGCTGCAGCCGAGCTCGGCTACATGGCTGGTGCCGATCGCATCGAAGGCTGTCTATTCGGCAACGGCGAGCGCACTGGAAACGTCTGCCTGGTGACGTTGGGTATGAATCTCTTCAGCCAGGGCATCGACCCCCAAATTAATTTCTCCGATATCGACGGCATCAGGCGTACCGTCGAATACTGCAACCAACTGCCAGTCGCCGAACGACATCCTTACGGTGGTGACCTGGTCTACACGGCATTTAGCGGATCACACCAAGATGCAATCAACAAGGGCCTCAAGGCGATGCAAGAAGACTCCGCGGAGGCCGGCGCATCGGTCGATGACTTCCGCTGGGAAGTGCCCTATCTGCCCATAGACCCACAAGACGTGGGCCGAAGCTACGAAGCAGTCATCCGCGTAAATAGCCAGTCTGGTAAAGGCGGCGTTGCTTACATCATGCGCAGCGAACACCGCCTAGAACTGCCCCGCCGGCTGCAGATCGAATTTTCGCAAGTAATCCAAGAGCACACCGATGAAGACGGCGGCGAAGTCACTCCCGAGCAAATGTGGCAGATCTTCGCCGACGAATATCTACCGGTTGATTCCGATCAATGGGGCCGCTTAGCCCTGATCTCAGTGCAGCAAGAGTCGAACGTCGGGGGCGAGACTCAAATCGAAGCAGTTCTCCGCGACCAGGACGTCGAGAAAGTGGTGTCAGGTACCGGCAATGGCCCAATAGCCGCTTTTTGTGACGCATTGCGTCGCGTTGGCGTAGAGGTTCGAGTATTGGATTACGCGGAACATGCAATGTCAGCGGGTGGAGATGCCAGTGCGGCGTCCTATCTGGAGTGCGCCATCGGAGATCGGGTCCTGTGGGGGACCGGAATCGATCCGTCGATTGTCACCTCATCGCTCAAAGCGGTAATTTCCGCCGTTAATCGCGCTCAGCGAGATTAACTCGACCCGGCCACAGATCAACCTCGAGGCTCTGTTCCAGTCCGGCGATAGTGCCCAAGTCCGGGACTACTTTTCCGGTCAGCAGCCGCGATAACGAAGTCGGGTCCATCCCGGCAGGACTGGCGGCAGCACGAAGCGATAGGCCACGGCCACTGATGCACTGTTGCAGCGTGACGACGAGGGCAGCCGTGGTTATCGCATAGTGCGGAGCATCCGTCACAAATGGCCCCTCGGGCCACGTTCCAGACGGCGCCACCCAGTCGATAGGCGGTGTGTAGTTGCGGGCGGCCACAGTGTGATTCTGCCATTTCCTTGGTCCGCGAAGCGGAGAAGGCCACCCTCGCTGCTGGCTAGTCCAGATCGACAGCGGTTCCGAAACCTGCACCGATGTCGGCCACGATGCGTTCCATCGTGGCTGCCGGCACGGCCGAGTCCACAGTGAGCAGCGTCAGTGCACGGCCACCCGCTCCAGTCCGTCCTACCTGCATGCCGGCAATATTGATACCAGCCTCACCCAAGATCTGCCCGAGGGATCCAATCACACCGGGCCGATCTTCGTAGCCCAGGAACGCCATATGCTCGGTGATAGCGACCTCAACGTCAAACTCATCTACTTCGACCAGCCTGGGCTCATCGCGGGGGCCCACTACCGTGCCAGCGACTGTCGTACGTGCGCCGTTGACCTGAGTGGCCACTACTCGAACAGCATTCCGGTGATCAGGGCTTTCAGAGTCAGTCCGCAGACTGACCTCTATGCCCCGGTCCTTGGCCATGAGTGGTGCATTGACGTAAGAGACCGGATCGTCGACAAGTTGTCCGATCAAGCCCTTAAGCGCGGATAGTTCGAGAACCCGAACATCTTCGGTTGCGATTTCACCTAAAACTTCCACATCAACTCGCTCGATGGGACTATTAGAGAGTCGGCACGAGATGGCGCCCAGCTTCTCAGCCAGCGGGAGCATAGGACGAACATCTTCGGCCAGTACGCCACCTTGCACATTGACCGCGTCCGGCACTAGTTCGCCGGAAAGTGCCAACCGGACACTCTTGGCCACCGAAACGCCAGCCTTTTCCTGTGCCTCACCCGTGCTGGCACCAAGGTGTGGGGTGGCGACCACATTCTCCAAGCCAAACAAGGGCGAGTCCGTACACGGCTCCGTGGCGTAAACGTCTAAACCCGCACCTGCGACGCGACCATCGACGATTGCTCGATACAGCGCATCCTCATCCACGATTCCACCACGCGCGGCATTGATGATCCGCACCTCGGGCTTGACTTTGGTCAGTGCTTCATCACTAATCAGACCGAGCGTCTCCGGAGTCTTGGGCAAGTGGACCGTGATGAAATCAGCGGTCGCGAGGAGCTCGTCGAGTTCCACCATTTGGACCCCGAGCTGAGCCGCGCGAGCGGGCTGAACGAACGGATCGTAGGCAATGAGTTGTACTCCGAAAGCGCTCAGCCGCTGCGCGACTAAGACTCCGATTCGACCGAAACCAACGACACCGACCACCTTGTCGGCCAGTTCCACGCCGCTGTACTTCGAGCGCTTCCATTCGCCACCACGCAGCCCCTCGTTAGCGGGGACCACATTCCGAGCTGAAGCCAACAGCAGCGCTACCGCGAGTTCGGCAGCAGACACGATGTTGGACGTGGGCGCATTGACCACCATCACACCAGCCTCGGTGGCCGTTTTCACGTCCACGTTGTCCAAGCCGACCCCGGCTCGGGCGATGACCTTCAGGTTCTTGGCGGCGGCGAGCGCCTCAGCATCAACTTTTGTGGCTGAGCGCACCAGGATGGCATCAACGTCTGCGATGGCGGGGATGAGTTCGTCTCTATCCGCCCCATTACAGTGTCTAATCTCAAAATCAGGGCCCAGCGCATCGACGGTGGCGGGCGAAAGCTCTTCTGCGATAAGGACGACAGGCTTGGTCACAGCAGGTTTCTCCAGGTTGTTGGGAAGCGTTATCTCAGTGTACGTCCCCGCTTGTGAATGCGTTCACGAGCGGGGCTGGAAAGATGCCGCTACCCATCGGCTAGTTCGATTTGGGCAACTTCGGGATGAGCCAACCCAGGAAGGCATCTTGGGAACGGGACTGCGTGTAGATCATGCCTGGTCCAGTCAAATCCACCACCAAACCTTCTCCGGAAAGGAAAGTCGACTTCCAGTTCCCAGCCTTACGCACGTTGTATTGCACACCTTCTGACCACCCGACCATATGACCGGTATCCACGGTATAGGTTTCACCTGCGGCCAGTTGCTTGGCGTCAATCGCGCCGTAGGAAGCGACGAGGAGTTCTCCCACACCAGAGCATTTCAAGATGAAGAGCCCTTCGCCGCTGAAAAACGTTCGGCCACCTCCCCACTTGGTGTCGATGTCGACACCGGGGGCAGAAGCTAAGTAGGCGCCCGACTGTAGGTAGACCGTTTGGCCGCTGAGCTGCCAGGAGACGATATCGCCAGGCAGAGCCGGAGCGAACGTGACTGAACCTCCCGCGTTACCGGCGGTGAAGGTGTTCATGAAGAAGGATTCGCCGCCCAACACGGAACGCCTCAGCCCCTTCATGAGACCGCCCTGGGTGCTGGTTTCGATGTCTACATCCTTCATGGCGACCATGGCACCTGCTTCAGCTTTGCAGGCTTCGCCTGGATCCAGTTGCACCTCTGCGGCAGCGAATGACGGGGAAAACTTTATTTCGGAATGCATGAGGACTCCTAGGCTGACATGAGTGGCATCGATTCCAACCTAGGGAACTTTGCTTACCGCTGCGGAGTCGAGCGAGATATCAGTCCAAAGAATTTCGTGATTCACCCACCGTTATCTTCATCCGACCGCGCGCCAGGTGAATAGCTGAGCCGTTCAACTGGGTGGCCAATATCGCAGCAGTGCACGTGCGAGATCGCAGCAAGGCGAGCAGACTGGCCGCATGTCTACAGTTCTCGTCACTGGATCAACCGACGGTATCGGCCTGCGCACCGCGCAAGTTTTGGCCGAGCAGGGCAATGATGTCATCGTGCACGGGCGCTCTGCTGCACGCGTGGATGCTGCTGTCGCCAGCATCGGTAGCCAAGCCGTCGCTGGGATAGTTGCTGACCTATCGGATCTGGACCAAGTTCCCGAACTCGCTGGTGCGGCAAGCAGCGCAGATGTGCTCATTAATAACGCAGGCATTTACGAGCGAGAGCGACTGACTAACGCCGACGGTGAAGAGGTGATGTGGACGGTCAATCACATGGCACCCTCCTTACTAACGGCGCTGATGCTGCCGGAGATGCCGGAACGGGGCCGGGTGGTTTTCGTGTCTTCGACCGCGCACGGCCGTGGCAAGTTCGATCTTGCCGATCCTGGTTATGCGGAGCGCCGCTATAACCATTTCCGTGCCCACATGACCACAAAGTTGGCGAACCTGCTGATGGCTCGGGAATGGGCACGACGGCAAGAACGGGTGGATTTCTTCGCGACTCATCCCGGAGTGATTGGGACAAAGCTCATGACTGAAGGATTCCAAAAGGACGGCGCCAATACCCTCGACCAGGGTGCAGCGGCGCTGGTATTTGCCGCATCGAACCCGTCTCTAGCCGGACAGTCTGGCGCCTTCGTTGTGGATAACTCGATCAGCGAACCCACTGGTCCGGGACTTGATGATCAACTAGCCGCGGAAGTCTTTGACTACACCATGCAGCAACTCGGGCTTTCCGGACAACAACCAGGGTGAGCTAACTCAGCGAGCTGCGTGGCCTTCGGTGTAGTCGGTGTCGTCGCCTTCCACCCACGCCATCAGCTTGCGCAACTGGCGACCCGTGTCCTCAATCGGGTGCTGCTCACCGCGGGTACGTAGTTCGATGAATTCCGGGGCGCCCGCATCTTGATCTTTGATGAAGCGGTCGGCAAAGGCACCGGACTGGATGTCACCGAGTACCTGCTTCATATTCTCTTTCACTGAGGGATCGATGACGCGGGGGCCGGACACATAGTCTCCATACTCCGCGGTATCCGATACGCTCCAGCGCTGCTTCGCAATTCCGCCCTCGTACATCAAATCCACGATGAGTTTCAGTTCATGGAGGCACTCGAAGTAAGCAACCTCAGGCTGATAGCCGGCCTCAACGAGCGTCTCGAAACCGTACTGAACCAGCTGAGACGCACCACCGCACAGCACGGCCTGTTCACCGAAGAGATCAGTTTCAGTCTCCTCGGTGAAGGTGGTCTTGATGCCACCGGCTCGCAGCGAGCCAATGGCTTTGGCATAGGAAAGTGCTAGCGGCCACGCTTGCCCAGTCGCATCCTGCTCCACGGCGATGATTGCTGGAACGCCACGACCTGCTTCGTACTCGCGACGAACTAAGTGACCCGGACCCTTGGGCGCGACCATCGCGACGTCGACCGTCGCTGGCGGATTGACATAGTCAAACCTGATGTTGAAACCGTGGGCAAAAAAGAGCGCGTCACCATCTTGCAGATTCGGCGCTATTGCGTCGCGGTAGAGATCGCGTTGTGCGGGATCTGGCACCAGCACCATGATCACGTCAGCTTCAGCCGCTGCCGTAGCCGGATCCACCACACGAAGACCTGCTGCTTCGGCTTTGGCTCGACTCTTTGAGCCCTCTTGCAGACCGACTCGAACATCAACGCCAGAGTCTCGCAGGCTTAGTGCGTGGGCATGACCCTGCGAACCGTAGCCCAGGACCGCAACCACTCGGTTTTGGATGATGGAAAGGTCCGCATCGTTGTCGTAAAACAGCGTGGCCACTAGTGTCCTCTTCTCATGAGGCGCGGTTCATTCGCGCAGTTCGGGTTACGAGTGCGGCCCTGGCCGCAAATCTTCTGTTGTAAGGATACGGTCGCCGGAGTTGGGCGGTTTCGCCACCCGCACCTCAAGCGCTACGTAACTGTCGATCAGAGATTCCCTTAGCACCGCGGCTGACCGCTACCGCACCGGACTGCACCAGTTCCTTAATGCCAAAGGGTTCCAGCACCCGCAACATCGCGTGCAGCTTACCGATCGATCCGGTGGCCTCAATCGTCACCGCATCCGGGGCTACATCGACGACTTTGGCGCGAAACAACTCCACGGTCTCCAGAATGTGACTACGGGTATTAGTGGTCGCCGTGACCTTCACCATAATCAGTTCGCGTTGAACGCTGTTGTCATCCTCGAGTTCCACAATCTTGATGACGTTCACCAGCTTATTTAGCTGCTTAGTCACCTGTTCCAGCGGCAACTCGGCGACGCTGACCACGATCGTCATACGCGAGATCCCAGCCTTCTCAGTTGGACCAACTGCCAAACTCTCGATGTTGAAGCCACGCCTGGAAAACAAGCCCGAGATCCGAGCGAGTACGCCAGGAACGTCCTCAACTAAAACGGACAGTGTGTGCCGTGTCATCGGATCAATCCTCCCGATCCCATTGTGGTGCCAAATCACGAGCTACCTTGATGTCATCGTTACTGGTGCCTGCGGCCACCATCGGCCAGACCATCGCATCTTTGTGCACCCGGAAGTCCACAACTACAGGACGATCGTTGATAGACATTGCCTTTTCGATGGTGGCGTCGACATCAGCCGCGTTATCGCACCGCAAGCCCACAGCACCATAGGCTTCCGCCAACTTCACAAAGTCGGGAAAATCGTGTGACTGCAAATCAGTGTTGGAGTAGCGCTGATTATAGAAAAGGGTTTGCCACTGTCGGACCATGCCAAGACTGGAGTTATTGATGAGTGCGACTTTAATCGGGATGTTGTTGATAGTGCAGGTCGCCAACTCTTGGTTTGTCATCTGGAAGCAACCGTCACCATCTACTGCCCACACCACGGTGTCCGGCTGACCGACTTTGGCTCCCATCGCAGCTGGCACTGCGTAGCCCATCGTGCCGGCACCGCCGGAGTTCAACCACGTACGCGGGTTGGAGTATTCGATGAACTGGCTGGCCCACATCTGGTGCTGTCCAACGCCCGCCGCATAGATGGCTTCCGGTCCAGCGATGGCCCCTAGTCGCTCAATGACGTATTGCGGGGAGAGAGCCTCATCTTCTGGCTCGTCGTACCCCAGTGGGTAGGTCTGCTTCCAGCGTGCCACGGTCTCTAGCCACTCCGCGAAATCACCCCGCTCGCCCTCATCGACTCGACGCTGTAAGTCCGCGGTGAGGGCTTCGATGATGACTTGAGCGTCACCCACGATCGGCACATCTACTGGCTTGTTTTTGCCGATTTCCGCCGGGTCGATATCCGCGTGAATGATTTTCGCGTCGGGCGCGAAACTGTCCAAGTTTCCAGTCACGCGATCATCAAAACGGGTGCCGAGGGCGATGAGTAAATCGGCTCGTTGCAATGCACCCACTGCCGCTACCGTGCCATGCATGCCTGGCATACCGAGATGCTGTTGGTGACCGTCGGGGAAGGCCCCTCGAGCCATAAGCGTGGTGACTACGGGGATGCCGGTAAGTTCCGCCAACTCAAATAGTTGTGATGAAGCTTCTGCCTTGATGACGCCCCCACCGACATAGAGCACCGGTTTCTTGGAGTCCAGAATAAGTTCAGCCGCCTGCCGAATCTGGCGGGAGTTGGGCTTGGTGGTTGGTTTATAGCCGGGCAATGCGATCTGCTCTGGCCATTCGAAGGTAGTCATTGCCTGCAACGCATCTTTACTGATGTCGACGAGAACAGGCCCCGGACGCCCGGTCCCAGCAATGTGGAAAGCCTGAGCAATCGCAGCCGGAATATCGATCGGATCGGTGATGAGGAAGTTGTGTTTGGTTATCGGCATAGTGATGCCGCGGATATCTGCTTCTTGAAAAGCATCTGTTCCAATAGCTTTACTGGGGACCTGGCCAGTGATGGCCACCATCGGAACCGAGTCCATATGGGCATCGGCAATAGCGGTGACAAGGTTGGTCGCTCCTGGGCCCGAGGTAGCCATACAGACTCCGACTTTTCCCGTCGCCATCGCATAGCCTTCGGCCGCGTGGCCTGCGCCCTGCTCGTGGCGCACCAGGATGTGCCGGATATTGCTGGCATCCATCAATGGATCATAGGCGGGAAGAATAGCCCCTCCGGGGATCCCGAACACTACCTCGACACCGGCATTCTGGAGTGATTTCACCAGACTCTCGGAACCGGTGATCTGCTCGGTCATTGCTACCTCATCTGCTCCAGCCGCTTTCGCGACTACTCGACATTCTGCCTCGCTGCTGTGGCTATTATTCCGCAGCACCGCGATGCTCTCCATCACCCAGTCCGCCCCACCGTCGGGGATCGCCCGCTGACGCGGGGCGGACTGTCGCCCCCGGGACGGGCGGTTAACCTGCCCCGGAAACGAAAAACCCCCCGGCCGGTGAGGCATCGGAGGGTGGCGCGTCGGCTGATAGCTGACGCGCTAAGTTACTACGAGGCGATAGTTACGCACCTTCTTATGGTGCTGGTAATCCCCCGATCCGTCAAGTTGCGCACGGGAAGCGGACGAGCCGTGGCACCGGCGGCCGCAGAATGACAGCAACATACGTGTTCCCGGTACAGCGACGCGATGCTCAGGCAGGATTTGATCATGACCCGCCGGCTGTACCTGATCTCCCACTGGTGCGCCCTCCACGCTAAGACAGTCTTGGCGCTGTGGCTGGTAGTACTCATCGCGGTGGCTGGTCTCAACAATCGGCTACCACCCCCGGGACAACAAGATGTTGTCTTGCCCGGCACCGACAGCGCCTCGGCCCAAACATTGCTCAATCGGGGTTTCCCGGGCGTGAGTAGCGACGCACAACCCCTGGTCATTAAATGTGGCACCGACTTGGATACCGGGGCCGGTGCGGAAACCATCAAACGGGTCGAGGATGCCGAAAAGCAGGTCATCGGGGTCGCAGACGTTACTGGACCTGCCGACGATCCTTCTCTCTTGGCACCGGACAAGCAGACTGCGATCGTACAAATCCAGGTTGGCAGCGCCTTCATCGGCGAGGAAAGTGTGGCCGAGGAGGTGCTGCAAACCGGTATCGATAGCGCCCCGGACTGCGAAGTGGCATTGGGTGGCTTGATGGGTGAGTCGCTCTCTCAACCGGAGAGCACCCTGAGTGAGGGACTGGGTCTGATCATGGCCGTCTTCGTCTTGCTCTTCACACTGCGCAGATTTGCCGCCGCTTTCGTTCCTTTGGTTAACGCAATCGTCACCGTGGGAATCGGATCAGCATTGATTGGACTTCTCGGACGGGCTGTTTTTATCCCTGACGTGGCGTCAACTCTCGGCATCATGCTTGGGCTTGGTGTTGGCATCGACTACGCCTTATTCCTGATAATTCGACATCGAGCGCTGCTCCGTAGCGGATTTGAGGTCTATGACTCGATTGGCCGCACGTCTGGCACCGCCGGTGCCGGCATGGTCTTTGCCGGGTGCACGTTGATCTTGGCGCTAGCTGGTTTGATACTCACTCAGATCAGCTTCTTAGCGTGGCTAGGTTTGGCAGCGGCCATCGTCATCGCCGTCGCGATTCTTGCCTCCTTGACTTTCGTTCCCGCCGTCTTTGGGCTGCTCGGAAAGCGCGTGATGCCCAAAGTTCACCGCGGCGAACACAGCGAAGATGGTAGTCATCTGGATCACGGTTTCTGGGCTCGCATCGCTGACGCTGTCACCAGCAAACCCTGGCGATACGCGATCAGCGCTACTTTGCTCTTGCTGATCTTGGCGCTGCCGATGACTCAAATGCAGTTTGGTCAAACCGACGCTTCCGCCCTGCCCCAAGACTCCACCGCGTATAAGGCAAACGAGCTCATCACTGCGGCGTATGGCCCGGGGCAAGCCGGTCCACTGGCTGTGGTGGTGCAAATGAATCGAGCAGCCACTGCACCGGAAGAGACTTTCGATCTGCCAAAGGGAACGGATCCACGAACGCGAGATCCTCGATTGGTGTCACTTGAGGTTGATCTAAGAAATACCGCAGGCGTCAAGGAAGTCGGTGATGCCGTCGTCAGCGCAGATGGTGGTGTGGCGGTCATCAGTGTGATTCCCACAACTGGGCCCGCGGATCCAGCGACTCAAGATCTGGTGAATGAGTTGCGGAGCACCGTGCTGCCGAAAGACACTGCCGGGCAAGAAGAGGAGGCATTCGTGGGTGGGTCCACCGCACTCATGATGGATCTCTCAGATGAGATTGCCGATGCCTTGCCGATCTTTATTGGTGGTGTCGTACTGCTGTCCGGATCCTTGCTTCTGCTGGCCTATCGGTCGATCGTAATTCCGATCAAGGCAGCCGCTATGAATCTGCTGTCCATTGGCGCTGCCTACGGCGTCGTTGTCGCGGTGTTCCAGTTCGGCTGGGGAGCGTCGCTATTGGGCCTAGAAGAGTTGGTGCCCATCGAGTCCTACGTGCCGATGATGATGTTTGCGGTGCTGTTCGGATTATCGATGGACTACGAGGTCTTCCTCCTGACCTCATTCCGAGAGCACTGGACTCGCACCGGAAATATGGTCACCTCGGTTCGTCGAGGTCTGACAGACACTGGCGAAGTAGTAACGGCGGCCGCCTCCATCATGGTCGTGGTCTTCGCCGCGTTTATCTTGGTGCCGGGAGCAGTCGTCAAGATGTTCGGCGTCGGATTAGCCACGGCTGTTCTTGTTGATGCCACCATCGTCCGATGTGTTTTGGTTCCCGCCTTGATGGTTCTCGCAGCGAAAGCAACCTGGTGGCTGCCGAAGTGGCTGGACCGGGCATTGCCGGAATTGCATGTGGAGGGAGATCCCGCCTCGCTGGAAACTATTCATGAACCCCCTCCCAATACACAACCACGCAACGTCAAGGAGGCAATCACACCAACGGTCAGTTTAATTGCCGTCGTCATCGGTGGTCTGGTCTCGTGGATTATTTGTAGTCGCACCCTGGCGCCAGGCACGGCGGATCCATTCCTTCCCGTAGGAGTGGCGATCTCAGTAGTCGCTGGCAGCTTGGTGGTGTGGCTGCCCCGAGGGATGCCGGGTTCAGGTCGTGGTCCAGGGGTGCGTGTGGTCATGCTGATTTTGGGGGGCGGGTTCGTCGCGCTGGTGTTTGCGCTGCTGGCTGCACTCATCCCCTTCACCCAACAAAATCAAGGCCTGATGACAGCGTGGGGCTTGCTGCTGCTCGTGATTGTCGCTGGCTATACCCGCGCAAAGAGTTACGGACTCCCCCTTATCCTCGGCGGTATCGTCATGGCTGTAACCCTTGCCATGGTTGACCTCACCACCGTCGGTCAAGGCAACGTACTCAGTGTGGCCGTCGTGCCAGCAACCCTGGCCGGCTTACTAGCGCTCACCATGAATCGGTTTGCCACGGCAATGCGAGATCCAGATGACGGTGCCTCGGAGCCGGCTGATGTCGTTGAATCATCGGAACAAACCGAAAAGGATAGTGCGGGGACACCGTCATGAAACGCGTATTGGCGACGTTTGGAGTAGGTGGGCTACTGGCGGGGTTGGTGGTGATGGCAGTTCCCGCTGAGAGCGGAGCAACGAAATCTGACGCTACGTTGGTGAATGACGAAATCGTTGTGGCCTCGTTGGATCCCACTGGACTACCTATCGAGTCTCAGATCATCAGTCGACTCGCGAGCAACGGTGGGGAGCAGCGGACCGTATTGGATCCGACGTCGACTGCCAACGTTCAGTATCTGAACCAACGGGGTCGCCCCGATATCACCTCCGACGGAATCCAGGTGGAGGTAGGTGGCCCCGAACCCCAAGTCATCTTGACTCAAGCAATCGTGGATAAACCGATGCCGCTGGCTATGCACGCTCAATACACGCTTGATGGCGAGATCGTTGATCCGATGAACCTTTTGGATGCCAGCGGCTCCACCGGGATCAGCTACACCATCACCAACATCGATACCAAAGAGAAGAAGGTCAGCTATAAGGAAGCCGACGGAACCAAGAAGACCGAGAAAGTCCCGGTCTTTGCACCCTTAGTGGGGACACTGACTACTACAGTCCCCCGAGATTGGGAAATCACCGATACCGGAAAAGCCGCCGTGACCACCGATGCCGCCGGTGACACGGTCCTGACCTGGAGCCTGGTTCTTTATCCGCCGTTGGGTGATTACACCCAAACAGTAAAATTTGGCGCTGTGATGGACCGCGGCTCGATACCCCAGACTGTCCTATCCGCAGCACCGATTCGGACCTCGCAAGATCCTGCTGCCGCGTTCAGTACCAGCTTGCTGGAGAGTTCGATTGAGGGCAACGACAGCTTGGCCAGTGGTGTTGACCAACTCAACGATCAAACTCTCGCGCTGGCCACTGCAGCCTCACAACTGTCCGATGGAATCACCGCGGCCGCGGACGGTACCGAAGAGGCAAGCGCCGGGGTCTCAGACGTGTTGGTCCCAGGAACTCAAGGGGTGGCAGAAGGTAACAAAGCTCTGGCGGAAGGCACCGCTGGAGTCGCCGAAGGAGCGACCGGCCTGGCGGATGCGTCCACCGACCTAGCCAAGGCGACGAACGAGCTTGCTCGAGGCATGCCCGAACTCACGGACGCTGCTAGTGAGATAACAAAGGGCGCCGAAGAGTTGGCAGCAGCCGTCGGTTCGCCGACGGATCCGCCATTGCCGCGGCCTACACCGACAACGACTCCCACACCCGGAACCTTGCCGACACCGTCCCCCAGCGGTCAACCGATCTTCCCCACCCCGACTTCATCACCAACAGCACCTATCACTCTCGAGCAAGCGGTCCGGGCCACTAC
>PAAU01000012.1 GCA_002699445.1 Micrococcales bacterium | reverse complement strand
TCGGTGATGACGTCGAAGCTTTTATCGCCGGTGACCGTTTTGGTCAGGCCTTTCACCTGCTTTGATAAAGCAGATAGACCCTTATCGTTCAGGTCCTGAATACCGGCGTTGAGTTTGACGGCACCGGTTTTTAACTGCTCGACGCCCGTCAGCAAATCGGGACCCTGCGACGCACTCTCTTCCAACTTAGTAGCAAGTTCGTTCGCACCCGCTGCTGCCGGTCCTAAACCGGCGAGCAGCAGGTTGGTGCCGTCCACGATTGCCTCACCTGAGCCGTACAGCGTGCCAGTCAGGACCTCGGCGTCGTCAGCGGTCTTGCGATTTGCTTCCAGCTCGTTGAAGTCTGATGGCAAAACCGCGGCCTTGATGCTGACGGGTGGCATAACCGCGTTATCCACACGAGCTTCGATGGTGATGCTTTGCTTGACGTCCTGATCGGGCAGAACACTCGGTAACAACGCTTGGGTCATATCGAAGGAGATGCCGCCGGTGCCGTTATCGATGATGGTGGCCGCCTGTGGTCCGCTCACTTCACCCCACGAAGAGCCAGGGAAGGTCGCACTGATGGAGGCACCCATCGGGATGGGAATCTCAGCTTTCTTCGTCTGGGTCTTTCCATCAGCGTCGGTGAACGTCAACGTCGTTGGTTCGCTGGTGGTGTTCTCCAAGGTGTAGGTCAGCGTCACCAAACCGCTCTTACCCGGCAGATCAGAGATGTTGAGTGGCTGACCGTCGAGGGTAGCCGACGTCTCCAGCGTCACGGGGATTTCGCCGTCGTAGTCCTGCCCCATTGTCAGCAACTCGGTGCCGTTGGCAGTGATTTCGTACTGTGCGGCACCGTCTTGGATCTCAGGTCCGCCGAGAGTCTGCTGGTTCTTAGGGGAACCACCTTCACCAACCGGCACACTGAACGTGGCGGTGCCATCGCCGGTGACGCTGATCTGGTCGCGCAACTGGGTGATACTGACGTTGCCATCAGCATCGGCCAACTGAGCTACCGCTCGAAAGACCTCGCTTTCAGCGCTGCCGGTGTTCTCTGCCACGGCAAAAGAGCCAGGCAGGACGACCGCTGTCGCCAATGCGCCGATTCCCACAAAAGCGGCTGCTACCCGCCCACGCTTGCTGAACTTAGTCATCGTCGGATCATCCTTCGCTCTTGGTGAGAGAAACTGTTGGCTGTTCTGGGGTAGGCGCTGGCTGCGCGGTACTTGGGGGATCTTCGCTACTGCGCCCGAAGTTCCCCACGATGACGCCCGCCAGGATGCCTAGTGCGGCTGGGAGGAGAGCTGACGTGGTGTTGGACACGATCAAAGACTGGGCATAGTAAATCTCGTTTTCATACGAGTACTCGAATGCACCCACAATAAGCGCGGAACCCAACATGCTTGACCACAGCGGCATCCGACCCGCGGTCAGCCCGCACACGATCGTGACCAAGGCCACCAGAATCAGCAAGGTGAGGATCTGGCCGGGGAAGCTGTCATTGAAGACCGCCAGCCGCAAGCCGTAGAACACGATGCCCGCGATGAGTCCGAGGACGAAGCCTCCGATTCGCCCGAGGGCGCTTCCATCTCGGGCGATGCCGATAGCGCCACCAATGAGGAGGCCGAACACCACAGAACTCGTGCCGAGGTCCAGAAAGCGGTTGAGGAATAACGCGACGACGCCAGCCACCACGACAGCGATCCCTTGGACGAACACTTTTGCCATGAGTTCTCCTCACTCGAGGCCACACGTCGAGACACGTGTATGAGAGTTGTCTAACGGGTTTGGAGCCGAATCGTTGCCAAATCGATTTAATTGGTGTCCGGTTTGCCACCTATGCGAGGAAAATAACCAAGAATTCCGTAGCCAAAGTCACATTGGATCTTTTCGGTGCTGATCAATAAGGACATATCACCCGAGGAGATTTCGGCGCTATTGAAGCCGTTGGGCTAGTTCCGTCGCCCAGTAGGTCAACACCCCGTCAGCACCAGCTCGGCGCAGGCCCAGAACCGATTCAAACATCAGGGCGTCTCGATCCAGCCAGCCGTTCGCTGCTGCTGCCTCGATTGCCGCGTATTCCCCTGACACTTGATACGCCCACACGGGGCGGTCACTGACCGCAGCCAAGTCAGCGATCACGTCTTGATAGGTCGACGCCGGCTTCACCATAACGATGTCCGCACCCTCGTCCAGGTCCAGCAAGAGCTCTCGGACTGCTTCGCGACGGTTCGCGGGGTCCTGCTGATACGTGGCCCGATCCCCTTGCAACTGTGAATCCACTGCCTCACGGAACGGGCCATACCAAGCAGAGGTGTATTTGGCGGTGTAGGCCAAGAGGGCGGTATCGATGAAACCGGCGTCGTCCAACGCTGCTCGCACCACACCGACTTGACCGTCCATCATGCCGCTCAAGCCCAGAATGTCGGCACCTGCACCCGCTTGAACCACCGCTAAGTCTGCGTAGCAGGCCAAGGTCCGGTCGTTGTCGACGTTGCCGTTGTCGTCCAACACCCCACAGTGACCGTGATCGGTGAACTCATCGAGGCACAGATCAGACATCACGGCGAGCCGGCCCGCGGCGGAGGTGACCGCCGCTTCAATGCCGCGGTTGAGAATTCCGACTGGGTCCAACGCCGCGCTTCCGGTCGCATCACGCTCCCGCGGGACGCCAAACAACATCACCCCACCCACCCCAGCAGCCGCAGCGGCATCGACCGCTTCGACGAGGGAGTCCACGGTGTGGCGCACCACTCCGGGCATGGAAGGGACCGGTTCCGGCTCGGTGATGCCGTCGGCTACGAACAACGGTTGCACCAGGTTCGCCGGTGCAACCGTGACTTCTGCGGTGAGGCGACGTAGCGCCGCTGTCCGCCGCAGTCGTCGAGGCCGTTGCACCGGGAAGTCCACGGTTGGATACTAGGTGGCTTTGCGCCGAGAGGCAGCCCGTTTCGCACTTGGCCGCCACGTACTCGCGCCCGACTCCACTGCCGCCAAGCGCAACGCTTCGCCGTGTTCGGCCAGATTTTGCGCAAGCACGGTCACCTTCGGCTCGTCACTGAGCACGTCAACGGTCAAACCGTGTTCTTCCGCGGTGCTCGTGGTCTGCGGTCCGATGCAGGCGATCACCGTGGTGGCGTGTGGTTTGCCGGCGATGCCGATCAAGTTGCGCACGGTGGACGATGAGGTGAACAGCACCGCATCGAAACCGCCGGTCTTGATCGCTTCCCGAATTTCGGCGGGCGGCGGTGCAGCGCGAACAGTTCGGTACGCGGTGACATCGTCTACCTCCCAGCCGAGCTCTTGCATACCGGCCACGAGGGTCTCGGTTGCGATGTCGGCGCGGGGCAGGAAGATCCGGTCGATGGGATCGATCAGATCGTCGTATTCCGGCCATTCCGCGAGCAGACCCTTGCTGGACTGTTCACCGCTGGGGACTAGGTCTGGGGTGACGCCGAAGGCTTTCAAAGCCGCGGCCGTTTGATCGCCGATCGCGGCAACCTTAAGACCCGCAAAAGAACGGGCATCCAACCCATAGTCGGTGAACCGTTCACATACTGCCCGCACCGCGTTGGTAGAGGTGAACACCACCCACTCGTATCGGCCGGTGACCAGGCCTTGAATGGCTCGCTCCATTTGATGCGGGGTACGTGGTGGCTCCACCGAAATAGTGGGAACCTCCACCGGCACCGCTCCGTAGGAGCGCAGTTGCTGACTCAGTGAACCAGCCTGCTCCTTGGTGCGGGGCACGAGAACGCGCCAGCCGAATAGCGGCTTGGTCTCAAACCACGACATCACCGAACGCTGCTTGACTACTTCACCGACCACCATCATGCCCGCGAAGGTTTGCTTGCTGGCCTTCAACGTCTCAGCGAGTGTCTCCAGGGTCGCGACCAAGGTGTGCTGGTCGATAGTGGTGCCATCGCGTGTCAACGCCACCGGAGTCTTGGGGGTGCGTCCCGCCTCGAGCAGATCTGCCGCGATCTCCACCGCTCGCTCGGCACCGTCGATGATGACCAGCGTCTCGCGAGCACGGGTATGCATCGTCCAGTCCAGGTCGGTGTCATGGGCATCCACGACTGCTACCTCGCGGGACTTGCCGCCGGTGAGACCGAACCCGGCGTAGGCCGGGATACCGCTGACCGGGCTGACGCCTGGGATGACCTCAAAGGGCACCTTGGCTTTGGCGAGGGCTTGGATCTCGATGAACAGTGATCCGTCTAATACCGGATCGCCACTGATCAACCGAACCACCGTGTGGCCTTTCTTCGCCTTAGATGCGACGAGGCTTGCCCGAGCGCGATGCGCCAACGGCAGACCGTCGTCGTCTACTGCTAAGCAAATCCGCTCGGCGTCCACTATCTCGCCTGCCAGGCTGGCCGCATCGGCGTCGGCGACAACTACATCAGCTTCCCGCAGCAAACCTGCAGCGCGAACCGTGAGTAGATCTTTTTCGCCGGGCCCCGCGGCGATCAGAGCGACGTATGACATATGCGTCATGTCCTTCTTCCATACTGTCATTGACCGGGTACCCCCAGAACTTTCATTTACCAGAATCCCCTAACAACCCGCTTGCGCCCAAATCGAGCAATTCTGCCGCCGCTTGACGACCTAGTTCTACAGCCTGTTTCAGCGTCCCGCTGACCTCACTTCGCAGCACCCGATCACCGCTGGTGCTGAACACACCAGCCCGCAACTGCAGGGCATCGCCCTGGACAATCGCCTCGGCCCCCATAGGTGCCGCACAGCCAGCCTCAAGCTCGGACAGGACTGTGCGTTCCGCAGTTACGGCAGCTCGTGTCACCGGGTCATCCAGTGCCGCTGCGAGGTCACTGAACTGCCTGTGGCTGGCCGTCGCACATTCGATAGCCAGTGCTCCTTGACCGGGCGCTGGCAGCATCAGATCGGTGGAAAGCACCTCGGTGATCCGATCGGTGATTCCCAACCGCCCCAGACCTGCTTCAGCCAACAAGACCGCGTCGTAGGCGCCACCCACTTTGCCCACCCGAGTGTCGACGTTGCCGCGAATATCCACTACCTGGAGGTCCGAGCGCATCGCGAGCAGTTGCGCTCGTCTCCGTGGCGAACCGGTTCCAACCGTGGCACCGCCAGGCAAATCTTGGAGACGACCCGCATCAGAAATCAACACATCATTCGTCGCAGCCCGCGGCGGAACCGCCAACAGATACATCTGATCATGGACGGCAGTCGGCAAATCCTTCATCGAGTGCACGGCCAGATCGGCTTGTCCGGCGAGCACAGCTTCGCGCACGGCCGCAATGAAGACTCCCACCCCGCCGAAATCCTTCAACGACGCTTGGGTCTGGTCGCCAAGGCTGGTGATTTCCACCAACTCCACGGTCCGTCCGGTCGCTGCGGTGATGTGTGCGGCGACTTGACGTGATTGCGCCAAGGCCAACGGGGAGCGGCGGGTTGCGATGCGGATAGAACTCATGGCGAGTCCTCCGTCCCGGCTTCCCGCGGGCGCAGGACCTGCTCTACCTGCTCCACCGGCAAGTCGAATAGCGAACTCAACGCGTCGGCATAGCGCTGACCATCTGGGTCAGCCGCTAACTGCTTAATACGAACCGTGGGTGTGTGCATCAACGTATTGACTGTGCGTCGTAACGCCTGCTCGATGAGCTCCCACTGCTCGTCGTCGAGCCCGACCAGTCGTTCCTTGGCACGCTGCAGTTCCGCTTCCGCGACTGCAGAACCACGAGCCCGCAACCCCAACAAGATCGGTTCCACGGTCCGAGCCGCTTGTGAGGTGGCGAAATCGTCAAGCTCGTCGGTAACGATGCGTTCAGCTGCGATGATGTCCTGCTGGTCAGCTCGGGTCTCCGGCCGGCTAGCAAGGTCGGCGAGATCAATACGTAAAACACCGTCGATATCTCCGACCGCAGGCGCACTGTCATGCGGCAGAGCCAGATCTAGAACCACCATGGGGCGATCGCGACGCTGTGCCATGGCGGCAACCACCTCGGGTTCACTTAGTACCGTGCCCACGGCTCCGGTGCAGCACACCACGTAGTCCGCATCAGTTAGCAGTTCCGGCAAATCAGTCAATGGCGCGTGACGGGCGTCGTATCGCTCGGCGAGTTCTTGAGCGCGCTGCTGAGTCCGACTGGTGATGGTGGTGGTGGACACTTGATTGCGGCCCGCGTGGGCGACGGCTATGCCGCTGAGCGAGCCGGCACCGATCACCACCATCTTGGCCGCTGCGGGCTGTGCCCCGCCCGCGACAGCCATATGTTCAAACGCTTCGGTGAAGCCCACCGAGACAACGTTGGCGCCGGATCGGTCAATTCCGGTCTGCGATCGGACCCGCTTGCCAACCCGTAGAGCTGCTTGTCCCACTTCGTTGAGTTCGCGGCCAGCCGTACCCAGACTCTGCGCCTCGACGAGTGCACCGCGCACTTGACCCAGGATCTGGGCTTCGCCCACCACCATGGAGTCCAGACCGGCGGAAACCTCAAATAGGTGCTGTACCGCGCGCTCTTCGTAATGCACGTAGGCGAGGGCGGTCACTTCTTCGGGCGCTAAGCCGCACCCTTTCGCCAATCCGGCGACAATTTCGTCAACCGCAGCGTGAAAGCGATCCACTTCGCAATAGACCTCCACCCGGTTGCAGGTGGAAATGGCCATCACCTCGGCCACGTGCGGGGACGCCAACAGGTCTGCCGCCAAACGACGCGGATCGATCGTCGCCAAAGATTCCAGCATTTCGGTTCGGGCGGTGCGGTGACTGACACCGACGGCAAGTAACGTCATCTCGGGCTCCTGCCTGGTGCCACCGGGGTACGCAAATCAATATCAGGCTGGCGAGCCGTTCGCGCCCCGTGCTGACGCTGCTGCTCGTGAAACGCCAGGATTTGAAGCTCCAGACCTAAATCTACTTCACGAACGTCAACGTGGTCTGGCGCGTTGAGAACTGTTGGCGCGAAGTTCAAGATTCCGGAAATATCGCATGCCACCAAGCGGTCACAGATCTCTTGTGCCACCTCGGCGGGTGTCGCGATCACGGCCATATCGGGTCGCAACTGCCGGGATAACTGCTCAAGATCAGCCTCCGCAGTGACTGTAGTTTCGCTATCCGCCAGGGGCTGGCCGATCAGATTCGGATCAGAGTCGAGGACCGCCACCACCTCGAACCCGCGAGTCGCAAACCCGGCATACGACGCAAGTGCCCGACCGAGGTTGCCGGCACCGACGATGAGAACCCGCCAGTCCTGTGTCAGACCCAGCTCTCGACTGATCTGGTAGAGCAGGTACTCAACGTCGTAACCCACACCGCGAACCCCATAGGACCCGAGAAAGGAAAGATCTTTGCGGAGTTTCGCACCAGTCACCCCGGTCAGTTGAGCCAATTCTTCGGACGAGACTGTTGCCGCATCGTCGTCACGCAGTTGGATCAACGCTCGCTGATAGAGCGGGAGTCGGGCCACGGTCGCGTCGGGAATACCCGTCAGCGCAGGCGCACCAGACCGTTGATCAACCACGAGTTCTCCAAGAGCGGCGCAGTGAGTCCCGGAACTGGGCATACTCTCGCCGCAACGACTTGCTTAGGTTACGAAGCCTGGATGCAATTCACAAAGTCACGAATACTCCACTCCGCATATCGGATGACTTAGTAGCCTTCGCTCCAATACCGGTGCTGGGCTAAGAACAGTGCGGCCGCGCCCACCAGTCCAGCATCTTCACCAGCTAAGAGAACTCGGCACTGGCTGAGAAACTCCAAACCGGCATGGCGCTCGAACCCCTCATAGACAGCCGGGAGAAGCAGATCTCCGGCCCGACTGAGACCGCCACCAATAGTCACAGCTTCCAAGTCCAGCAGCGCAGCAACCGACGCCACCGCAGTCCCGACAGCATTGCCACACCGCTGAAACGCTGCGCGCGCAATCGGGTCACCCTCACGAGCCGACGCGGCCAACGACTCCCCCGCCGGATCGACTGACTGCCAACCTTGAGCCAGAGCCCATCCCACTACCGCTGGCCCTCTTGCCACCGCCTCGAGGCACCCACGACCACCGCAGGAACACTTAGGGCCGGTCGGGTCCACCACGACATGACCAATGTGACCCGCGTTACCGGAAGCACCAGTCAAAAGCTGACCGTCAGCCACGATCCCCCCGCCGACGCCGGTGGAGACCACCATGCCGAGCACATTGTTCAACCCCCGACCGCCCCCGAGCAGATGCTCACCGATGGTCAGACAAATCGCATCGTTATGCACGCGCACCGGGACCTCTAGCCGATCAGCTAATCGGTCGCGCAACGGGAAATCTCGCCAGTCCGGGATATTCAGCGGCGACACGTCCCCGCTCGGCCACTTCATCGGACCGCCGCATCCCACCCCTAGGCCGATGGCTGACACCGGCGTCTCACTGCGGGCAGCCTCTAGCGCAAACACACAGGCTTCAAAGACTTCTTCAGACCCGTGGCCCGTAGGTGTTGGCACCCTCGCCGAAGCAAGGACCTCGCCACCTGTACCGACTACGGCACCAATGGTTTTGGTGCCGCCAACGTCGAGAGCCAGATAACCCGGCGAGTCCGTCACGCTGCCTCTGTGATCACCGCAGTGCCGTAGGCTGCGAGCTCAGCGCTCCCGTCGGGATTCATCACAGTGTCAAACTGAACCGCGACCACCGCTGTCGCCCCTCGAGCAACCGCTTCGAGTTGCAGTTGGTGTAGGGCGTCTTGCCTTACCGCCGACAAGGCCTCCCGATCTGAAGCAGTCCCCATCGGGCGAACCGCGATGCCGCACACGACACCAAGCACCCCAGTAACGCGATGACCTGGCAGTTGCGAAGTCGTAGAAAGTACGGCAGTCGCCGCTTCCGCGTTGACCGACTCGGCCATACTCGCCTGAGCTGCACTTGCGGTTGCGGCGGCTCCAGCCAAAGCGGCTTCTGCGGCTACCGCAAAGTTCGCTGCCTCCGCGGCTTGGACCGCGGCTGCTGCCTCATCGACAGTGGGACTGGTGACACTGGTGGCGGTCTGTTCACCGCCAACCTGACCGCCTACCGGGGAAGCACTCGTTGCGCCGCCACTTTGCTGTGCCTCAGGAGCCAACCCAGGGGTCGTAACCGAGGGCTGGCTGGGCTCTTGTGAAACGACAGCAGTCGCGGCGGGATCGGCGACGCTCGGCTGGTGTGCCTGCGCCTCGACCGGTCGAGTTTGCACCGTCCAGGACTGTCCGTCCCAATAGCGCTGCTGTGTTGGATCACGCGGATCTGGATACCAATTCGCCGGGGGTAAGCCGTTTGCGTTCTCACTCATACCGACAACATTAGTGGGCGATCCCTCCGGGAGTGGGCACATTTAGGACGTTAGTTGCTATGCATGTAGCGTCCTATACATGGCATCCGGCAAGCTTCCCTGGCGTACTCGCAGCGCACTGGCCGCGGGTCGCGCAGCGTCAGCGTTGTCACGAGCCACCGGTCGTGGCGAGGGAATGGTGATCGGGGGTCAGGTGATCCTCAGGATCGCCCCAGAAGCCATCGCAGACTTGGCGCGCAATCGAGTGGCGGCCCTGGTGTCAGCCACAAACGGAAAGACCTCAACGACTCGGCTCCTAGCTAGTTCATTGGAACAAGCCGGACCCGTGGTGAGTCAGCCCACCGGCGCGAATCTTTCCACCGGAATCGTCGTCGCGTTATCGGATGCCGATCCCACGGCCCGCGCAGTGCTAGAGGTAGATGAGCTCTATCTGCCGCAGATCATGCAGCAAACCGCTCCTCAGATCATATTGCTGGGTAATCTCAGCCGCGATCAACTCGATCGCATGAACGAGGTGGCTATGATCGCTCGCCGGTGGCGGGACATGCTGGCCCAACATCCGGATGTTCACGTGGTGGCTAACGCCGACGACCCCATGATCGAGTTCGCTGCAGCTGAGCATGCCCATGTGTCGTGGGTCGCCGCAGGGCAGGCCTGGGCTTCTGATTCGGCGGTATGTGCCGAATGTGGCACCTTACTCCGCCGAGACGATGCCGATTGGTCGTGTCCCGGTTGCGGCCGGCGACGGCCACCACCGAATTGGTCTCTCCTGGCCGATCCCTGGCGGGCAGTAGATCCTGCTGGTCGCGAATACGATCTGTCCCAGCTAGGCCTGCCCGGTCGATTCAATGCAGCCAACGCGACGATGGCGCTGGCGGCGACCGCCGCACTTGGCGCCGATCCAGCCGTGGGTCTACTGCGGATGCAAAGTGTGGATTCAGTCTCGGGCCGATACGGCGTATTTCACGTCGGTGCGCTCAACATTCGGTTGCTACTTGCCAAGAACCCGGCAGGTTGGACCGAACTGTTGGACATCATGCCACCGGCCCCCACCCCAGTGATCATCACGATTAATTCGGACTATGCCGACGGTCGAGATCCGTCCTGGTTATGGGACGTCCCTTTCGAAAAGTTGCGCGGACGTACTGTGGTAGCGACCGGCTTCCGCCGTCGAGACCTTGCGGTGCGACTAACTCAAGCCAACATCGATCATGTCGTGATCGACAACCCTTACGCCCCCGATGCCCCGCTACCACCGGGCATGCGGGATCTACCGCAAGTCGATTGCGCAGCCACCTACACCGCCTTTCAGCAGTTGCGTACCTCTGGAGTTCCGGCATGAGCGCCGACCTCACGATCGCCGCCATTTATGCCGACCTACTCGGCACCTACGGCGACAACGGGAACGCAGCCACGCTGCTGCATCGGGCGCGCCTGCACGGATTGTCCGCAGATGTGATTTCTATTCAACCCGGCGATCCAGTGCCGTCCCAAGCCGACATATATCTTCTCGGCGGAGGCGAAGACACCGCCCAGACCGCCGCGTGCTCGGCTCTCAGAGCGGACGGCAATATCCGAACCGCGGCTGAGCGAGGCGCGGCTATTCTCGCAATCTGTGCCGGATACCAACTATTCGGCGAGTACTTCCCCGACTCCACCGGAACTCGCTCACCTGGTCTGGGACTTCTTGATATTCGCACTGACCGGCTAGCGCAGCGAGCCGTCGGGGAGTTGGCCGCCGCACCTGTTCCCGCAGCAGACTCCACCGAACCGCCCTTATTTTCCGAGCGATTCACCGGATACGAAAACCACGCGGGGGGAACGGTACGCGGCCCATCGGTGCAACCACTGGGTCGGGTTCTCGCTGGCGTGGGTAACGGAGATGGCACCGAAGGCAGCGTCTCCGGCCACATCATCGGCAGCTATTTGCACGGGCCCTGCTTGGTGCGCAATCCAGAAATCGCCGATCAGCTGTTGCGGTGGGCAGTAGATCGTGAGTTGCCGGCACTTGAAGAGCAGGCTGTATCGGAACTACGGGCCGAACGTTTTCGCACGGTACTCGGCCACTGATGGCCCGTCGCCGCATCGGGGACTCTGCGCTGTTGCGGGGACTCCCCCGGGAAATCAAGGTCCTGTCCGCGGTGGCTTTTTGTGTCGCGCTTGGATTTGGAATCGTCGCCCCATCGATCCCCATCTATGCCGCCACTTTCGGGGTCTCAGCATTCTTGGCCAGTGCGGTCATCAGCGTCTTTGCCCTGGCTCGTCTAGTGACCGCGCCCGCGGCTGGAGCCCTGGTTGATCGCGTAGGTGAGCGTCGGGTACTCACTCTCGGATTGCTCATCGTGGCAGTGTCTAGCGCAGTCGCCGGACTGGCCCAGAGCTATCCCCAACTGTTGATGCTGCGGGGACTCGGCGGCATCGGCTCCAGCATGTTCACCGTGTCCGCCATGGCGCTCACTCTGAAGTTGGCGAAACCTCAGCAACGCGGTCGGGCCGCCGGAGCCTTCCAGGCGGGCTTCCTCTTGGGCGGCATCGCTGGACCGGCAGCGGGCGGCGCGGTGGTTGTCCTGTCGATCCGAGCTCCGTTTTTCGTTTATGCCGTGACCTTATTGGCAGCCGCCTGGGTGTCGTGGCGTTATCTTCCCAGTGCCCGAGGTACCGAGCCCGAAGAGACGGCCGTCGAACGTCAACAGGTCGACGACCCCGAAAAAAAGGTATCGGATCCCACACCTGAACCGCCGACGTTAGGACAGGCTCTTCGCTCCCGCGCCTTCTTAGCCGCATTAGCGGCCAACCTCACCAACGGATTGGTGACGTTCGGACTACGAGCCAGCCTTGTCCCACTGTTCGTCATTTCCGGGCTCGGAGGTGAGCCGACGCTGTCGGGTATCGGCTTCCTGGTGGCCGCGGTAACTCAAGCCCTACTTCTGCTCCCAGCAGGTCGATTGGCAGACTTTCGGGGGCGGCGACCAGCCCTGATCATCGGCGCGACGCTCACGATTGTGGGCATGCTGGCACTGGCCTTGTCAGGAGGGACCTGGCCATTCCTGCTGGCGATGGCCATCAGCGGATTGGCTGGGGCGTTTATGGGTTCAGCACCGGCGGCAACCGCCGGAGATATTGTCGGGCCCTCTGGGCGGGGAACCGTCATCGCCGTGTTTCAAATGACGGCTGACGTTGGCGCTATCGTCGGGCCACTCGTAGCGGGGCTTCTCGCCGATCAACTGGGCTTCGGGCCTGCATTTGCTATCGGCGCCGCAGTCGCCGCGTTGGCGTTGGCTCTCGCCGCGACGATGCCAGAAACACTCGTAAAGTCCGACAAGAGCTGAGCTAATGCACGGGATTCGGACGCTATTGATTCCCACGGAAAAGTCTGGCGCTTTCCAGGTTTAGGCCCACCGCTATCGGTAACAAGGAGTGAGCGGAGAGGCCAGTCCAGATTGGACCTGGCGGGAAGGACACTCATGATCAACCACTTGGTCGCGCACGGCGGCATACCCATCATCCCCATGACCACTTACGACGGGATCGGTTCGTCACAGGACGAAAATTCCACAAACGATCGCGAGACCGGCGAGTAGCGCAAATCCCGCGCAGTGCCACATCGTGCACTGCGCGGGAAACCGGTCCACAATGGCAGGATGGACTTCTTCGGATTCCGTCGGCCAGCCATGGTGGGCGCAGACGAAGCCCTTCCGGGGCGAGACGAATCGCTGGCACCTCAAGCCGCAACTCATACCATCTTGGGCACTCCATTATGTTGCCCGAAAGGCTTCCCGGAAGACCTGACGCAAATGTATTTTGCGATGGGCTGCTTCTGGGGCGCAGAGCGACGGTTGTGGCGGCTGCCCGGCGTCTATACCACCGCAGTGGGCTACCAGGGGGGCTTCACCCCTAACCCAACCTACGAGGAAGTGTGCACCGGTCGCACTGGGCACACCGAGTCGGTGCTCGTGGCTTACGATCCATCCCAGCTCGACACTTTCGAACTACTCAAAATCTTTTGGGAAAATCATGATCCCACCCAGGGCTTCCAGCAAGGTAATGACGTAGGCACGCAGTACCGAAGTGCCATTTACTGGTCAACTCCGGAACAACGCGATCTCGCCGAGCAAACGCGACAGGCCTATCAGGCAGTTCTCACCTCAGCCGGGCTGGATCCGATCACAACTGATATCGAGCCGGCGGCGGAAAACCCGTTCTACTATGCCGAGAACTATCACCAGCAATATCTCGATAAGAATCCTCATGGCTATGACTGCCATGCACGGACCGGATACGACCTTCCGGCCGTCATCTAGACCAGTCCCCGCCCGTGCGGCCTCCTTTCCTCAACATGTTCGGGCGGGGACTGCACCACTGGGGGCGTCTCAGTAAGGCTTCCTTACCGCTGTAACTGGTTCTGCTGCTAAGTAGGAGCTGATTCTCGCGGCTCCCGCACCGATGATTTTGCGGTCCTGCACAAACCCAATGTTTGGAGTACCTGGCGCTTGGGCTCTATGGTTGCTGCGGACTGGGAGGTAAGTGGTGGGCAGTTGGAGTGATAGTCGCGAGTTGACTCGCGAAACTTGGGGTGTCGTCAAGGAAAACCCCTACATGCTGCTCTTCCCGGTAACAGCCGCCGTCATTGCTGGTTTTCTCGTCTTAGCCGTGGCAGCAGTTGGACTTGGACTGCTCGGCTTGGAAACAACCGTGGCCGACGCTGCCGACTCCGGATCAGTCGAAGACAGTCCAGCTCTGATCGCCGGGATCGTGGTGCTGGTCCTGGCCGGGTATCTCGGTACGCTGGTCACCCAAATATGTATGGCCGGACTCGTCAAGAGCGCCGACGAAGAACTCCAGGGCCGCGACTCTTCGTTCCGAGCGGGGATCTCCGCAGCAATGGAGCACTTGCCGGCTCTCCTGGGTTGGGCTGCAATCCAAGCGCTTGTGGGTTGGTTGCTGTCCGCAATCCGCAACGGAGGACAAAACAGTGGTCTCGTGTCACAACTCCTGCGTTTTGGCATCGCTGGCTTGGCACAAGTCGCCTGGTCTGTAGTGACATTTTTTGTCCTGCCCGCAATCGTCTTGCAAAACCGTGGACCAATCGACGCCATCAAACATTCGTTTTCCCTGATTCGCTCTACCTGGGGAACACAAATAGCTGGCGGTGCTCGACTGGGTTTCGTGGTTTTCCTATTAGGTGTGCTGCCCGGAATAGTCAGTACCGTTGGCGGAGTATTCCTGCTGATCTCGGATCAAATTGCTATCGGCGCTCCACTCGTAGCTATTGGCATCGTTGTCATTGTGCTGGCCCAGGTTCTGATCAGTACGCTGCGGGCAGTTTTCTCAGTTTCTCTCTTTCACTTCGCCGACGACGGCCGCGCCGTCGGACCGTACAGCAGCACGCAGTTGCAAGCCGCCGTTCGTACCCGGAGTTGACGTGAGCCACGTGCGTCAGCCACCTGACTCACGCTCGAACTGTCGCTAATCTTGTGCCATGGCAACTCGTCGAGTCACCGCAGCAATCGTCGGTGTCATCGCGGCTGTAGCCGTGACCGGGGCCTCGAATTCAGTTGCGTTCGCGGCCGAACCAGTTGATCCTGCGAACGCTCCCAGTCAAGTAGTTCTTGAAGTTGACAAGCGAGTCCGCGCAAACTACTTGCTCGAAAGTCGCGTGACAGTTGTGGTTGCCCCAGCCGACTACAACGGAAAGATTTCAGCGATAAGAGGCGGCGAAGAAATCGCCTCAAGTGTTGCCGCTAACGGACAGGCCGAACTGAGTATCCCAGCGGAAAAACTGGGTTCGCTTCGGGTACGGATAGTCGCAGCCGATGCGCCGGGCTTCACGGGTACCGCGGTCCCGATCCTCATGGTTAGCAGCGGCGTGCGCCTGCGGAAGGGCGATCGACATCCGGTAGTACCCAAGCTGGTTCAGCACCTGAGCAAATCCAAGTACCTCGTCCCGCAGGCAGGCAAACGTTACAGCCCTGCCGTTAGCGATGTAGTGATGGCCTTTCAAAAGGTCCATAACCTACCCCGCACCGGTCAAATGAACCGACAGACATGGCAGAAACTCGCTAAATCCGGACGGGTTCAGCCTCGGTACCGCGGGAAGGGGATCCATCTCGAGGTCGATAAGACGAGGCAAATCATGATGCTGGTGCGCAACGGGAAAGTACGCGCCACTTTGCATGTCTCCACTGGGAAAACGGGCAATACGCCGGAAGGCCGCTACCCCATTTTCGCGAAGGGAATCGGCAGCCTGTACCGATTCATGTCCTTTAAAGGAAACTTTGGTATTCACGGTTATGTGCCTGTCCCGGCCCAACCGGCCTCGGCCGGCTGCGTCCGGGAACCCATGTGGGCGGCTGACTGGTTTTACAATCGAACGCCCATCGGGGCTTCGATCTACATCTATCGGTAAATCACTTAGTGAAATCCCTGAACAAGATTCCGACGGCTGGCGAATTACTCCGACCATAAGCAACGGTAGAGTCGCCGCGTGGAAACTCACGACATCCTGACCGAAACACAAGGCTCAGCAGTCCATATCGTGCTTAACCGCACCAACAAGGCAAATGCGCTGACCGAACAGATGTGGGTCGATCTACCCGACATAGTGGCTCACGCCCAAAGCATCCCCGGGGCTCGAGTTCTCGTACTGCGTTCCGCGACAGATTCGGTGTTCTCTGCGGGTGCCGATGTCGCTGAATATCGAGCGAATGCGGGCGGTGAGGAATGGGGATTGGCCAATCACGGTCGAGTGACTCAAGCATCCGATGCACTTGCCCATTGTTCGCTGGCCACTATCGCCCGGATAGCGGGTCCATGCGCCGGGGGCGCGGTAGGGCTGGCAGCCGCCTGCGACTTTCGAATCGCCTCACGGGAGGCACTGTTCTACGTGCCGCCGGCCCGGCTAGGGCTGGTGTACCCGCAAGCCGATACCGCTCGACTGGTAGATCTCATCGGCCCCAGCGCCACGAAGCGCCTACTGCTGACCGCCGGCCGAATGGATGCCCAGTGGGCCCTGCGCGTCGGTCTGATCGATGAAGCCGTCCACCTCGAAGATCTCGATGCCGCAGTAGATCAACTGGTGGCTCAAATCAGCGCGGGCTCGCCAATGTCTATTCGAGCAATGAAACATACAGTCCAATGGGCTGTGAACGGCTTACGGGCTGAAAATGATCGGACTCGTGATTTGTTGGTCACAGCGCTACAACATCCTGATCACGCCGAAGGCACTGCTGCTTTCCTGGAGCGGCGCTCTCCGAGATTCACCGAATGACGCCCAGCAACTCTCAACAGGTCAGTCGAATCGTCCGGGCAGCGATGCTGGGCACTGGCGGAATGCTAGGAATAGGTGCTGCGACTGCTGGGGTGTTGGCGGCCCAAACTCGTCATGCCCGGCGCAGCATCGGACCCAGGACTCAGTCGGCACCCTATGCCGATGGTCGTTACGGCCGCGCCAGGGGGACGTCAGACCGATTGGTCATGATGGGGGACTCGATTGCGGCCGGCCTTGGCGCCGACTCGGCCCGGGACACTGTTGGCGCTGTGCTGGCCTCGCTGGTGGCCGAATACGATGGGCGACAAGTTGTACTCAGCACGGTAGCCGCCGTCGGCGCACGCTCGAGTGACCTTCGGGAGCAGGTCGTTCGAGCACTACATTATCGGCCGCATGTTGCGGTGATCATCGTAGGCGGCAACGACGTCACTCACGCAGTACGGCCACAAGTCTCCGTGCGGTTGCTGGCTGAGGCGGTCCAACTACTGCGGGATTCTGGAGTTCAGGTCGTCGTGGGAACGTGTCCGGACCTGGGCACCGTTCAACCTATTCGTCCCCCGTTGCGATGGGTGGCCCTTCGACTTTCCCGAACACTTGCAGCCGCGCAAGCAGTTGCCGTCGCTCAAGCGGGCGGCCGCGCGGTCTCACTGGCCGATGTACTGGGATCGGAGTTCAGCCAAAGGCCCGGGCAACTCTTCAGTGCCGATAGATTCCACCCCTCGACCGAGGGCTATCAAGCTGTCGCCCAGGTACTCGCACCGTCCGTCTTAGCCGCTCTCAGTCGCGGAGAATCCGGAGAGGTGCTGCCTGAAGCCTTGCCGGCGGGCTGGACCCGCCCTGACTTCGCCATCTCACCACTTACACAGGCCGCGATAACGGCCGCTGCCGAACCAGGTACAGAAGTTGAAGAGACACAAGCACCCCGATCGGTCGTGAATAATGACCGGCGTTGGGGGCGCAGGCGCAGACGTGTTGAGACTCAGCATGAGTCTGACTGAACCCGGCCCAACTACCCCCTGACGCAGTAAAGTGGGCGCCAGCTTCGCTGAATCTGGAGGGCCGATGACGTTGCACCACTCCGAGGACACTCACCGGCAGCTCGTTGATCGGCTTCCTGAGGCCACCGGTAAGCAAATCAGCGAGTGGTTTCTGATCGTAGAGGCCGGCCCTGGACTATCCCGCTTCGATGAACGGGTCAACTGGTTGCGTGGGGAGTACGACCTATCGCATGGTCAGGCCACCGCCATCGTGCATGAATACGACAAGACGAAGGCGGCCAGGAAACTTTCCTGACCGCCTCTGTCTCAGTTGTCGGTTCGACTAATCCCGGCTCATCGCCAGGATCGAGAGTAAACGCAGGATCTCGATGTACAGCCAGATCAACGTGACCAAAAGCCCGAAGGACATCCGCCACGATTCCTTCTCCGGAAGACCCATCTTAACGCCCTGCTCGATTGCGGCGAAGTCAAGATTTAGTGAGAAAGCGGCCAACAGCACGCCGATTCCGCAGAGGATCAGACCTAACGTGCCCACCCCGTAGAAGCCCCAGCCACCTCCAACGCCGAACAGCGCCGAGACAAAGGACACCAGAGCGATCAGGGCGTAAGAGATGATGGCAATGGTCATCACCCGGGCAAACTTGCCGTTGACTTTGATGATTCGACCGCTATACAGCGCCAACATGACACCAAAAGCGACTAATGTGCCGATGATCGCCTGACTTACTAGGCCGGTGTACTCGGGGTTTACCGACTGCACCCAGTTGTCGTACCAGTAGGAGATACCGCCCAGGAATACGCCCTGTACGGCTGCATAGAGCAGAATCAATGGAGGTTTTATCTTCCGCATGAGCGCATTGGCGATACCCAATCCGAGCCCAATAAACATAGAAACCCAGACCAACCACGGCATTGACGGCGTTACCTGCCAGCCACCCACCGCGAACACGATCAAGATGAACAGCAACACGCTGGTCTTGTTGATTACGTCACCAAGCGTCACCGGTCGGGTGCTCTTCGGGCCTGCCGGCTGCGGAACGGCCTGGGTTCCCGTTTCGGTCTGAACCTGTGCGCCAGCTTCGTTGTAAGCAGAGCGGCCTTCGTCGAAGGCGAAACCGCTCGAACCCTTTTCAGGATTGTCCAGTCGGGAGAGGACGGGATTACGTGTCTGCACCCTTGCTCACTTCCTTTAAGTCATTTTCTTAGATTGTAGATGCTTCGAGCCGATTCCCGCGAAACTCAGCGAGACTGAGTTTCGATGCTGCGGAACGTGATCATTCCTGGCTCTCGAGACCTACATACAACGGCCCGGGCAACCGCCGACCGTTGACTTATGTCTCTTATTATCTCAAAACCGACAGGCGCTCGTCACGGATCTGCGTTCAGCCCGCAACGAAACCAGGATCGGTCGGTGGGTTGTGTCGAATTCGTCCCATATCGACTCCAATTGGTGCCCGAAGTGGGACTCGAACCCACACGCCGTTTGACCGACCCGAGGGTTTAAGCCTCGTGCGTCTACCGATTCCGCCATCCGGGCTGGAACTCCAGACTACTGGTAGGTCTGTCGCGGGTGGATCGCGTGGGCTCCCGCCACCCGATCCAAGAACAGCAGTCCATCAATATGATCTAACTCGTGGAGGAAAGCCCGAGCCTCGAAAGCGTTGGTCTCGATCTCTACGGGCTCACCGGTCCCCGGCAGATATCCGGCGATAATCAACCGGCTCGCTCTTCGCACATCGCCGGTGAAGTCTGGTACTGACATGCACCCCTCTCGGGCACGCTCTTTCCGACTAGCACTGACGACTTCAGGGTTGACCAGCACCAGAGCGCCATGCACGGTACGAGCCTTGGGATGGCCGGTCACATCGAGCGAAAAAACGCGCGCGTCCGCACCCAGTTGATTCGCCGCCAAACCAACGCACCCTGGTGATACCGCCATGGTCGCCACTAAATCTGCGGCCAACTGGATCGTCTTCGCCGCCGTCGGCGATACCGGTTGGCACGAAGTTGAGAGCATTGGATTTGGTGCGGTCACCACCGGAAGGACCGCACCAGTACCGAACTGATCAACGTCAAAAGACCGCGTTGCCATCAAAAAAGATCTTCATCGTCTGGCTGTAACGACGCTTGCACACCGAGCGGATTCATCACCGTAGCGAGTTCATCGTTGATTTTGACGAGATCGGTATTCGCTGGAAATATAACTTCCGCGATGAGGACATACATCTCGCTACCCAGGCGAGTGGCCAAGTCGACAATATTGCCGCCGTACCTGGCAACGGTCGCAGTCGCGGTACTCACGATCCCTGGCCGATCGGCCCCATGAACACTGAGTCGGGCCAACAATCCGCTCTCTCCTGTTGGTTCCTGAGGGAGTGCCAAAATGGATACCGAAAGGTCTTCTCGAGCCAAATCGACGAGACGCACTCGTAGTGGCTCCGGTCCGGCTGGCACATCCGCAATGAGGGTCATGGCAAAGTGACCTCGCAGCAAAGTCATCGAGGAGTCCTCAAGATTTCCACCGACTTCGGAGACCGCTTCAGTCACTTCCGCGACTATTCCTGGACGGTCATGACCAACGACGGTGACAGCTAGCAGAGGCATATTCCACATGCTAACGACCCCGCAAAAACAGCCTAAGGTCGGCTGACTATTCCCCGATCGCTCCTGGGGCGGCGACGTCGGTGCGCCGGACTTTAGTGACATTACGGTCACCTAGGTCGAAAACGGACCCTGCACCTGCATTTTCCGGCTCTTTCGCAAACACCCGACTAGTCCGAAAGGGTGACGCTTGAGGTTCTCTTGAGGTTTTCTTGCGTTTAAGTTGAGAAAACTCCCCGGACAGGTCAATATATATTCATAGTCCTAGAGTCACGGCGTACAGACGACTAGGGCACCTAAACAGAATAGAGAAGGCCAGGGGGTCCGCCCCAAAAGCGAGTGCGGATCAGGCCGGCAACGGGAGCCGATGGGCGGAGGCGACGGACCGCCCATCATCTAGTAGCCGCGAGTGACCATGCAATCCCATCGAGGATGTCATGCTCACTCGCGGCTACTTCATTTGAGCCACTCCGAGCAATGATTCCTTCTAAGATCAGCGCTCCGGCAGCAATTACATCAGCTCGCCCCGGGTGCATTATGCCCATGTCACCCCGCTGTGCTGACGTCATCGCAACTAATGCGTCAGTTGTTTCTCGAACTGAGGTGGCTGATGTCACCGCACGATGGATTTTCTGAGAGTCATATTCCGACAGTCCCATCGCAATCCCGGTCACCGTGGTCACCGTCCCCGCCAGGCCGATAAGGGTCTGCACGCCCTCAAAGGAAACCGTCTGAACGACCTCATCGAGCATTTCCGATACTGCTGAATCGATTGCCGCTCGCTCGACATTAGTCATCGGATCGTGATGCACGAAACGCTCCGCAAACCTCACGCAGCCCATGTTCACGCTGATCGACGATTCCGGATGGGATGCCCCTCGAATGAACTCGGTGGAGCCGCCACCGATATCAAAGACCAGGACTGGCGGCTCCACTTCGAGGCCTCGGGTCGCGCCCTCGAAGGACAGTTGCGCCTCTTCAGTTCCGCTCACGATCTCCGGGGTAACACCCAAAATTTCGGCTACTCCACCAGTGAAGTCGGCTGAGTTACCGGCATCACGCGAAGCCGAAGTGGCGACGAACCGGATCCGTTCGACGCCGAATTCCTCAATAATTCTCTGATAGTCCCGACAAGCAGCAAAGGCGCGATCTAAGGCAGCTTCGGAAAAAACACCGGTCTCGTCCACTCCCTCGCCCAGGCGGATGATCTGCATCCGACGGTCGAGCTCATCCAGCTGGTCGCCGATATCCGCCACCAACAGTCTGATCGAGTTCGTACCACAGTCGATCGCCGCCACCCTGCTCATTCGTTGCCTCCAGTTCCACACGGCTTACGCCACCAGCCATCGATAGCGGCAAGAACCTCGTCACCCAGCGGATTAACTCCGGGACCTTGCGCCAAAGCCTGGGCTGCCAAAACGTGTAAGCACTTCACCCGATCTGGCATCCCACCCGCTGATACCCCTTCAATTTCGGGTGTTTCGCCGAGTTCGGCACGTCGAGCGAGATAGTCACCATGAGCTCCGGCGTACTGATCAGCCAGATCTTGATCCTCAGTGAGTCGCTGTTGCATTTCGGCCATGACCCCTTCAGCTTCTAGCGTTCCGATGGCCGACGCGGCCCGCGGACAGGTCAGGTAGAACAGCGTAGGGAAGGGAGTGCCATCGGGTAGTCGGGGAAATGTCTCCACTACATCGGGGCGCCCACATGGGCAACGATGGGCTATCGCAGAAACACCTCGCGGCTCCCGCCCCAGCTGATCGGCAATTGCGACAAGATCCTCCGCTGAGGCCGGACTGGGCTCACTAGCCGCCGTCATTGGTCGTGGAATCTCCGGCCGGTTCGTCTCGGATTGGGTTTTCGCTGGACTGCCACAATCGGTCGTACCACGTCCTCGGCTCATCTTCTGCAGACGTGGCTACATCACGTTGAAATTCTGGGTCCAACGCGATCAATCCCATTTCACCTGGCCGCACCATATTGAGTCGCAACCGCGCCTGCTGCTCGACATAGGGCTCGTCTTTCCACTGCTCTCGCTGTGCTTCAAGCCCCGCGACTCGGTCTTCGGCTGCCGCGATCTCGTTAGATAGCTCTGCCAATCCAGCCTGCTGGGAGATCCAGGAACGGACGGGGAGCACCAACATTGCCGCGACCGCAACCAAAGCGCCCACCAGGGCTAGTGTGCGCCCGGAGGTGCGCGAGTGTGTCGTCGCCTGTGCGGATTCAGATTCGGCGGCTTCTGGATCCGCTTGATCGACCAGTGTGCTCACCGCATGATTTTCGCATGGCCGAGTGGCTCGACTCGGTATTGGCCCGCCGACGTGTAACGCTAGTTAGACAGCAAACCGGGGGAAAGCACTGTGACCCGCATAGCGGGCAGCATCATCCAGTTCTTCTTCAATTCGAAGGAGTTGGTTGTACTTCGCCACGCGCTCAGATCGCGCCGGCGCACCGGATTTGATCTGGCCACATCCACATGCCACGGCCAAATCGGCGATGAAGGTATCCTCTGTCTCACCGGAGCGGTGCGACATCATCGTCGCATAGTGATTACGATGCGCCAGGTCGACAGCGTCGAGGGTCTCGGACAGACTTCCGATTTGGTTTACCTTCACCAGAAGAGCATTTGCGGCACCCGCATCAACGCCACGCTGGAGGCGCTCCGGATTGGTGACAAACAGATCGTCACCAACGATTTGAACCTGCTCGCCCAGGGCGGTGCTCATCTGGACCCAGCCATCCCAGTCCTCTTCATCCAGAGGATCTTCAATGCTGACCAACGGAAAATCACGAACCAGAGTCGCGTAATAGTCCACCAGCCACGCCGAATCACGGTCAGATCCTTCGAATCGATAGCCAGTCGATGTGTGAAACTCCGTAGCTGCCACATCGAGAGCTAGGGCGACATCTTTACCAGCCGTCAAGCCGGTGTCTCCGATCGCGGCAACGATGATGTCTAAGGCTTCCCGGTTGCTGGGTAGGTCAGGCGCGAACCCACCTTCATCCCCTAGACCAGTTCCTAGTCCCCGGCCCTTCAGAGCTGACTTCAGTGAGTGATATACCTCGGCACCCCAACGCAACGCGTCGGAAAATGTCGGTGCTCCGATCGGCGCCACCATGAACTCCTGAATGTCTACATTCGAGTCCGCGTGAGCACCACCATTGAGAATATTCATCATCGGCACCGGCAAGACATGGGCCTGTGGGCCACCGATATAGCGGAATAGCGGGAGATCTGCTGAAGCAGCAGCAGCCTGCGCGTTCGCTAGTGAGACACCCAAGATCGAGTTTGCGCCGAGCCGGCTCTTATTGGGTGTGCCGTCGACATCGATCATTGCTTGATCGATGAGTCGCTGCTCCGATGCATCGAAGCCCAAGATCTGGGGCGCAATCTCATCTTCCACCGCGACGCAGGCTTGAACTACTCCTTTACCGCCATAGCGGTTCGGATCATCGTCTCGACGTTCGGCGGCTTCAAAGGCTCCGG
>PAAU01000011.1 GCA_002699445.1 Micrococcales bacterium | reverse complement strand
GTGATTTCCAACGAATCACGCCGGAAATGGAAATCCGTGGAACTAATCAGTCGTGCAGCTGTAGTACGTGGGGTAAGACTCGATGAGATCCGCTCCGATGACCCAGCCGACGGGTGACTGCCACTGAGCTGCCGCTATGGGCTCAAGGTTAAGGGCAGGTGCAGCCGCCGCCACACCAAGAAGATCTATACCTGGCGCATACTTTTCCGCGAGAGTCCCCGCCCAGACGGCTGAATGACCACCCTGCGAGTGACCGAAGGTGGTGTACTGATTCCCCGCGCCAGCTTCGGCAATGTTTTGAACTGCTCGGACTGAGTTGACCACATCACGTACTTCGGCTTGAGCGATGAGGTATTGATTTGGTCCGGGTGTTCCGATCCCGACGTAGTCAGTTGCGGCGACTACCCAGCCTTGCCTCATCATCAATCCCAGCCAGCCGTCCATTCCGTTGGTCGGATTCTTGGAGCGTGAAGGAGCACACGCTTCACCTAAACCACCGGTTCCGTGGGCGTAGGCGACGATATTTCGCCCATTTTTGTCTTTAGCTGGCGGTGCATCTGGGATGAAAACCATGCCACCTGAAACAGCACGTTCTCCGTCGGGACGTTCGGATACATAAAGCATTCGTTGTGCTGAGCCGTTGGGTACCTCGATATCCATCCGTTCAGTACGGATGACCGTGCCGAGTTCCTCAGGTATCGGATCTGGCGGCGTGTAAAACGGGTCTAGCGTCTCCTGGCGCTCCTGAGCACTAGATTCGAAGCCAATTACCTTCGCTACCCCGACGAGGACAATAACCGCTGCGATCAAAACCACAGCGAAGACCGCAATCCGCCGGAAACTCATAGTGTCAACTTAGGCCACTACTCGATGCGTGGCTATGGTTCTCGCCATCACGTCGTCGTAAACCATAGCGCTGATGACTCACTCTTCGGAGATTGCTGCTGGTGCCGCTTTCGACGGTCGTTGAGTTCTGAGGAAGACGAAAAAGAACCAGGTCGCAGCCGCAGTCAACAGATGCCAAACCGCGTGGGCCTGATAGAGACCATCGGGATCACACCAGTGATGGTCCGGCACTCCGGTGGTCCAGACCGCGTATGCCAGTAGAAAAGAAATAACACCTGCCGGAAACCACGGCCAGTAGCGTCGCTGCGATGGTGGTGCAGATGTCGCAGCGACGGCAGGTAGCCAAAACAAGGCAACCCACCAGTGCTCAAGGGGGTCTGCCAACATTTCCATGGGGGTAATCCCAAAGACTGCGGCGATAACGAAACCCAAGAAACCGGAAAGCCAACGCAACGGCCGTGACCAGAATCGGTAGAGCAGTTCAGAAATCAGCCACAGTGCTATGGATACCCCAAAAAGATCAAGGTTGATGCCCAGCCCTGATCCAAAGAACCAATATCCAATAGCAAAACTAACGACGACGAGACCGTAGCTAAGGAAAAAGGTGCGATCCCGCCATCGACCCATGATGGCGAGGTTGTAGACCCAAGGGATAAGGATGTACATGACCATCGAGAGGTTGTCTGCCCACGCTCCAAAAGTGGTATTGCTGGCATGCATCAACATGGATCCAGGACCTAGGTAGATCGTGGCGCCTGCGTAGAGCAACGCAATCGGCTGATTGCCTATGAAGGGGTTCCTCTTGGGTCGATCCTGTTTGGTATCTCGGGCCAGTACGAGCAGCATCACCAGGCCGGAGATAATGAAGCCCAGATTTCCCAATGAATTTATGGGTTCTCGCATCACTCCGTCGGCGACTCGCTCGCACCACCGGGATGCCTCACCGATTGCTTGCTCGTTGGCTGCCGGCTGCCACCATCCGATAAGACCAGCGGCGACGAAGACCACAGCAAAAACCAGCAGCACGGCGACCGCGATCAAGAAAGGTCGATAAATCCCGTTACGAGACACGGTTCGACCCTAGGGCAAATTATCGAAGTGAGTGTCATCTGTCGGTAAACGGTGAAGCTGCCGGACCGAACCGGGAACTTTCGTATGCGCTTCTTCGTAAGGCGCCACCGAGTGTTGATGAACCACGCCCACGATATCTCCGAGTAATGAAAGGGCGATACACAGTCCTTATGGCGCTAACTAAGGCAACTGAGTGTCGATGACGGCTGGAGCAGACTGATCGAAGTTTCCTGGATTCTGCGCCTGATCCGCAGCAGATGCCCCGTGAAAGCCGACGATGACGACAGTCGTGAGACCGATGGCGGCTGCAAGGCTTTTTGTTGGCCCGGTGGAACTATGAGTTCTCATACTTAGGTATTACCCGGATCTCGGAAAATGAAACCGACTTTGCCGGTCTCATCCCTGAGCGGGAAAGAGGTAGGTCGAAGAGACGGATGAGTTCGGACATCAGTTACGGGTCATCTCAGGCAGTGATGCACCGACAATGGCTGGCACCCCGGTAGTTGCCGAGACGGCAGTACCGATCGCAGCGAAAGCCGAATCGCACGACCACACCGGTAATGACCATGGCGGCGATCACGACACTCGCGCCCATGGGGACGGTAAGCGATCTGGCAGCAAGACAAGCAAAATGACGCCATTGTCGGTTCGACAAGGCGCCGGGGTTTCGATCTATTTTTTAGTTTGCTCTGGTGAAGCCGCAAAGGGCGGGACCAAGGTTCCAGGGAAACGTGCCGATGAAGCGCATTTCCCTGGAACCGGCCGTCACAATGGACGGATGTTTGTGGCCTGTGGGCCTTTCTGGCCCTGTTCGATGTCGAATTCCACCTTTTGGTTCTCCTCGAGATTCCGATGCCCGCTGCCAGCGATTTCGCTGTAGTGAGCAAAGACATCCTCCGAAGCTCCATCGGGAGCGATGAATCCGAAACCTTTGTCGGAGTTAAACCATTTGACGGTGCCTGTAGCCATAACGCGTGTATTTCCTTGATGTGTTGCTGTGGACTTCGATCGGTCCACGTTTACACGGATCGTTAGTGATCCGCATACCTATTGTGTACCAAGCCCAAACCGAAGTATTCATCGGCACCACCCAAATGCGAAAAATGATCATATTTGGGTGCAGTGATGAGCTCAGAAGCATGGTTGTTCACTCCCGAATCCGGGCTGCTTCAGGTCAATCGCTGAGGAATCACGGTCGGTCGTGGGACAACCTCACGCCCTAACAGAGGCTCCCGCACCAATTTCGCTTATGAGAATGGTCGGGAATCCGGTGGCTGAAAACCCTATTGACTGATGTTTAATGAAATCTTCCAGCAACATGACGTTCTGCTTTACCTCAACAAGATTCACATCACCGTTGTGGCAACAGCTCAGTGAGCTCGCGCAGCGTCGTGGCCCCAGAATCTGATAAGTAAAGGGCATGACACCAGCTCTCGTCGTTTCCGGTGGTGGGGCTAAGGGTGCGTTCGAAGTGGGCGCGCTGGAATTCCTTACTCGCAACGGGGACTTTTTTCCTAAAGTTATGGCGGGCACCTCTGCTGGATCATTGATTTGTGTACCCCTCGCACAAGCGAGTGATGCTGGAGAATTCAAGCAATTGGTACAGGTGGTCCGCAATAACTGTCTATCGATCACAAATATGTCTTCACTTTTCGGGCGTCAGCCGTGGTTGGACGAGATCGCAGATACTCCGCTGGGGGAGTTCATCGATGGCATGATCTCTACGCGGACCCGTCCAATAATTGCGGCCGACCCCAAGGGAAAGCCCGATCCGCTCGATCACGACAATCCACCACGCAAGCATCGAACGCTCTTCGCTATCGGCAGCACGATAGGCAAGAGTGGTCAGCTCGTCAAAGCCGGGAAATATTTGCACGACCTGCCGTCCGCAATCATGAATCTAGATCCACTAGAAGCTGGCTACCGAGGGCGGTTTCACGGTGGCGTCGCTCAACTTGACGAGGATGCAGTCGCAACTTCAGGTATCACGTTGCGGATCACCGTCGCATCCCTCAGCGACGGTGTCGGCCGCTACGTAACTGAGGCTGGTTCGTTGGTTGAGGCTGATGCCACGACTCCGTATGAACCGGGAGGTAGTCCAGGGGTCATCGCCGGCATGTGTGCCTCCGCCAGCGTCCCCATCGTTTTTCCACCTCGCCGGCTAGGTGACTCCATTTATGTGGACGGTGGAGTCGTGCAAAATACACCCGTGTCGGCAGCGGTGGAATGTGGCGCGAAAGATGTGATCGTTCTGATGGCTAGTCCCAGATCCCTTAAGCGAGAAGAAACTGATTACACAAAATCATCTTTCATGTCGATTTACGCTCGAGCCGCACAAGATATGACTGCCGAGGAGTTGGAGCGAATCAACTTGTCTTATCCATTAGCGGCTGGTGCCACGATGACGGTGATCGAACCGACTGTGGATGTTTTAGGGCTCTTCGAAGTTGAGGGTGCCCTGCTGAAAATGGACATGGATTACGGATGGATGCGTGCAGCAGAAACTATGGGAAGCCTGCCGGTCGATAAGGCGCAAGAGCTAGGAAAGCTCAGTGACACCGTTGTGGAGCAGCGTGAGCGCATCTGGTTCATCGAGGAGCGACTCTTAGAAGAAGGAGCCGACAGTGACGTCGTCGGCGCGCTGAGAAGATCGCGAGCGCAGGTTCTTGAGTCCGTAGCAGTCTGGCAAGAGTCGGGATTGCCTCAACCGGCCACTATGGATCAATGGGGACATGAGTGGGAGGAACACGACCGCGATGTTCCTGCGGAGTTGCAGGGCCTGGCTGTCATTTAACTGGGTCGTTTCAGGACATGGCAATCCTCAATTTACGGCGAGGATTTCGCCCCCACCGGCATGTTCCGTCGCTGCCAAATACAGTTCCGCGACGGCTGCAGCCGGTGTGCCCTCAGCCGGATCCTTACCCATAGCCGTCAAAGTTTCCGAAACCCATCCTGGGGATACGGCGTTGACTCGAACATCCGTCAGTTCCAATGGACTGCTGCGAACGAATCCTTGCAGACCCGCGTTAACCGTCGTGAGGATACTGCTGCCCGGTAACGGGTGATCGGCCAGAACGCCGGTGGTGAGTGTGATGCTGCCGCCATCTGAAATATGCGTCCTGCCGAAGCGCACAAGATTGACTTGGCCCATGAGTTTGTTGGAAAGCGAAAACGTCCAGTCTTCATCCGTAGCGTCAGGAATAGCGACGAAGCGGGCGGCTCCGGCGCACGAAACGATCGCATTGACGATACCTACGCGATCAAATAGTGTGCGGATACTCCCTGGATCGGATAGGTCGACGTACTCATCAGCATCAGATCGCGCGGCGGTCACGACCTCCCACTGATGTGTCGACAACTTTTGAACAACCGCAGAACCAATAGTCCCGGTTGCACCTATAACAAGTGCTTTGTTCGACACGGTGTCTCCTTTACCTATATCGGGGTGTTCTCGTTGGCAAAAGCAAGCAAGCGTTCCATCAGCATGCCGTGAAAGTCGGCAGCATTTACAGTGATCGCGCAGCGCACCGGGGTGGAACCAGGTGTCTCGGAGGGACGTTCCATAGTGCGGAAAATTCCATCGACCATGGTGGGCTCAATCCAGATCTCTTCATAGCCACATACATCGGTGAAGGTAGTCGCCACCGTCAAAGGATCGTGAAGAAAATCCGCATTTGTTGGGTCGTAGTTCTCGCCCACCCCTACTCCGGTGAAGATCGCGCGTTGGATGGGCGCCCAGGCTTGGACTGAGGTCGCCAAAGCCTGCCCGAGCGGCCCAGCGCCGGCAAGTAGATCAACGTCGGTAGTAGTGAGCCAGGTCTGCAAGGTCACATCGCACGGAATCAAGGTGATATTTGCATCAGACTCTAAGACCGTCGTCGAGGCGATTGGATCAATGCAGAGGTTGTAGTCGATACCCGGCCCGATAGTGGTGTCGGCGTAGATAGCGGTTCGGACGTGACCTCCCATGATGGTCACCTTGACAAACTTTTCCGCGACTCCTGGGTACGCGTCGATGGCGCGAGCCAACGTCGACATGGATCCGATCGCGATGACCTCCAGATCATCATGCTTGTGTGCCAAGTCTCGGTAGGCTTCGATGCCTGAACGGTTGTCGAGTTCCTGGGTCTCATCATCGTCGATAACGCCTTGACCTTCGTGGCCGAACCAATACAGTTCGCCGTCACCCACCGGCGAGTCAGCCCCTACGAAGACAGGAACATGTGAAAAGCCACCCAGGACAAGAAGTTTTTTGGCGAGTTGTGACCGATATCGAGCCTGCTTGCCGGTAACGATGACGCCTACAATCTCTAACTCCGGACTGGCCATGGCCAGTGACAGCGCGATCGCGTCATCCGCGTCTGTGCCGATATCGGTGTCAATCAGAACTTTCTTAGCCACGATGTGATCCTTCACTTGCGTCACAGTTTGTCAGAGCGTCTGCCAGATGGTTGTTTGAAGCGGATTCTCCCAATTCACGCGGAATAAGGACAAAGTGGATCTCGGCTTTCCTCAACTGTGTGGTTCTGGATACGTTACTAACGTCGTTTTGTTCGACCCAAATCCTTTATCGGAAAGTATGAATATGAAGTTCCTTGTGCAGTGGAAAATCAACCATTTAGCTACATCATCCGATCGTGACCAGGTCATGGCCATGTTTGGCCAGATGACTCCAGAAGATGACGCTAAACAGTTGGGCCCGGACATCAAACAGATTACGCGTTGGCATGACGCTTCGGGTAGCGGTCAAGGTGGTGGCCTGTTCGAGACAGACTCCGGCGCCGCCCTCAACGCCTTTTTTAGGCAGTGGGCTGGCGTCTTTGAGTCCACAATTACGCCGGTTATCTACGACGATGAACTGCGCGCCAATATCCGTGCCTCTCAGGGTTAATTGCCTCTTAGTGATAGCTCTACCGCAGTCGATCCGCCGACATGCAGTAAGCAGTTCGCCTGTTAGGGGTCGCGCAATGGGGTGTGACTTTATCCAGCCAGTGGATTGAGTGATTATTTTCCTTGCTGCCCTATTAGCTCGGGCCCAAACGTCACAGCCGAAAGTGTGTCGCAACCGGAAGTAAATGCCACAAGCGCTAATTAAACATACTGATTTTTGTCCAATCTCAGCCAAGTAGGGGCACCTCTGTCGGTGCTATCACCTAACCGTGACTAGTTGGTGCTCTTTGGTGGCGTTGGTCGGTCTGGGGGATCTCGCAGGTGATCGGCAAAATCAGCAACGCCTGCGAAGTTGGCCCTAATCGGACCGGTGAACGGGTTGTTGAGCCAAAAGGCCAACGAAAGTGCCAACGTAAGCGAAAGTACCCAACCAACAACTAGATAGGGCTTTCGATGATTGGCCATACTCGAACCCGCAAAAACCGCCACCACTCCCGACGCGATCACCAGTACAGCTGCTAGCACTGGCGGCATCACTCGGGTCGCGATGGATCGGATGCTGGCTCTATTGCCTGAGAGGAGCGCCACATCGTTGACGAGCGTTTGCTGGATCCATTGGTTTTCGGTGGTGTAGTTGCGCGGGTTATTAACTTCCTCCAGGAGTGCCACCAGGGTAGTTGTTGAAGGTAGTTCGGGGGCATCTCCGGTCGCGAGATGGAGCACGTCACCGGTCGAGACCACATCGAGGTAGTCGATCAAGTCCGCCCAGATTCGATTTGTTGCCTCTTCCTCAAGAAGGAAACTAGTCGCACTTATCTTTCCGGATACCTCGATCTCATTGTTTATCGCACCGAGTTCGTCTTGGAGGACGTTCCAGAGTATGGCAACAGTAAAACCAATAAGAACAAAAAGACCTGTAGCGCTGGCGCCAAGGAGCTTATTGCCCGAGTCAGACAAATCGGCCCTGGCATCGTCGTTGTCGACTCGTTTGGTAAACCAAAGTCCAAGAGCGGTGCAGGAACCCAAGTAGACAACCAGAAGCCAAAAGGGGTTTAGGATAGCCAACTGATCAATGAAACCTGACACGTGACTCAACTAGATTCTCCGGTAGGGGACTCTGTCCTCCACGTTAGTCATGATTCGACCAGGATTCATGAGAGTTTTGGTTATGCAGTTGATTTTTTCTCCAGCAGATTTTTAAGTTTTTTGAGAGAACTCTTTGCATTCTTGGCGTTCATTCGTTCCAGTACGAGTCGATCCATAGCCTTACCCAGGGCACCACCTTTAACCTCGTAGTCAAAGGTTTGAGTCACCTTCGTGCTGTCGCCATCCCCGCTCAAGGTGGTGGTGTAACTACCCGGCATCATCCCACCCAAACTGATTGTGAACTTCGCGTCTTTTTCGTATTCGGTCACTGTTTGAGTGATGTCCATGTTGAAACCCATAACCGAGTATTTTGTGGTCCAGTTATCCCCGATGCGTTCTTCAGTCCGATTCACACCAACGATGTCGGTGACGCCTGCGAACCATTGAGTGGAATTAGCGGGGTCGTCGAGGAAATCCCACACTTGGGTGAGAGGCATCTCGATAGTGACGCTATTTGTTACTACTGGCATGGGTTCCTCTTTTCCGGTGTCTGACTCTTGTTTCCGACCGTAGTCGGTCATGTGAGATTTTGCGGGTTGACCAAGTGTGAGACGTTCGGCAGAGGCGTTGCAGCCCGGCTGGACGTGGCGTCGGATTAACCGTTGCCAGCCACTACCGGAATTCCGGAGGTAGTGCGGAACACAAGCCGCTTGGCTGGTCCGTGTCCGGCTGCGTTCTTTGCTCTTACCTTTACGACGTACTTGGTGTCGGGGGTCAATGACTTCCGCTTTGTCAGCTGCTGGAATGTTTTGGAAAAGGTGTTGGTACTTATGTCTCTCAACTTGTTCTTCTTCTTACCGTGCCAGTCTTGCCACACTTTGTTTTTCTTTTTGAGTCGATATTGGTACTTCGTGACCGGAGTACCACCGTCACTTTTCGGACGCTTCCACGTAGCCGTCGCTTGAGCTTGGGCGATACTAGTCATCTTCAACTTAGTCACTGGTCCTGGCGTACCTAGTGCTGGTGCGGAAGCGGGCGTAGGGGAAGAGGTTGACGGGGGTTCAGATGGAGGGACAACTACGGGTGCAGATGCCGGTTTGCGAGGAATAAATGGTGCACCGGGGGTCGAAGGTGGAGATGTTCCTTGGGCGTTGGTAGCTGTGACCGTGACCGTGTAGCTAGTGCCATGTGTAAGACCAGTGATCGTGCACGAGTTTGTTGTACTGGTGCACGATGCCCCGCCTGGTGCCGCAGTTGCCGTGTAACTCGTAATTTCCGACCCGCCAGGGGAGCTGGGCGTGGTCCACGAGACAACGGCCGACCCATCGCCGGCATCAATAGTGACGGACGTAGGAGGTCCAGGCGGGTCGGATAGGAGTCGCGCCACGCGAGTCTCCTTACCGCCAACGGAGAGTGTAAAGAATCCACCGATGAGGTACTTACCATCGCTGAGTGCGGCGACCGAATACACATCCTGGTTTAGGGCGGGAGGAGTGAAGCCAGTGTCAATGCTTCCGTCTGGGTTTAACCGGACCAAATGGTCAAGGTTCGCAGTCCCCACATCAGTGAACTCTCCGCCGACAAGATACTTACCGTCGCTAAGCACAGCAACCGATCGCACCCGCTCATTAAGACCCTGAGGAGTGAAGCCAGTGTCAATGCTTCCTTTCGCGTTCACGCGTGCGACTTTTGCGAGATTGTTACAGCCACTGCATCCAGCGTCGTTGAAATCACCGCCGACAAGGTACTTACCATCGCTGAGAAGCGCGATAGACGTCACGCTGGACGAGAGTTTTGGTGGAGTGAATTCGACCGCAGGAGATCCGTTCGAGTCCACCAGTGCGAGCCGGAACCGCGGATTCGTGT
>PAAU01000010.1 GCA_002699445.1 Micrococcales bacterium | reverse complement strand
CACGGACGACCAGGTCGAGCGTGCTTTGGCTGCAATCAACTCCGCGACCGTGTGCACGTTTAGACTCGACAAGGACTACGCAAACCTGGTGATTGCGCACTCTCAGCGTCAGTTTGGAAACGCGTGGAGGATGAGCAAAAAGATACTGGAAAGAGGCGTGGCCGCCTCACTGGGTCAGATGCCTACAGTCGGTACTCATCTGCTCGATCTCATGCAGTACGTGATACAGAAACTCTGTGGTGGCGGCGGCGCGGTTGACTCTCCTTCTTCAGTGCCACCGTCCGCAACGGGAGCCCTCGAAGAGATGATTCAGCGAGAGGAGGCCGTGCGTTCGGGTGGATTGATGCGAAAAGAGGGTCTCACTGTGTCGAACTTCATGATCAAGGAGCGCATGCTGTTATCCTTGATTGGCATGCAACCGCCAAAGGAGCTGGAGGAGCGCGCAAGGAGCACCATGGACCTGGCCGTCTCGAAGCGAAAGCGCGACAGTAGTAGTGGTGGTGGTGGTGGTGGTGTTGATAGAAGCAGCAGCAGAAGCAGAAGCACGGAAACGTGGCAAGGGGCTAGCCTGCTGCGGGCCAATGCGGCCGCGTGGGGAATTTTATTAAACTAGAGAGGCGGGCGCGCACGGGGTTTATTATCATCATCATCATCCCACGCGCACAACGGCCGCGTGCAGGGAAAGCCGGTCTTTAAAGTACCGCGTGTACGCCACAATGGCGGTTCGAGCGAATGTATGGCTGTTGTTGTTTGACGATGATAATAATAATGAGGCGTGCGCGTCGTCGTTTCCGAGAGGAACCATGTCGGACACTTGCTTCAGCAAGCCGGCGTGGGTCAGCACAGAAACACAGTCGCTGCTCTTCCTCACTCTGCCGCGTTCATCCAAACGGACAAGCACCAGCTTGTTGACTTTGGAGGTGGTGACGTGAAGGGTGTCAAACGTGACGTGGGAGGACGTGCCCACAAACAGGGTGCTCTCTCCTGCGGTGGCCGCGGTGTGAACGGAGGCCGCAGACGCCATGGTCTCAACTCTTGACAACTCAGGCACAGACAGAGGAGGAGGATTGCCACTGACCCAAGGTCCGCCTAAGGCGATTGCCAGGGCGTGCGGGTGCCTCTCTTGAACGGTCACGTCTAGTCTGATGACACTATTGAAACTGTGCTGCACCTTGCTGCTGCTTTCCCTGTAAACCTTTGCCACCACGAAGACGTGGCAGAGCACGTAGGTTGCGACGTCGGGCAGGATCGCCGCCAGGGTGGCTTCAGGTGGAACGATCATTACCTTGCTAACGGACAGTACGTTGCCTGGGAGTTGCAGCGTCGCCGCGGTGCGGTTGGAGTCGATGACGGACGACACAATCGAGGCTCGGTTAGTGAAGCGCTCCAGGGTGATGCTGTTGGTAGTGGTGGTGACGGACAAAGTGGCCTTGAGCAGAGACGGCTGCCTCAGCGCTTCGGAGTCACCACCACCACCGAGAATTCCCTGCATGCGCGTCAGAGCCATCACGTTCCTGCTGCTGACTTCTCTTGAATCGATGATGTCTTCGGCGTCGTCGGTCACGGACGTTTCCCATTGTCCCAACTCGGACAATGTAGAGTGGAGCACTTGTCGCCTTCTTGTGTTTTCTTCGCCGCCCACGCCGTCAACGACGATCACAAGGCCGTCCCTCTCTGGCGTCAATGCCATTTGCACCTGAGCGCTGCTGCTTATTCGAAATCTCTGCCGTTTGCCAGAAATGATCTTCAGCAAGCTCCACTGGTTGCTCGGAGCCGAATCGTAAGCGGCGGAGGTGGTTTTGGCATGAAAGATGTACATGGGATTCGTCGCCTCGTCCACATGGGTGGCGTTCTGCATAACGTGCACGGCAAGTGTTTCTGGTGCCACTTCGGTCAGGAAGGCCACGAGCACTCGGTTACGCCAAACCACGACGCATGGCCCTGGCTCGGTCGTTGGCAGTTTCTTGACTTCCTGCAGCAAGTGCGTGTGCTGTAAATGTGCCATTCTGTCGCCAGCGGTGCACCACAGGTCCTTGTCGGCACTGGAGATGGAACTCGTCAACCGAACAAAGTTGATCGCCCAGGCAGCGAGCAGCACCAGCGGAACCGCAGCTTGACGAAAATCAGAAGCCAAAGCTTGTGTCATTCTCTTTGCACGCAAGAGACGGACCCTCCCTCTCGCTCTCTCTATCTTTACGCACGCCGCACCAAACTCGAAAGGTATATAATCACCTGGATCTACCATCCGCTTTTCACCCTAACCCTGCCATGCAGCGCATACTGGAACGCCACGGCATCACCCACGCCTCCACCACTGATCACGTCATCGAGGAGCGCCGCAGCGCGCCAGGCGACAATCTCAAATGTCTGATTGACAGTGTGCGTGACTGCATGCTCACTTGGTTTGCACCGGCTGGATCTTTCTACATACCGGTGGCGCCCGTGAACTGGCATTTGGTCCTCGAAGCGCTGGGCTACGACAGAGAAGGTCCGGACGGAAGAGAGCTCCTGTACTCAAAGCACAATTCCTTCCTGAACGCTGCTCGGTACATTCAAGATTACCACGAACAGCACGCGCAGCAGCACCACCACCACCACCAATCCGCTCGATTCTGCCAGCGAAAGCAGTCACTTGAAAACAGACTGGCATATCACGCACGGCGCTACGCTTGCGCTCTGCAACAGACACTCCAAGGGTCGACTGCCGTCTTCGTCACCGGCTTTGGGTGGACCAGAGTGTGCACCTCGAGCAAAACGAGGCCGTGCGAGTACCGGACCAGTTCCGTCGTTGGAGAGTGCACTTTGGCTTGGTGCACCACACTTGCAGCTCAGTTGACCATTCGAGAATTCGAAGGCGCACTGAATTCTGCAAAACTCATGGCGGGTATGTTCTTGGATCATCATCATCATCATCAAACTGATGCACACGACGAGTTGAGGAGCAGCGACTTCTTCGACTCAGACACTTTCGCACCACCACTTATTACGCTTCTCGCCACCACCACGGGTTTGATGCTGCTGCAGGACAGCTTGAGCTTCTTGGTAGACGTTGAGAAGGATGCAGGTAAAGAAGAAGCGTCCTTAAGAGACCTGGCCTCGCGGGCCTCGCGACTGCGATGGCAATTCGAGAGGCTCGCTCAAAACGACGGAGAGACAGGCAACAACGACAACGGCATGTCTGCACTTCTCCGTCACTGCGCTTGGGTGATGCGCAACGCCGCGTCGTTCCTCCGTTGCCGTAGTTTGGCGAACGAGCTGCTGCTCACTTCCACCACCACCACCGCTACGGCTAGCGGTGGTGGTCGTGTGGCCATGCGGGAAGCTACTTGGCAGGCCATGATGGTAGACTGCGGGTGCACCTGCCAGTGCGACGAGAACGTCGGTGGGGGTTGCGACTGCTCGGACTACGTCATGTCCGAAAGGAACGGCCTGGAAATCAGCATGCTAATCGGACCGTTGAATTCTTAACGGCAGTGCCGCTTGAAATTGACTTGAAAAGGGTATAATTAATCCTCCTTCGGTTGACAAAAAGAGGGAGAGCAGACAAACGAGATGACGAAAATTCGAGATGGGTCGACCATAGACACCGTGACCAAGGCAAGGAAAGTGCTCGGCGTGACGCGCTATGACGATTTCAAGGCAATTCAAAGGGCATGGAGGGCAAAATTGAAGGAGACTCACCCTGACAGAAGCGGATGTGTCTCCACGGTCGATCAGTTTCACAGGGTGCAGATAGCCTATGAGTTCTTGCAACAAAATAAATCCAAGTTGCGAACAACAAGCAGCATGAAATTTAAGGAAAAGAAGAAGAAGAATGTCCCAAAGACTGCTCCTGCTCCTGCTCCTGCTCCTCCTTGTTCTAGCAAAGAGCAGGTGCCACGTGCGAGAGAGCAAGTCGTAAGAGAAGCCGCCGCCGGAGGAGTTAGTCATTCACAGCATCATCAGCATCAAGGCGATACGTTTGCCGACGACGACGGAATGCCGCCTCTAAAACCGTACACGTTTTGTACGCTCAGACAGGACAATGCCGCGATGATTGACAGAATGGAACAGCTTGCACAGCAGAGAGCAGCCATTGAGTTACAGAGGGTGGACCTGAGACGCTCTATGGACGTTGGTTTAAAGATGACAGCGGAAATGATCAAAAGTGCCATGGCTCCAAGAGGAAGAGGAAGAGTTTGTGCAAAAGGGATGCTTAAAAGAGGAGGATGCACTCCTGTATCACCGAAGAACAGAATCAATGCACCGACAGTATCCTGATTCTCACATGCACGGTGGTGGTGGTACCGCATCATCATCTGTTCATCACGCCAGTAACACCGGACTTGACACTGGTGGTGGTGGTGGTGGCATTTGGCAAGCCTCCGCGTCCCTCCTGATGGACTCTGGCTTGAGCATGGGACTTGTCACGTCGGTCGCTTACGTGTGCGCGGTGTTGTTCACGGCGTCGCAGTGCGCAGAGCTGGCGGCGTGGGTTGCCACGAGGGTCGCTGGCGGGCGGCGGCAGCGGGCTTAAAGTAAATAATAATTAAAAAAAACTAGCGGCATTAAGGGGCCAGGCCTGTCCGCTTGCTCTTTCTTTTGATCACGCAAACATCGACTCTCCCGTCATGTCGATGTCGACCATTGCGTCGCCTGCTCCTTCGCCAGCCGTTCCACCTCCGCCACCGCCTCCTGCTCCTCCCGCCGTTGCCACGCCGAGGCGGCTCGCCTCGATGTGGCCGGCGTCTAGCTTGTTGATGCCCATGAGCGTCTTCTGCATGTCCATCCTCGTCTTCACCACTTTGAGGTAACTGTCGAGGGATTTGGGACAGATCTCACGCCTGCCACTGTCCGTGTCTGTCTGGAAAAGCTCGTTGAGGCGGATGTGCTTCTCGATGCGAGTCAGTGACTTCATGGTGGAGACCACGTTGCGCCTCGGCAGCAGCGTGAGACATTTGGTGAAGTGGTGCTTGACGTCTGCAGGGGTCCACAGCGGCACGTCCGCCTCTCCTCTGTCGTGAGCCGGGTCGTAGATGAGAACGCGGTACGCCTCGGCCACCTTGCAGAAGAGCAGGTCGTCCGGGATCATCCCAAAGTTGGAGGCCTCGATCAGCATCAGCTGCCGCAGCGACTGCGTCGCCGACGGCGTGATTCCGTACGCCTCGGGTCGACAGTCGACGCGGCAGAGGAGACACTCCTCCGAGCAGCACTCCTCTGCCACGGGACCACTACTACGACGATCGCCGTTATCATCATCGTGATTATTGCCGCTGCACTCGCTTCCCGCGTCGCACAGGACCGGGGATTCTCCACCGTCGCCGTTGTCCTGGCGCGCGTGGGCCGCTTGTTGTTGTTCTTCTTCCTCTTGCTGTTGCATGGCAGCGGTGACGGCGGTGGCGGTGGCGATGTGAGCTTTATTACCACTGTTGCTAAGCGCGCCGGAGGCAAGGCAGGCCGCTTAAGTAGTTACACGAGCACAGGCTAGACGCTAAACACTTTGTCAAGGTGACAAATCACGGGCACCATGCACAAGGGACACTGCATTGGATCAGGAGCCGCTTTGGCGAGCATTTTGTCCATTTCGGGCCGTTGAACCACTGAACCGATTTTTGTCGCACACACAACGCAACGGCACGACCGTTGGAGGCAACATCGACCAAATGGCCGTTGAAAGGTGGTGGGCGTGGCACTACTTAACCCATCACTGCAGCCGTTTAACCTATCAGCACCATCTCCTCAAAAATGGATCACCAACTGGAAGACTTGGCGAGATCTCTTGATGTGCACGTGTACGCTTGGAAAGCAAGCGCCAACGAAGACCGATCAGGCGTGGACCTCAGCAAGCGCCTCCTTTTCACGAGGTCAATCAACGCAGAGTCCGTGTGGGGAGTCGGAGATGAGCGAGTTGTGCAGCCCGACTTTGCAGAGTGGTGTCTGCGCCGCATCGTCGACCCGGACGAATCCGCGATTTTCGTCTCGTCGGTGAACGACTCGTTGAGACATGCTGCCGTGTTGCCAGAGACCACGGATAGCAAGAAGCAAAAGGTGTGGTGTTGGGAGGGTACCATCATGCGACCAGGAGAAGACGGTACCGAGGCACCGGTGCGGGTGCGAGCCAGGTCGGTGCCCACTTTTGACCACGAGACCGGCACGTGCGTCTGGGACGGCCACATGGAGGCGAAGGAGGTGCCCGAAGCACACGAGAAGTATGTCATGGAAGCAACGGGAAAAAAATCAGTGTCGCAGGAGGTGCACCAGGCCGCGGTGCGCGACAAGGAGGTGGCACAAAGCGAGCTACAGCAAGTCCTGAACGGAATTGGCAACATGGGCCTCACAGTCATGACCGGCACCATAGTGGAAGGCGAGACTCCTATTGTTTCGGTCGTACCAACCAACAGGTCCTTCCTCGGCATCAAGGCATCGGACTGGGTGGGCTTGTCGGCCATTCACAACCTCTGTCCAAAATGCCTAGAGGAAGACATTGCACCAAAGATTGAAAAGGCGATCTCCTCGCCGAATGTCTTTCAGTTGAGCGCATTTGAACGCAGGTACGACGAGGCAAAGAAGGAGTGGAGGAGGATCAAGGCAGTGGTGCGATACGGTCCGTTGTCAGGGACAGTCCCAAGAAAAAGGACATTCCTCGCCTTGTTCCAGGACGTCGAGGATGAGGAGAAGCGCAAAGACAAGTTGCAAATGCTGCTGGACACAGTGACAAGCTCCGGGGCCCATGTCATGCTTGCAGAAATGCAAAACGCCAAGGAGAAGGCAGACATGCCGTTGGTCGCAATTCCCGTGGTGAAGGAGATGCTCACAGAGGGATCGTACCTAGGCACCGACGCGTCGGACTGGATTGGAAAGTGTGCAATGGATAAGCTCCACCCGGAAGACCTCCAACTGCATGCCAGGGCAAACATTGCGCGTATGGCGGAAGGGAAAGTGAGGACCGTTTGCCACATCGAGCGTCGCTACGACGAGAAACGCGGTGGTTACCGACGTCAGCGCATCGCAGTGAAAATCGGAGATGACAAAAAGACGATGATGGCCGTGCACGTTGACGTGGAGGACGAGCTGCGCGCCGCTGAAGTGTCTGCGGACAAGGACGCCGTTTGGGGTTGCGTAGATGAGGCCATGTCCATCGTAGAGGGAGACTCGCCATTCGAGGGCCGCATCCTGGACAACAATCCCGCCTTGGAGGAGCTGGCATTCAAGGTCGGTTACCAAGGCGACATTAAGGGCCACACGCTGGCCGAGGTGCTTGGCGTCAAAGGGGAGATGATTTGCGCGAAGCAAGGCAGCAGTCCGCTTTCGATCATCTACGAATTCGAGTTGTCGAAGGTCAATGATGATGATGATGATGATGATCGGCGGTCGACCGTCATCAACTGCGAGGCGACCGTGGCCAAGGTTTTCCTCGCCAATGATAAGGACGACGGCAAAGATGGCGAGAGTCGCATGGCCGTTGTGATCCGCGACCGCACCGTCGTGAAGGAGCTCGAGCGGAAGCAGCACCAGGTGGAGATCCAGCTCACGCGGAACCAGACGCTGCAGACGCACCTCAAGTGGGTGCAGCACGAGGTGAAGAACTCCGCGCTGGCCATGCAGGCCAGGGTCGGCGTGCTGGAGCACCTCATTTCGGGCTTGCCGGAGTACGCCCAAGAGAGCATGGTGGACGACGTGGCCGGCATCCAGGTCGAGGTGGACACGCTGCTGCGCGGACTGAACGACCACGTTGTGCTTGGCTGCCTGGCAAGCTGCACCTACAGCGTGCAGTGGTCAGAGTGCCGACAGCACGAGCTGTTGTCCAAACTCCTGCGTCACCTCGGCCCGACAACGACAACAAATGAGTCGCAGCGACTGGAAGTGCACGGCCTCTGCGACTGCATGGCAGACCCACACGCCCTGAAGCACGCCACGTACAACCTGGAGTCCAATGCCCTCAAGTACGGCGTGCGGGAGTCGTTGAGGGTGTGCGCATGGATCGCCTGCGACAAAGACACGTGGCGCTCCGACGCCGCGAAGATGGGTCTGCCTTCGGCGGCGCAGTACACCTTGCTGCATCCTGAGGAGACGGTGGTGGATAACATCGGTGGAATGACACCAGGGACGTTGGTGAATTCCGACTCCGCGAGCAAGCTGTACTTCGACACCAGCGTCAAGGGCATGCTGTGCATGTGCTTCGGCAACGAGGTTTTGGATACCGGCGGCAGCAGTGGGGAGCAGACGAGAAAATTCAAGGAGATGGCACACAACGGGCGACTCCACGAGCTGTTCAAGGAGGGCGTCAGGGTGGCAGGAGAGCACAATTCACTGCAGTCATCTGGAGACGGACTTTCCCTCACGCGCGCGGTGATCGAGGCACTGATGGGCGCGCTTCACGTCTCCGTGTTTGGCAACAAGAACACTGAGAGGTTGTTCTTCCAAGTGCGGTGCGTCGTGCCGGTGCTGTGCGTCGAAGGGAGTCAACAACAACAACAACAAGGAGATCACGACGGCGGCGACGACGACGTGCTGCCAGAAAACACCTGCATCGTGGCACTCGACGACTGCAAAATGCAGCGCATGCTGCTCAAGTCATGCCTAAAGAAGATGGGATCGTCCTTCCTTGTCTTGGGCGACCAACAAGAGCACATGACTCGTCCCGTGGAGAACATGCTGCACAAAGCGCAGCAGGTGCAGCCCTCCGTATCCACGATTATCTGCATTCTCGACCAGAACCTGGGAGCGGACGTACCTCTCGGAACAGACATTGCACAGACTCTGTGCACTGCACTGATCGAAGACAAACGACTTCGCGCTGCTCTTTCGGGTGGTCTCCACACGTTCATCCGCTCGGCAAACACCCAGCGCGACGACGTCGAAATGTACCTCCGGCACGCGGATGGCGTGGTGCACAAGGACGTGAGCTGGCGAAACCTCAGGCGGCAACTGGTGCGTCGAGTCAGATCCCGAACGCAGCTTCGGAAGTTTGCGGTAGTGGCGGACGAAAGGGCAAAGCAGAGCATGCGCCAATGGGCCTCCTCCTCTAATTCATCCTCCTCCTCGGATGAGGTCGAATTACTGTGCCAAGCGAAACATGGGAACGAAAGCGCCGAAGAGGAAGAAGAGCGTGAGATGGTACGCGCACTGCGAATCGGCATCCTTGAACGCATTGTTAACGTGAAGTCGACCGTTGCCTCGATGTTGTCCGAGGATGAGTTGGGATCTGCGCCCGATTGTTCTCTTTGCTTGAGTGAGCAGTTCAAGGGCGACCTTCACCAGATCAAGGGCGGTCTGTTGTCGCTTTCTGCAATTGGCGAAGTTCTGAACGGCAAAGAAGCCAGCAGTGTCCTCTGCGATGCGATCTCTGAAATTCGAACACTCGATAGCTGCACGCGCCTACAGCTCGAGGCTTTAAGCACGAAGCTTTCACGGACAT